>CAXSHP010000001.1:0-9505 GCA_964236935.1 uncultured Sphingomonadaceae bacterium
CGGATCTTGCGGTTCCAGGGCGCCCCGTTGCCGGTGCCCAGCAGTATCGTATCGGTTTCCGCGTCATAGGTGATCGCGTTCCAGACCGTCCCGCCGCCGCCATATTTCCACCACTGGCCCGACCAGGTTGACGCGGCCATCTTCTGGGCATCATCCTCGAAACCGTCGGCCGGATTGCCCGGCACCGTGAAGAAGCGCCAGAGCTGCTTGCCGGTCTCCGCGTCATAGGTGGTGACATAGCCGCGCACCGCCGAGCTATCGGCGCCGCCATGGCCGATCACGATCTTGCCATCGAACACGCGCGGCGCACCCGTGATGTACCGGCCATCCTCCTTGCCGACGGTCAGCGTCGACCAAAGCCGCTTCCCCGTCCTGGCGTCGATCGCGATGAGGCGGCCATCGGGCGTCGCGGTGTAAACTTTGCCATTCCAATAGGCTATTCCGCGGCTACCCCACCCCTGGCGCATCTTGGCGCCGGCATGTTCGGGCGTCTCGCTGTCGAAAACCCAAAGGAGCTTGCCCGATCGCGCGTCGACCGCATGGACCACGCTCAGCCCGCTGGCGAAATAGAGGATGCCGTCCACGGCCACCGGGATCGTGGCCGGGTTGCCCGGCCCCAGGTCCAGATACCAGGCCAGCCCCACCTTCGCGACATTGCTGTCATTGATGTCTGTGAGCGGGCTGTAATGCTGCTCCCCATAGGTGCGGCCGTAGGTAGGCCAGTCGTCGCCGCCGCTCGCATCGCGAAGCGGCGCATTGTCGCCCCTCGAGGCCACAACGCTTTCCGAAGTGGCGCCCCCACCCTGGAAATGTCCCGAACCCGCCAAAAGGACGACGCTCAGCGCTGCCGCTGCGGCAGCCAACCAAACCCGTTTCGCTTTAGACAATGCCCCCTCCATTTCGCCGGTTTGCGGCGTTATCACACGGCAAGGGCAATGCCCCGGACCGAGCAACCTGAGGCCGTCCTCGCAATCAAAGCAGGTTCCTGAGGTCCGCGAAGAACCCGCGTATGTCGGTCACCATTTGTTCCGGAGCTTCCAACGCGGCGAAATGGCCACCTCGATCGAAATCGGTCCAACGCTCGATCCGATAGGCCTGCTCGACATAGCTGCGTGGCGGGTTCCTGATGATGTCGAACGGAAAGTTGGCCAGGGCGACAGGCACGTCCACCCGCTGTCCATGCGGGATAAAGGTGCCTTCTTCCAAGGCGCCGCGGTACATCCAGGTCGATGTGTTGAAGCTGTTCGTGACCAGATAGATCATGATGTTGGTGAGCAGCAGATCGAGGCCGAACAACTCGTCCAACTGCCGGCCGTCGCGATCCGACCAGGCGTGGAATTTCTCGATGATCCAGGCCGCCACCCCCATCGGGCTGTCGTTGAGGCCATAGCCCAAGGTCTGCGGGCGGGTCATCTGGACGGCGCTATACCCCCCTTCCATCGCCATGCGCGCAGCAGTGTCCCGTGTCCATTCGGCCTCCTCGTCCGTTCGAGGCGGCAGCGGCTTCGGGGCGTGCCCCTCCCCGCCAGGGAGCAGCCCGATCAGGTTTAGATGGATCGCGACATTATGCGCGGGGTGGTCGAAGGCCAGCCAGGAGCAGACCACGCATCCCCAATCCCCGCCCTGGGAGAAATATCGATCGTATCCAAGGACCTGGGCCATCAGCTTGTTGAACAGCGCCGCCGTCCTCCGCGGCCCGATCGGGGGAACGGGTTTGCCGGAGAAGCCGTATCCCGGCAGCGACGCCGCGATGACATCGAAGGAGGCCAACTCATCCGCTCCGCTCGGATCGGCCAGGGAATCGATGATCCCGTGGAATTCGAGCGTGGATCCCGGCCACCCATGCACCAACAGCAGCGGCATCGGCGATGGCCCGCTGCCCTTCTTGAACAGGAAGTGCACGTCGATGCCGTCGATGCCGGCCTTGAACTGCGGGAAGCGGTTGAGCTCCGTCTGCGCCGCGGACCAATCGAAGCGTTCAAGCCAATGGGTCTGGAGCTTGCGCAGGAAGGCACTGTCCGTTCCCAGCGACCAGTCCCCCGTGCCGGGATCGACCGGCCATTCGAAGGCGCGCACCTTTGCCATGATCCGGGAAACGACGGCCGGATCGACATCGACGATAAAGGGCCGCATCGGGCGCGGGCTCAGCCGGAGACGCCGGCGACGGTAGCTGCGCCTTCGTCCAGGCGTGCCGGTGTGCCGTCGAGCAATATCGTCTTGGATTCGAGGAACGCCAGCAGGCCGGCGCGCCCGCCTTCACGCCCCAGCCCCGATTGCTTGAAGCCACCGAAACCGATCGAGAAATCGACCTTGAACCCGTTATGCCCGACCGTGCCGGTGCGAAGAAGCCGGGCGATGCCATAGGCGCGGTCGGCATCGTTGGTGAAGACGGCACCGTTCAGCCCGAAGATCGTATCATTGGCGATCTCCACCGCCTGATCCTCGCTGTCCGCCGGTATGATGCACACCACCGGGCCGAAGATCTCCTCCTGGGCGATGGTGGACCTGTTGTCGACGTTCGCGAAGACCGTGGGCTCTATGTAGAAGCCCCGGTTCATGCCGGCTGGGCGACCGCCGCCTACCTTGCGTTCGGCGCCTTCGGCCTCGCCTATCGCGATATAGCCCCTCACCCGCTCAAGCTGCGTGGCGGTCGCGAGCGGGCCCATCTCGGCTTGCTCATCATAGGGGTCACCGACGCGGATACGCCCGAAGGACTCGCGGAACGCCTCGACCAGCGCATCATGGCGGTGGCGCGGTACGATGACGCGCGACAGCGCGGCACAGACCTGGTTGGACAGGATGCAGCTGGACTGGGTGATCGCCTTGGCGACCTCCTCGACGTCGTAGTCGTCGAGCACGACGGCCGCCGACTTGCCTCCCAGTTCCAGCGTGCAGCGCGCGACACGCTCGCCGCAGAGCGACGCGATCCGCTTGCCCGCCGCGCCGGAGCCGGTGAAAGTGACCTTATCCACATCCTTGTGGCGGACGAGAGCTTCGGAGACGTCGCGCCCGGCGTTCAATACATTGAGAACCCCCTTCGGCAGCCCGACCGCCTGGGCGGCTTCGGCGATGATATAGGCTTCAATGGGGGTTTCCGGCGCCGGCTTCAATATCACTGTGCAGCCGGCGATCAGCGCGGGCGCCACCTTCACGGTCGCCGTCGACAGCGCGGAGTTCCACGGGATGATCGCCGCCACCACGCCGACAGGCTCGCTCGCCAGCAGGCCCAGCTTCGCACCCACCTGGTTGGGGTGCCGCTCCACGAAGGCGAACTCTTCGCCGAGATCGGCATAGGCGCCGAAATTGGCAATACCGTGGTGGATCATCTGCGAGGAGAAACGGTGCAGCACGCCGATCTGACTTGTCCAGGCGGTCGCCAGGGCGGCATGTCGGCTTTCCAAATAGGTTCCTATGGCGCGGAGATAGGCACCCCGCGCGGCAACGCTCATGCGTGGCCAGGGGCCATGGTCGAAAGCCTCCCGGGCCGCCGCGACCGCCCGGTCCATGTCAGTCGCCTGCGCTTCGGAGAAGGTGCCGAGAACCTCCTCCGTCGACGGCGTGACGACATTGATCTGGCGATCGCTGGACGCGGCGACCCATTCGCCCCCGATGAAAAACTTATCGGCGAGCGCCGGATTCATCATGGTGGAGATAGACGACATTTCCGCTCCTGCAGCTGAACCGAATGGTTGAAAATTAACCTGGCTGTCGCCGCAAGAGCGGGACGCCCTCATCCGTTGACGCTCGACACCTTTCGGGGTGGATCCTGGCTCATACCCGTGAAACGATCGAGAGCACGCTGCAACCGGACCGAAGCCTTGGAATGCTTCGGGTTATAGAAGGGAACCAGTATCGCGAGCATGCGCGGCAGGAAATAGAATGTGTAGCGCCGCTTATAGTCCTTTTCGCGCCGCACGGATTGCACACGCTCCTCGTCCGTCATCCCTTCCCGATATCTCTCCAGGAAGCTTTTGATGACGCCCGACATGCAGCGATTCAGATGGAAGGCGGAATAGGCCATTCCATAGATGCGGATGAAGTAATTGCCCGAAACGGCCGCGAACACGTCATGACACACCGAGCGATGCTCATATTCCTCCGCCATATGCCACAACCACAGATCCGTTCCGGGAGGCCCACCATCCTCGAAAAGATCCGTCGCATTTTCGAACATGAACTTCGCCGTGAACAGGGTGAAATTCTCGAAACCAGCGCAGTAGGCCGCATTGAACGCCAGCGATCGATCCCGGGTCATATCCCTCAGATCGTTCTTCATCTTCTCTTCCGAGGCCATCGGCATTACATACCCCGCCTTATCGAGAACCTTGTTGAACTCGATATGCATGCGGTAGTGATTTGATTCCTGGCGAACGAAATCATCGATTACCTTGAGCAGATCCTCCTTGTCCTTATCCCTGCTCGCGATCTGCTTCTTGGCCAGCATCATCACCCGGTTCAGCCAGGGCTCTACGATCGGTGCGCTCGTCGAATTGGCGTTCCAGATCATCGAGCATTCGGGATTGCTCGACCACACGACGTCGGCATCGGTGAAATCGAAGTTCGGCCAGCGCACCCCCAAGCCAGTCTTGCTCATCGCTCGTCTCCGTTTTCCAGGCTTTTATAGCTGCGAGTGGCGCCTTCCGGTGGCGATTGCCGAACCAATCGGCCAGGGAGAATGCCGGTGGGCTGGTCGTCGCGAAGGATCGCCTGGCCGCGCACATACGTAGCGCGATATCCGGTCGCCCGCTGGTTCAGACGGCGGCCGCCGCCCGGCAGATCATAGTTCACCTCGGGCGGATGAAGCGTCAGCTTGTCCATGTCGATGACGTTGATGTCCGCCTTGTTGCCGGCAACGAGCAGCCCCCGATCACCGAAGTTCATCAGCCTTGCGGGCGTGTCGGCCAGAGCCTTCACCACCTGCTCCACGGGAAGCCGGACACCCTCGCGATCCCGCACCCAATGGGTGAGCATGAAGGTTGGATAGCTCGCATCGCAGATCAGCCCGTAATGGGCGCCGCCGTCGCCGAGCGCGACGATCACGTCGGGATGGGAGATGACGCCGGAAAGGAAGTCGAGCGAGCCGTCCGCATAGTTGGCGAGCGCCACGAGCATCATCGCCTGCCCGCCTTCCTCCATCAGATTATCATAGGCGATCTCTGCCGGGCTGAGCCCACGGCGACGCGCCTCCTCCGCGATGCTGGCATCGGGCGCCGGCTCATAGTTCGGCATGCCCCGGAAGGGATACATGCGATCGAACGCCCGCGCGCATGCGACGATCGGCAGGGTGGGATCATCCGGGGCCTCCCCGACGATCTGCTTGCGGACGTCGGGCTTCCGGAGCTCGGCCAGGCGATCCGCCAGCGGGAGGCCAGCCAGCTTCTTGTAGGTCGGACAGAGCGAGAAAGGATTGGCCGAAAGGTCCCAGCCGAGCAGCATGCCCACCGGTCGCGGGAATACCTGCGCGGTGATTCGCACGTCGGGCAGCTGGTTCGCATCCTCGATCCAGCGCAGCACCGTGCCGAACAGTTCCGGATCATCGCCCGTCTGGGCATGGGTGAAGGTCACCTTGGTGGCGCCTTTGCGCGAGATCTTCTCGATCAGCTCGAAGCACTGCCGGCGCGTGTCGGGCGTCGGCGCTTCCAGGATGGCTGGCACGAGCTGGAACACCCCGTCGGCTTTGCCGACCTCCTCAGCGAGGGCGCACAGCTCGCGCTCGGTGACGCCGAAGCTGGGGATATTCTCGCCGTCGATGCGGCGATGGGACGCGATGAGCGATGTCGCCACGCCCATGGCCCCGGCCGCTATCGAATCCCG
This sequence comes from uncultured Sphingomonadaceae bacterium, assembly GCA_964236935.1. Classification (GTDB taxonomy): domain Bacteria; phylum Pseudomonadota; class Alphaproteobacteria; order Sphingomonadales; family Sphingomonadaceae; genus Solisphingomonas. Next base: position 5,815 of record CAXSHP010000001.1, read on the forward strand.
GACGATCTCCCGCATTTGCGCCACGTCGTCGGCATTGGCCGGTTCGCGCCCGGCACCGCGCACGCCCATCACATAGACCCGCAACGCGGAGTGCGGCACATAGGCGGCGACGTCGATATCGCGCGGCGTCTTGTCGAGCACCTCAAGATATTCGGGAAAGGTCTCCCAATCCCAGGTCAGCCCCTCGGTCATCACGACTTCGGGAATGTCCTCGACGCCCTCCATCGCCATGACGAGAAGGTCGCGATCCTCGGCACGGCAGGGCGCGAAGCCCACGCCGCAATTGCCCAGCACAACGGTGGTGACGCCGTGGGCGGAGGATGGTGTCATGCGGGGCGACCAGATCGCCTGCCCGTCATAATGGGTGTGGACATCGACGAAGCCGGGCGTGACGATGCAGCCGCCCGCGTCCATTTCCTCCAGCCCTTGCTCCTCGACGGTGCCGATCTTCACGATCACGCCGTCGCTGACCGCCACATCGGCGGCCCTGGGGGCAGCGCCCGTCCCGTCGACGACAGTTCCGCCGCGAATGACGAGATCGAACTTGGCTCCGGCCATCAGCTTGCTCTCCAGCGTCTTCGTGTTCCGTCACCGACCGGGTATGGGCCCTTGCATTCACCACACCCGACGATCCGGATAGAGCCGGATTTCCGGCGCGAACGGCAGCAACATACGAACGAGTAGCATGTCACTACCGGTGGTTCAAGGTGGGATGGCCTCCGCTTGTCGAACGCTACGCTGAGCGGAGGCCTCGCCCGTCCATGCGGCTCAAACCCGCTCTATGATGATCGCCGGTGCCATGCCGCCACCGGCACACATGGTGACGAGGCCCCGCTTCAGATTGCGCCGTTCAAGCTCGTCCAGCAGAGTTCCGACGAGGATGGCCCCCGTCGCCCCGATGGGATGACCCAGGGCGATCGCGCCGCCGTTGACGTTCACCTTCGAGCGATCCAACTTCAGGTCGCGGATGAACTTCTCGGACACCACGGCGAACGCCTCGTTGATCTCCCACAGGTCGATATCGTCCTTGGTCAGCCCGGCCTTCCGCAGAACCTTTTCCGCCGCCGGAACGGGCGCGTTCAGCATCAGCGTCGGATCGTCCCCCATATTGGCGGTGGCGACGATCCGGGCCCTTGGCTTCAGGCCATGCGCTTCGGCATAGGCGCGGCTTGACAGCAGCACGGCGGCGGCTCCGTCCACGACACCCGACGAATTGCCGGCATGATGCACGAAGGCGATGTCGAGATCGGGATATTTGGCGAGGATCAGCGCGCGGTAGCTATTGCCTTCCGCGTCGGCGACCGCATCGACCAGGTTCGCGAAAGCCGGCTTGATGTTCGCTAGCCCTTCGGCCGTCGTCTCCGGCCTGGGATATTCATCGACGGCGAGAGCCGTATTGCCATCCTCGTCCAAGACCGGGACGATGCTGCGATCGAACCTGCGCTCGGCCAGCGCCACGGCGGCGCGGCGCTGGCTCTCCAGCCCCGCGGCGTCCAGTTCGGCCCGGGTGAAGCCTCCCAATGTGGCGATGGCATCGGCACAGATGCCCTGGTGCGACTGGGGGTGGCTGCGCTGTAGGCGGGCATTGCCCGCGCCCATGCCGAACACCTCGATGCCGGCCTTCTTGTCGCCTTCCGCCATGGTCGCGGTCAGCGACATCATCTCGGTTCCACCGGCGACGATAAGGTCTTCCATGCCGGACATGATCTGCGCGGACGCGAAGGCAATCGTGGTCAGGCCGCCGCCGCAGAACCGGTCCAGCGTCGTACCGCTCGACCGTATGTCAAATCCCGCATCCAACGCCGCCATGCGGCCGAGATCGCCGCCTTGCTTGCCCCTCTGGCGCGATACCGACCAGATCACGTCGTCCACGTCGGCGGTGTCCAGCTTGTTACGCTCGACGATCGCCCTGAGGACAGTAGCGGCGAGGTGCTGCGGGTGCAGATGGGCAAGGCTGCCCTTGCCGACCCTGCCGATCCCTCGGGGGGTGCGTACCGCATCGATTATGAGGGCGTCCTGCATGATATATCTTCATCCTGTTGACATAACACCCGCGCTGGCGGGCGTGGCGGATCGGGGCGCCCTCATCTCCGGCGAACCTGCCGCCGGCGCCCCGATCAGTGCACCTTCATGGATTATGCCTGCTGCTGAGGGGGAAAGGGCATCAGCTTCCTGCCCACGGTCCACCCGCCATCAACGACCAGCGAATGGCCGGTGATGAACGACGCCTCGTCTGATGACAGGAACGCCACCGCAGCGGCGACCTCCTCCGGGCGGCCCGACCGGCGCAAGGCGGCCCAATGCGCCATCTGCCGGCAATATTCGGGAGCATCGCGCACGACATCGGTCATCGGCGTCTCGATCATGCCGGGAGAGACGCAGTTCACGCGAATATTCTGCTCACCATAGTCCCAGGCCATCGACTTCGTCATGACGAGCATGCCGCCCTTGGACGCGTTATAGGCGACCGCGGCCGGCGCACCCTCGAAGCCCATGATGCTTGCGATGGTGGTGATCGTGCCGCCGCCATGCTCGATGAGATGGGGAACGGCGTGCCTGACGAGAAGGAACGCCCCGCGAAGGTTGATGTCGATCGTCTTGTCCCAATTCTCGATCGACAGGGTTTCCGCGGTACCGGGAATGGAGACACCGGCGGCGCCGACGATCAGGTCGAGACCGCACATCTTCTCGACGGCCTCGGCCACCGCCGATGCGACCTGCGCATCCTCGCGAACGTCCACGCCCGACCTGAACCAACCCCGCGCGGCGCCGTCCGCCGGCTTGCGCCAATCATAGGCGGGAACCATATCCTGGATGTCGAACCCGAACACGTCCGCCCCGTCGCGCATCAAGCGCGCCGCGCAGGCCGCGCCCATTCCCGACGCCGCACCGGTCACAAGGGCCCGTCTTCCCGCAAGTTTCGTCATCCTCGCCGTACCTTTCGTGCTGAACTTTCCAGAATATCTGTAAACGACGATCAACGCCCGAGACTACTCTACAATGAAATCATCAATCTCAGGCTTCTCCGTCCACTGATAGTAATCCTCCGGCATCCACGGCATATTTACATCGACACGGTTAAAGTCATTTCGATAGTAGGACCTCTGCCTTTGATCCATCCAGATTTGCTTTTCCAGCTCCCGGTCGATTCGCTCATTATAGTCGTCATAGGCTTCCTGACGGCATTCGAGCGACCGGTGGCCGCTCTCGATGAGGAACTGGAGGCACTGGATCGCGTATCGGACGTGGAGCTCCTCCCACATGAACAGGGCGCCGGTCTTCGGATTGGTATTGGGCCCGTAGATGCAGAAGAAATTGGGCATCTTGGGGATGGTGATGCCCAGATAGGCGCGTGCGCCATCCTTGGCCCAAACATCCGCCAGCCGGACGCCGGACCGGCCGACGACCTCGATCGGGTAGAGGAATTTGCTGCAATCATAGCCCGTTCCGACTATGATGGCGTCGAGCTCGTGATGGCCGTCGCTGGTCTGGATGCCGCTGGCCGTCACCTTGCTGATCGCGTCGGTCAGCGTCGTGTAGGCGGCTGTGCCGAGCGGGACGAGGCAGGGCCGTACGCCGACTCCTTCGAACTCGACCCGCGCCTCGATGCCGGCCGGCACCCGCTCGTGGACGAACCGCTCGACGCCGGCGATGATCTTCGCCGGGTCCTGGTCGGCGACGAGACGGAAGC
>CAXSHP010000001.1:9515-11397 GCA_964236935.1 uncultured Sphingomonadaceae bacterium
GCGTCGGTCACAAGCTCGACATTGGGACGGAGCAGGCTGTCGAACCATCCATTGTCCATCACCGTGCGCTTCGCCAGCACGGGGTAGTTCGGCGTGCATTTCGCGACCAGATCGGGCCGGTGGCCGATCTTGCTGTCCATATAGGCGAGCAGGGAATCACGGACGGCCTTGTTCCGTTCGCTGACCGACCCGGCCTCGGCCCAATCGGGATCGACCTCAAACAACCCCTCGATCCGAGAGAAATAGGCCGCGAAAACCTTGAACCTGTACCAGTTGCGATAATAGGGGACATTCGCGAGCAGCCACTGGAGCTCCGGGGCAATGGGATCGCGATATCCCGGCACCCCGTTGATCCAGGCGGCCGTCCGCTGGAACACCTCCACCCTGCCCGCATCACGAGCCAGCGCCGGGACCAGCTGCAAAGAGCTCGATCCCGTGCCGATCACGCCGAGCCGCTTATCCTTGTAATCGAAGTCATGGTTCCATTCGCTGGTGTGGAAGACGGGGCCGTGGAACGACGACATGCCCGGAATGTCGACCTTCAGCGGCGCGTTGAACAGCCCGACGGCGCTGATGACGGCATTCGGCGTGACCACGCTCTCCGGCCCGTTCTGGTCACGCAATGTCACCACCCAGCGGGAGAGCGCCTCATCCCAGACGCAGGACTTCACCTCGGTATCGAACTGGATGTTCGGCATGGCGCCATATTTGAGCGCGATATGCTCCAGATAACTCTGGATCTCCTTCTGCGGCGCGAAATAATGCTGCCACGGATAGTCATGTTCGAAGGAAAATGAATAATGGTGGCTGGGCACGTCGACTCGGGCATCGGGATAGGTGGCACGCCACCACGTCCCGCCGACACCCGCCTCCTTCTCGACGACGGTATAGTTGATCCCCAGCCGGCCCAACTGCACCGCCGCAGCGATCCCGCCGAGCCCGGCGCCGATGATCAGCACCTCGAAACCATCCACCAGTTGCGGGGCGGACCGGTGCTTCCATTCGACGCCACGCGGGAATTCGCTGAGTCCGAGCTCCTCCAGCCCCATGCGCTGCTCGACATCCGACAAGGGCCTTGCGGCGGAAAGCTCCATCAGCGTGGAAACCTGGTCCCGGCTGGGGGCGGACATCGCGATGGTACCGTCGGCGTCTCGCCGCTCAAGCAACTCAGCAAGCCGCTCGCGAAGCGCCGGCTGATATTCCTTGGGGATCTCCGGAGCCTGGAACGGCCCGTTGGTCGCCGCCCCCAGAACGGCGGGTATGACCTTTAGGCTTTCATCGCCGGTATATTGATAAAGCAACGTCCGGATAATTATCGGATCAGCGAAATTCAGTATCCGTCGGATTTCTTCACCGGACGCCTTCATTGGCATTATCGTCATCCCGCCTACGTTAGAATGGCCAGTCCGCTGCTACCGCATGCGTGACGAAGCCAACCCTTGCCCTTTGATGGGCCCACTGCTGGAAATCGCGAAACAAAGCTCCGATCTCAGGACGGCCCTCCGAGGCGCGCCCGACCGCGCGAGAGTCATACTACGCAGTATATCAGAACCGCTTGACGGTCAACGCCGCGCCGCGCTTCGGCCCGCCCGCCGTCCGGCAAAAACGATATCGGCGGCGGCCAGTCCGCTGACGTAGAATTTGGAGGCTATGCCGGCCGCGGCAACGCCGGCGGCGTATAGGCCCTGCATCACACTGCCATCCTCACGACGGACGGCGCCGGTTTCCTCGGCGACATCCAGTCCGCCCAGGGTGAGCGTCACCAGCGGTGCGGTCTTGCTGCGCAGCGATATGTCTAGCGCGTAATAGGGGCGCTTTCCCAAAGGCCGGCGATAGGTCTTGCTCTTGCCGAACGGATCTTCAGCCTCCCCCCGGCCCCCTC
>CAXSHP010000001.1:11408-14102 GCA_964236935.1 uncultured Sphingomonadaceae bacterium
AGAAGGTTTCGGCCGGCAGGCCGCAGCGCGCGGCCAGGCCCGCAAAGGAGTGCGCCTTCTTCGATCCGAACAGCAGGCTCATCAGTGCCGGCAGGCAATGTATCAACAGCAACCGACCGCCGCCGGGCAAGCTGGAGATGAACGCCTTGCGATAGAGCGACTTGTCGATGATCAGCCAGGCCTTGCCGCCCGGCGCTTCGGCGACATGACGCCCGAGCGTGCAGGTATATTCATCTTCCGCGGAGAGCCGTTCGCCCCGCGCGTCGACGATCAGCCCCTCCACGAAGGCGGTCGGCGGCGCGATGGAGCGCGAGGCCATGATGCTGTCCATCCGACGCGTGCCTGCGCCAGCGGCGATGCCCAGCGCGATGCCGTCGCCCTGGCAGCCCAGCGTGCCGATCGGCTGTGCGTCGCCATAGAGCGGGGCATGACGGCGAACCATCTCCCGGTTGAAGATGAACCCGCCTGTTGCGAGGATGACGCCCTTCTTCGCACGGACGCGAATACGCGACCGCGCGTCTTCCTCAAGATGCGCGATCCGGCCGCCGATCTCCTCCGCCCTGGCCGGACCGATCAAGCCGTTCATCCTCTTGGCCCTGCGGTAAAGCTTGCGATGTTTCGCCAGAGCCGGGGAGGATGAAGCGAACCGGCTTATCTCCGCGCCCAGCACCTCGCCATCGGCCCCGGTGAAAAGCGTGGTGGCGCGGCTATCCGTCCAGAGCTTGACGCCGCGTGCGAGCGCCGCCTTTTTTAGGCGATCGTACAGCACATGGCCCGTTGGCCCCTTACCCACCACCTTGTGCCCCCGGGGGGCCGGCCTGGCCAGCTTCGCATAATGCGCGTTGGTTTCGTTTCCGGAATAATAGAGGTAGACGTTGCTGGCCGGATAGCTGGTCTTGCTGGGGCTGAACTGGCCGGAGAATTCGAGCCCCATCGCCTTCAACCAGTCCAGATTGGCCGCGCTTTCCTCGCAGAATTCTTTGAGGGTCTGGGGTTGGACGCAGTCACCGAGCTCGGCGCTCAGATAGGCGAACATGTCATCCGTCGTATCCTCGAAACCGGCTTCCCCCTGATATCGCGTCGCGCCCGCATACAGCACGCCGCCATTGACCGATGTCGCCCCTCCGCCGTCGAAGCGGTCCACCGCCAGCACCTGCGCGCCCTGGTCGGCTGCTTCGATGGCCGCGCAGGCTCCGGCGCCGCCAAATCCGATGACGAGGACATCAACCGTGACGTCCCAGCTGACGTCGCCGCCCGCTTGGCACGAAAGGCGCGTCTCGGTCATGATGCCGCTCCACTCGGGTTTGTGCCTAGCTCTATTGTCTCCAACACGCTCCACCTCCGTTCAGATCGTGGCGGCATCTTTATGCCCACTCCTCCGCCCCCGGACCATATGTAGCTTCCGGCAGGTCGCGCTCCATTTCGCGGCGCGACCTGGTCCGTCGGCGGGTATCCAACGACGTCCGCGCGATCGCTATCCGCGAGCGCGCCGAACAGCCCGGATCGGTAGCTCCTCGATCGCCCGAATGATGAACGCGGGCTCATATTCGACATCCTCTTCGGGGATGGCGAGCTTGAAGGACTCGAACGTCTCCAGGAGAGCCGTCACGCCCAGGATGAGTTCGGCCCTGGCGAGATGGATACCGACGCAATGGTGGATGCCATAGCCGAACGAGGTGTGCTGACGACCACCGGGCCGATTGAGCGACAGCTCGGTCGCGTTCTCAAACGCCTCTTCGTCGCGGCTGCCCGAGCCCCAGGCGATATAGATGCCAGCTCCGGCAGGGATTTTCCGGCCCGACAGCTCGGTGTCCACCACCGCCTGGCGGACCGTGACCGTAGCCGGCGATTCGAGCCGCACGATTTCATCGATGAAATTCGGTACCTTCGAGGGATCGGTCTGAAGCGTCTTCCACAAGGCTTCGTTACGGGCGAGATAGAAGGCGGCCGAGCTGATCGCGTTCCGGCTGGTCTCGTTGCCGCCGACAACGGTGATGAACGCGATCGAAAGCGCTTCGGGAATCGACAGCAGGGTTTTTCCGTCGGGCTTGCTGTTGGCGATATAGCTGAGGAAATTGTCTTCAGGCGTCTCGCGATATTTGATGATGAGATCAGCCATGTATTTCTGCATCTTCACGAACGACTTCGCCTTCTCGCAGGCGACGTCGACGGGCGTGGAAGGATCGACATAGCTCAAGAAGTCGCAAGTGAACTCATAGATGAACTGCTCCTGGTCCACCGGCAAGCCCATCACGTCGACGATCGCTAGCAACGGAAGGCGAACCGAGAACAGGCTACGGAAATCGAAGACGCTGTCATCCTGCGGCATCGTGTCGATCAGGGAGGCGATCAGCGCCTGCAACGAAGGCTTGCGGGAATTGATGTGCTTGGGCGACAGGGCCTCGAGTGTGATGGCCCGATAGCGCCCCGCGGCGGGAGGATCGGACGTGACCACCGTGTGGACGATGTCATAGCCGCCATTTTCGAAGATCGGCATGATCTCCGGCTCGGGATTGTTCCCCCAGCGGCTGACGCTGATGTCGACGCTGGAGGTGAACAGTTCGGGATGGGTCGTGACATGTTCGATGTCGGCCTTGCGGGTGACCAGAAAGCCCTTGGCGCCGGAGGACGGCACCGAGAAAGCCGGCACGGGACAGCTCGTCCGCGCCTTTTGCCAGAGCGCGTGCGGGCATT
>CAXSHP010000001.1:14112-17957 GCA_964236935.1 uncultured Sphingomonadaceae bacterium
TTTCATGTTTTCCAGCGAAAAGACTTCGTCCCCTAATTCCACTTTTTCTTGTTCCATAGTCGAATTCCGTTCATGCTGCCGCGTCTACGAGGCCATTTTCAGGCCCAGCGGCGCCGATATCAATGCCCCATATTGGCTCAGTTTTCCGTAGGTTGCATCCCGCCTCCCACGTGGAGACCAGGCTTTATACTACGAGGTATGATTGGTCAATTACACCCCGCCACCATTTCGGGCCGTTAATTGACGCAGCGGTTCGACGATGACATACCCCTTAGTATCATTTGGCTCGGATATATGGTTGGGCCGGCGGCCACGTATCCTGGTCCGAAACCATCACAAGACGGCCGCGCCTTAGCGTTCGCCAGGCAATGGCGACGGCACCGGGATATAAAGACATGAAAGAGGAGATTCGCATGAGGGGATTAATGGCTAAGGTCGCCGTGATAACCGGTGCCGCTTCCCATCGCGGCATCGGCTTCGCGATTGCCCGGAGGTTCGCCGAAGAAGGCGCGCGCCTCATGCTCACCGATATCGATCCGGCCGTGGAGACCCGCGCCAACGAATTGCGCGCCACGGGCGCGGATGCGGCGTTCGCGATCCATGACGTCACCAGCGAGGCGGCGTGGGACCAGGTCGTAGCGGACACCTTGACCCGGTTCGGCACCTTCGACATCCTCGTCAATAATGCGGGTATTGCGATCCTCGGCGATGTCGCAGACCTCGCCCCTTCCGCCTGGCAGAAGCAGATGGACGTCAATATGACGAGCATCTTCCTGGGCTGTCGATGCGCGGCCCGGACGATGCCGAAGCGGCGAAATGGCTCGATCATCAACATGGCGTCGGTCGGCGGCATGCGGGGCAATGCCGGCGCATCCGCCTATTCCACCAGCAAGGCTGCGGTGCGGATGTTCACCAAGTCGTTCGCCATGGAAGTCGCCAAGGACGGGATCCGGGTCAATTGCGTCCATCCCGGCCTTATCTCGACGGAGATGAACCATGCCTTCGAAAGCGACACGCCGGAAATCCGAGCGATCATCGAGGCGCGCGTGCCGATGGCCCGGCTGGGTCTGCCCGACGAGATCGCGCCGATGGTCGCCTTCCTCGCCTCGGACGAAGCGCGGTACTGCACAGGCGGCGACTATGTCGTCGATGGCGGCATGATCGCCCATTAGCGGCAGGCCCCCGGCTGGGCAGGCCCCTTCGGCCCCGCGAGATGCACTGACCGATTTGCGTAAGCCTTGTCGCCTAAAACGGTTCACGTTTTGGAAATGGAGATGAGCATGAGCATGAGCACCGAAACTCACCCTCCTCGTCAGCCCATCCCGCCGCACGTCGATCCCAGGCTCGTCCTCGATTACAACGTCTATGACGGATATCGCCCGGAGCAGAAAGGCCATCTGCACGAGGCCCTCTACCAGATGGGCGAGGAGGTCGGTCGAGGCATGTTCTGGACGCCGCGCAACGGCGGCCACTGGTGCATCAACAGCCATGAGCTGCTGTTCGAGGCGGTCCGCAATACGGAGCTGTTCTCCAGCAGCAAGATGACGCTGCCGCCGATGCCCGAGGGGGCCGAACCGCGCCTCATCCCGCTTACCCTCGATCCGCCGGAACATGGGGCATTCCGCATGCCGCTGATGAAGGCTCTGGCCCCCAGCGTGATCATGAAGATGGAGGCAGGCATCCGCGCCCTCGCCTCCCGTCTGATCGGTAATATTGTCGAGACGGGCAGTTGCGATTTCGTCGAGGCCGTCGGCGAGCCGGTGCCCGTCACCGTGTTCATGACCATGATGGGCATGCCGCTTGCCCGCATGGCCGAGTTCCGTGACTGGATGCTGGACATGGCATCGGATAACGATACGCGGCGCGCATCGGCCTTTACCCGTATCGCCGACATGATGGGCGGGCTGATCTCCGAACGCATGGCCGAGCGGAAGGAGGACCTCATCAGCCGGCTGATCGACGCCGACATCGATGGCCGCCCCCCCACGTTCGAGGAGTTGCAGAATTACTGTATGCTGTTGTTCAGCGCGGGACTGGACACGCTGGTCAACGCCTTCACCTTCGGCGCCTATCAGCTCGCGGTCGATCCCGAGTTGCAGGAGCGGGTCAAGGCCGATCCGGAGCTGGTCCCGCCGCTGGTCGAGGAGGTGCTGCGCCGATACGCCATCGCCATGCCGCCACGGATCGTGATGCGTGATGCCGATTTCGGCGGCGTCCATCTCAAGGCGGGCGACCGGGTGCTGCTGATGCTGCCGGCGGGCAATCTGGATCCGCAGACATTCAACGACCCAATTCGCTTCGACATCGACCGGGCGTCCATGCCCCATCTCACCTTCAACTCCGGCCCGCACCGCTGCGTCGGATCGCACCTCGCCCGGCTCGAGCTGCGCGTCTTCTTCGAGGAATGGCTGCGGCTGATGCCCATCATCCGGCTCGATCCCGAGGTGGCACCGGTCTATCGGCCGGGCCTGACCCTGACGATGGCCAAGCTGCCGATCCTGTGGGACGATGCGCACGGCCATCGGCACGACGAGGCTCGGAGGGCCGCCTGGTGAAGATCATGATTAATCGCGCGGGCTGCGTCGGCCATGCGCGGTGCGCCACCGTCGCGCCCGAACTGTTCACCCTCGACGATGAGGGGTACATCGCCACCGCCAGCATCGACGTGCCCGTGGGCCTGGAAGTGGTTGGCCGGCGCGGCGCCAAGCTTGCCCCTAACGCATCATCTTGATCGTCGAGAAATAGCGGTCAGGATCGCCAGCCTTTCCTGCCCCGGCGCAGCTGGACGGCCCGCATGAAAGGCCCGGGCAGGGGTGCTGTTGACAATTTGCGTGATACTAGGGAGTATGTAAGTGGTTCCAGCGAATAGCCTGCGCGGCACCGCGCCGGCTTATGAATAGCGGTTTCGAAGGACGGACATTATACATGAAGATGTTGCAGGACCAGGTTGTAGTCGTAACGGGCGCGGGGCGCGGCATAGGCCGCGCGATATCGTTGGCGATGGCGGACGAAGGCGCCGCGGTGATCGTCAACGATATCGGCACCAGCGAGCGCGGCGAAGGCAATGACGCCTCCCCCGCGCAGAGCGTCGTCGACGAGATCCTGGCCGCGGGTGGTCGGGCGACCGCGAATTACGACAGCGTTTCGAGCTGGAAGGGCGCGCACGACATCGTCGATCAGGCCGTCTCCACCTTCGGCCGCATCGACGGTGTCGTCAACAATGCGGGCATCCTGCGCGACGGCATGTTCCACAAGATGTCGGAGGATGACTGGGACTCGGTCATCGCCGTCCACCTGAAGGGCGCGTTCAACATGAGCCGCGCGGCCGCGACCCATTTCCGCGCCCAGGAAAGCGGCTTCCTGATTCATATGAGCTCGTCCACGGGTCTGGTGGGCAATGTCGGCCAGGCCAATTACGGCGCGGCCAAGCTAGCGCTGGTCGGTCTCTCGAAGTGCATCGCACTCGATATGAAGCGCTACAACGTGCGGTCGAACTGCATCGCCCCCGCCGCCTCGACGCGGATGACCAACACCATTCCCGCCGATCAAATCGAGCGGCTAGCAAGGATCGCGTTGATGGGGCCGGAGAAGGTCGCCGCGCTGGCGACGGCGATCGCCGGATCGCCGGTGTCGGGCCAAGTGTTCTTCGTCCGGCGGAACGAAATTTCGCTGATGAGCCAGTCCCGCCCGATGATTCAGATGCAGAGCTCGGAAGGATGGACGCCACAGCGTATCCAGGACGAGGTGTTCAAGGCCTTCGCCCCGAACTTCTATCCGCTGTCGTCGGCCGCCGATGTGTTCAGCTGGGATCCGATCTGATGGCGATCGACTACGACAAGCTGCTC
>CAXSHP010000001.1:17967-53064 GCA_964236935.1 uncultured Sphingomonadaceae bacterium
GAAATAAAAGCGGCCCTGGATATTCCAAGGCCGCTTTTTTCATTCCAGCTTCGGCCTCGTACGTCTCCCCCGCTCGGGGGAGACGTTCAAGACAGCATCCTCAGAATTTTGTCGTGCCGGTTATGCCGTAGGTGCGCGGATCGGCCCGGGTGCCGAGATGCCCGAAAGCCGATCCCGTGCCCTGCGCGAAATAATAGGCGTTGGTCAGGTTCGATCCCCACAGCCTGATGATGTAGCGCTGATCGGCGGACTGCCACCGCAGCGCCGCGGACAGCGTATTGTATCGCGGCTGACGGAACTGCTCGTCCGGCGAGAAGAAATAGCCGCTGTTGTGGCTGAGATCGGCCGACAGGGCGACCTCGCCGCCCGCCAGCGGAACACGATATTCGAAGCCGACATTGCCCGTGAAGCGCGGGCTGTACACCGTGGTGTTGCCGCTGGCATCAATCACCGCCGGTCCGGGGTCGAGCGGCGAAGCGTTGAAATAAGGCGCGGCGGGATAATCGAGATACTTGCCCCTCAGCATGGAGAGGCTCGCATGCAGCGAAAGCTGATCCGTGGCGATCACTTGCATATCGCCTTCGATCCCGTTGATCCGCGCCCGAGCGGCATTGGCCACATAGCCGGTCGACTGGTTCACGGTGGTGAGCTGCAGATCTTTGTAGCTATAGTGGAACGCGGCGATGTTGAGCCGGATCCGCCGGTCGGCCAGTTCGCTCTTGAAGCCGAATTCGAAGGCGTCAAGAGTCTCCGGGCTGTAACCGGGCACGCCGGGGACAAGGATATTGAAGCCCCCGCTCTTGAAGCCGCGATTATAGGAAATATAGCTGTGGATATCGCGTGAGAATTCATAGTCGGCAACAAGGCGCCAAGTCAGCTTCTCGGCGCTTTGCTTGTAGCTCGGCAAGGCATTTGTGCCGAAGATCGTGCTCAGCGTGCCGTAGGATTTCTGGCGCTCCGAGGTATATCGCAGGCCGGCGGTCAGTTTTAGATGATCGACGACTTCCGCTGTAGCCTGCCCATAGCCTGAAACCGATTTGGTCCGCTGCCTCGTGTCGTACGATACGAACGGAACGCCGGAGCCTGAAATGGCGAGGCCGGACAGGATGCCGGGCGCATAGCCGACAAGCGAGTTGTAATAGAAGGCGCCGACCAGCCATTGCACGGCCGAACCCTTGACGGAAGATATCTGGAACTCTTGCGAGATGTTGTGCTGCTTGGCGCTCAGATCGGCATCGATCAGATCCAGCGCCGTGGCATCCGCATCATATATGCCGCGGGTCTTGGCGACACGATAGGCCGATATGCTGGTGAGCAGGACGCTGTCCGCCTCATAATCCAACCGCAGCGATCCACCCCCGTTCCGGTATCGGGAGCTGGGCGAATAATTGGTGGAGGTGTCGAAGCTTCCGCTCGTCGGGAGGCCGTTGACGCCGAGGACGCCTTTGGGAAGGATGAACGCGGGCCTCTGGCTGAAACCTCTGTTGTAGTCCCCGGCAAGGCGCACGGTCAGGCGATCGTTGGGGGTGAACATCAGCTTCGACCGAACACCGAAACTGCTCCCGTTTCCGCTGTCCTTGCCGGTGGTCAGGTTCTTTCCGAATCCGTCGAACTGCTGGCGATACTGCATCGAGAAATCGGCCGCGACGGTCGAGGTCAGGGGCGCGGTCACATAGACGTCGCCCGACACCGAGTCGTAGTTGCCATATCCCGCGCTGATCTCGCCGCCCGCCTCCTGCGACGGATCGCGCGTGACGATCTGGATGACGCCGCCCGTCGCGTTGCGGCCGAACAGCGTTCCCTGCGGTCCCTTGAGGACCTCGACCCGCGCGATATTGTTGAACTGGTTTACCGTGGTGAACGGCGCCGCTATGTAGACTCCGTCTATATAGGTAGCAACCGAAGCTTCATTGTTAGGCGTTCCGCCATTTTCGCCGACACCACGCAAGTAGATGGACGCGTTATTGGCGGTGAAGTTGAACTCGAGCCCTGGAACGATCGATCCAAGCGCATGGAGATCGTTGATCCCTCGGTCCCGAAGCCTTTCGGAAGTAACCGCCGCCACCGAGATCGGTACGTCCTGCAGGCGCTCCTCCCTGCGCTGAGCGGTGACGACGATCTCGTCCAGCGTGCCCGCGGCCGGCCGCTGATTCGTCGCGCCGTCTGGGCTCGTCTGGCCGAATGCGGCAGTTGCGTATGCTGCGGTGAGCACCACCGGAAGCAACGTCATGGAGCGATTAGCAAGGTACTTTACCATTTGGCCTCCCCTTTGAAGTTTTTTATTGTCGAGTTGTTTCAGAGTACAAAACTTATCATTGATAACGGGAGAGCGACTCCTCCCCATGTTTCATGACACCCGTGTCAGACCACCGACCTAGAGATAATAGCCCGGCGAGCTTAGTTAATCACAAGCGTGCAATCACATACTTCTCAGTAGCACTACGAGACGGCCCTCGCAAGCGGCGATGAAAGGATCGCCCGCCGATCGGGCAGCCCGACCAGAGAGCGACCGAGCGATTGCCTCCCGCCTCTCCAACGCGGCGAATCGAGACGCGGCTTTACGATCCGGCCATCGCGGTTGGGGCGGAACGGTCGCCGTGATCCCCCGATAAACGGCGATATCCGCGATCACGAGCGCCGGACCGGTCCGATCTCGAGCGCGCCGATCGGCCTGCAATCCATGGCGTCTACAGCAGCATGGATCGGGCGGGACAGCGCACGCGCGACGGGCTCCGACGGCAACGGCCGGGCACGGCAGCCTGTGTCGATCGACCGACCAAGCTTGACGGTACCATAGGCTCGATTTACTGAATACCACTCAGTCGGATAAACCAGGTTGAGTCGGCAAGGCCGGCCATCAACAACTCGGACGGGAGATTGAGTCACACACAGGATGATCACCGAATGAGCGCCGAACGCGAGATCGGCATAATCGGCTTATGCAGGCAGTCATCCATATGGATCGGCGCCACCGACAAGCCAGGGCCGGTGCAACATATCGAACCATCGTCAATATATTGTCCTGCAAGACCCGAATGGAATGAATATACTTCTGTTGCAGGTGCTCTAAATATGAAAGAAGGCGGAATCCTCTACGTCACTCAATGCTTTGTTTTACTTAATAAGTATAAACCCGCGAGGAAAGTCGGGACCTAGACTTAATTAAGAATGAATGGATGGTGTTGTGAAGAGTGGGAAGTCCATCGTGCAGATGACGTCTATTCTTGCGGGTGGGCTACCCTATTCATCGCTGGCGGTCGCCCAGAACGCAACGAGCGGCGTACCCGCCGCCGCCGCGGTCGACTCCGGGCTAGAGGACATCGTCCTCACCGCCTGCAAGTGGGCGTTCGCTATACCAAGGACAAGCGGGACCTCACGGCCTATGTGTACAACTCGGTCGCCTGCCTCTCGCTGGGCGTGTCGCTGGCGTCGATCGGCGGAGCCGACAACTGCACCCGCAACATGAGCGCGAAGTTCAACAAGCTGTCCTACACGGCCGGCCTGGAATATCGCGCCCGTCATGGCCTGCTGTTCTACGTGAAAACCAATCGCGGCTATCGTGCCGGCGGCCTGCAATCCGCGAGCGGCGCCACCACGCCGGTCGTCGCCGATTTCAGCAACCAGCCCTTCGGCTCGAAAACGGTCGACGACGTCGAGCTGGGCATGAAGGCGCAGTTTCTGGACAACCGGCTGCGTACCAACGTGGCGGTCTATCGTTCGTGGGTAAAGAACGCGATTCGCACGGTGGCGGCTCCGGTGCCCGGCACCGCCACCTTCGCGTCGTTCGCTCAGAATGCGGTGTCCGCGAAGATCGATGGCGTCGAGTTCGACATCACCGCACGGCCAGTGCCGGAGATCGAGCTGTCGGCGAACGGATCCTACATCGACGCCCGCTTCTCAAAATACATCACCCCAGCCGGCGAGAACCGCACCGCTCTCCCGCTGCTATTCACCCCGAAGTGGCAAAATGGCGTATCGGCCGCCTACATCCTCACCCTCGACGGGGCGGTGTGGCGCAACCAGGTCGATTATTCGTGGACGGGGCGCCAGCTTACGGCTGAAACCGGCGCCTATTCGGAGAAATACGGCCTGCTGAACTTCCGCAGCAGCGTCAAGATCGAGCAATATGACCTCGATGTCGCCGTTTTCCGTAAGAACCTGACGGATCGTCGCTACACGCCCTATCCGCTTGATCTTCGTGTTTTCGGCTTCATCAACAACCAGTTCTACAATACACCGCGTACCTTTGGCGTGGAGCTTACGAAGAACTTCTGATACCAACCCAAGCGCTGAATGGATGCCAGATTTCTTGGAAGCCTCCTCAAACCACGTCTGCGGGCTTCGAGCGAATCGAACGATATTAGGATTTGTGATGGCAGTTGACACCGATCGGGAGTCCATCGCTGCCGGGCCGGCGACCCAGTCGCTTCTTCCCGCCGATGCGTCGATAGCCCTGTCGGACTTCTCGGTCGGCGCCTTGTTGCGGTCGGTGGCCGCGGAATTCCCCGATCGCGAATTTCTCGTCGACGGAATCGCAGATCGCGCGGACCGCCGCCGTATGACCTATGGCGAAGTGCTGCACGAAGCCGAGCGGGTCGCCCGTCTCCTGCGCGCGCGCTACACCCGCGACGAGCATGTCGCGATCTGCGCCGCGAACAGCCTCGAATGGATTCTGGTCCAGCTCGCCGCCGCTCTGGCCGATGTCGTGCTGGTGATGATCAATCCGGCCCTGAGGGAGGACGAGCTCCTCTATCAGCTGCGCCAATCGCGATCCGTCGCCCTGTTCCTTAATCGCAGGTACCGCGACAACCAGATGCTGGAAATGGCTCGGGCGGTGCAGGCCTCCCTGCCCGGCCTTCGCGACATCTTCCTGGTCGAGGGACTGGCCGATCTCGACGCGCCGGAGGATATCGAGCTTCCCGCCGTGCGCGGCGAGCGGCCGACCATGATCCAATATACCTCGGGGACGACAGGATCACCCAAGGGTGCGATGCTGTCGCATGCAGGCGTCGTCAACATCGCGAAGCTGAACGAGGCGAGCCTGGCGCTTCCGCGCCACTCGGTCTGGGTGATGTCGGTGCCGCTGTTTCATACCGGCGGCAGCGTCTACCATCTGCTGTCGACCCTCTGGAATGGCGGCGTATTGGTCGTCATGCGCCAGTTCGACCCGGCGCTGCTCCTCGATCTGGTCGAGCAGGAGGCGGCGAATTTCTTCTCGGCGGTGCCGACCGCGCACCTGCGGATCGTGGAAAGCCCGGACTTCCGCACGGACCGGGTCAAGACGCTGGACTGCATCGGCTGCGGCGGCTCGACCGTTCCGGAGGAGCTGGTAGGGCGCCTCGAGCGGCTCTACGGCGCGCGCTATGTGATGACCTTCGGCCAGACCGAGACCAGTTCGGTGATCTCGCAATCGAGACCGGACGACACGCTCGAGCAGAAGGCGACCACCTTGGGCCATCCGCTGCCCAATTTCGCCGTGAAGATCATCGATCCCGCCAATGGCGAGATCGTCGGCAGAGGATCGCCCGGGGAGATCTGCGTGCGCGGTTGCGGCACGATGATCGGCTATTACGACATGCCCGAGAAGACGGCAGAGACCATCGACGCCGAAGGCTGGATCCACACCGGCGATCTGGGGGCGATACGGCCGGACGGCTATCTGCAGATCACCGGCCGGCTCAAGGACATGATCATCCGTGGCGGGGAGAATATCTCGCCGCGCGAGATCGAGGACGTCCTCGCGGCCCACGATGCCGTCGCCAAGGCGGCCGTGATCGGCATTCCCGATCGCGAATGGGGGGAGCAGATCGCGGCCGTGGTCGTGCTGCTGCCGGATATGGCATGCGCTGCCGAAGAGCTCGCGGACCACGTCCGCTCGCGCATCGCCCGCCACAAGGTACCCAGGCGATGGCGCTTCGTCGAGGAACTGCCGCTCACGCCTTCGGGCAAGGTGCAGAAATTCAAGCTCAAGACGCTCTTTCAATGATGATCCGCGGCGCCGGCATGGCGCCGCCCGTTAGCCGGGACGAGAGGGAAAGATGGCAGGAGTATTGTCCGGAACCCGTATCGTGGAGTTCGCCGGCCTAGGCCCCGGCCCGTTCGCGGGCATGATGCTTGCCGATCACGGCGCCGATGTGATCCGCATCGAACGGCCCGGCGCGCAGATCGATCATCGCAACATATTGGCCCGCTCGCGGCGCTCGATCGTCATCGACGTGAAGAAGCCGACCGGCACCGCCCTGGCGCGTGAACTGTGTCGCACGGGGGACGGACTGATCGAAGGCTTCCGTCCGGGCGTCATGGAGAAGCTGGGCCTCGGCCCGGACGTCCTGCTCGCAGACAATCCGCGCCTGGTATACGGCCGTATGACCGGCTGGGGCCAGGACGGACCCTATGCCGACAAGGCCGGACACGACATCAACTATATCGCCATCGCGGGGGTACTGCATGCGATCGGGCAGGCCGGCCAGAAACCGGTGGTGCCGCTGAACCTGATCGGCGACTTCGGTGGCGGCGGGATGCTGCTCGCCTTCGCCATGGTGGCCGGTCTCCTAAACGTCCAGTGCACCGGCGTGGGGCAGGTAATCGATTGCTCGATGAGCGATGGTTCGGCGCTGCTGATGAGCATGATCCGCTGGTTCGAGGCCGAAGGGACGTGGAAGGATGAGCGCGGCGCCAACGTCCTCGATTCGGGCGCGCATTTCTACGACACCTACGAGACCGCCGATGGGCGCTACCTCGCGGTGGGCGCCATCGAGCCGCCCTTCTATAAGGCGCTTCGCCAGGCGCTCGGCCTGACCGAGGATCGGTCCTTCGATGCGCAGCGGGATCGCGCCCGATGGCCCGAGCTGAAACGGCGCACCGCCGAGATCTTCCGATCGCGCACCCGCGACGAATGGTTGGCGATCATGCAGGATCTCGATGCCTGCTGCTCACCCGTGCTTTCCCTGGCGGAAGCGCCGCTGGACCCGCACAATGTGGCGCGCGGCACCTACGTCGAGATGGACGGCGTCGTCCATCCGGCGGCCGCGCCCCGCTATTCACGAACCCCGCCACGCTCGCCCGCCCCTGCGGTAGCCGCCGGCTCCGACACTACCGAGATCCTTGCCGAGCTGGGCTATGACGACATCCGCATCGCGGCATTGCTGAGCGACGGGATCGTCGCCGATCCGGAAGCGGAACGATGAGACGCGGTGCCCCATGACCCTGCGGCCCCCTGCATCAGGCAAGATGATTCGATGAAATGGGAGAGTGAATAGTGGCCATCATATTCAACCATGTCGGTATATGCGTCACCGATCTGGAACGCAGCATCCGCTTCTATGAGGCGATCGGCTTCAGGCGGTGGTGGGAGTTCAAGCCCGGCGACAAGCTGATCACGCCGATATTCAAAATGCCGGCTCCCATCGGGCTGACCGCGATGTACATGGTCCTGGACAGTTTCGTGCTGGAGCTTCTGCATTACGGCGACGCAGGCACGGTCGATAATGACCGTGTCCGCCAGTGGAACGAGCCTGGACTGACGCATCTTTCGATCGGCGTCGACGATTTCGACGACATTGAGGCGCGGGTCGTAGAGGCGGGCGGCAGCATCATTGAGGGCACCCGGACCTCTTATGTCGTCATGGCCCGCGATCCCGATGGCCAGATTGTAGAATTCGGCCAGTCATCCTGGCGGGACACGCTTCCCCCCAAGCCATGACATGCGGGCGGCGCATCATTCACATTCGTCTGCGGGAACAGGATCAAGGCCATGACTGACAAAAGGCCAACGGCGATCAATCATACCAGCTTCACGGTCGGCGATCTGGATAGGACGGCGGGCTTCTTCCGCGAGGCCCTGGGGCTGGAGGTGGAGAATCTGACGCCCGCTTCACAAGCCGTCATGGAGGGTGTGACTGGCGTGAAGGGCGCGACCGTCCGCGTCGCCTATGTCCGGTGCCAGGGGCATCAGATCGAGCTGTTCGAATATCTGAGCCCGGCCGGCCGCGACAAATATCGCATGCGGCCTTGCGACGTGGGGGCATCCCATGTCGCATTCGAGGTGGCGGACATGGATTTCGTCCTCCAGGTCGGCGAGCGATACGGGTTCAAGGTGCTGCATGCTCCCACCCTGGTCGATCTGGAGACGCTGGATGCCGTCGCCACCCGCGAGGCGGCGACCGGCCAGGCGATGCTCAACAGCTATGTGCAGGACAGCGACGGCTTGATGATCGAGCTGATGCAGTTCATGTGAAGGCCCCATGCCAGCCCTCCCGATGGTTGCACCGGGTTGGCGTATATACTACCAGGTATGACAATATGTACGGCGTAGCTGACCATGCGCTCGATCGGCGATACCACCGGCCGCCGTCACTCCATCGAACAGGAAGCGGATCGATCATCGTGCAATATAGAAAGCTCGGTAATAGCGGCTTGATTGTCTCGCGCCTCGCTTTGGGGACCGTGACCTTCGGCACCGGTTCGGTGGTGCCCGGCCTGGTCAACAATATCCCGCAGGCCGATGCCGACCGGATTGTGGCGAAGGCGCTCGATACCGGCATAAATTTCTTCGACACCGCGGACATTTACAGCGCCGGCGAGAGCGAGACGGTGCTCGGCCACGCGCTTCGCGAGCGTCGCAACGAAGCGATCATCGCCACCAAGACCCGGATGAGAATGCGGGCCGGCATATTGGGCACCGGCCTGTCCTATCGCAACATCATCCTGTCCGTTGAGGAGAGCCTCAAGCGGCTGGGCACGGACTGGATCGATCTCTACCAACCCCACCTTCCCGACCCTGCCACGCCGATCGAGGAGACCGTGAGGGCGATCGACCAGCTCGTTCGCGACGGCAAGATCCGCTATGTCGGGCTGTCGAACTATCCGGCCTGGCAAGCGGCGCGTTTCCTCGGTTGCCAGGAACGGCTGGGCTATCAGCCGATCATCGGCGCGCAGATGTATTATTCCCTTCTCGAGCGCGAGCTGGAGAACGAGTGCGTCCCTTTCTATCGCGATGCCGGCATCGGCGTCCAGATCTGGAGCCCGCTGGCGGGCGGCTTCCTCTCGGGCAAATATACGCGGGAAAACCCGCAGCCGAAAAATGCCAGGCGAAACGCCCTGCCGATGCCACCGGTCCACGACCTCGAACGCGCCTATGATATCGTCGATGCCTTGCATGACATAGCGAAGGACCATGGCGCCACGCCGGCCCAGGTCGCTCTCGCGTGGGTGCTGACGCGGGACTGGGTGTCGACCGTCCTTATAGGCGCGGCGAACGAGCGCCAGCTCGACGAGAACATCAAGGCCGAGAGCATAAGCCTATCGAGCGAGGCGGTCGCCCGGCTCGAGGTTCTCAGCGCTCCCTCAGCCTATTTCCCCACCTGGTACGTCAACATGTTCCAATGGGACCACGACATCAAGGAAGCGCTCGGCGCCGGATCGGGCCAATGAGCGCCCCCGCGCCAGGCCAGGCCGGGCATGGCAGGGTCGAGGCTTCCGCGAGCAAGGTGATCGGCGCTTCGGCAACCGATGTCTGGCAACTGGTATCCGATTGGGAGGGCTTTCCGATGCGGATCAACATGGCCGGTGTCACCCATGTCGATGGCGGCGATGGCAACAATCCGCTGCGCACGCGACGCATGACCTTCGAAAATGGCGCCGTCGTGACCGAGATCCTGCTGCACAAGGATGACGACACACGCCGGCTTTACGGCCGTACGCTCGACGACAATCCCCTTCCGTGGCGGAATTACCTCGCGACATTGTTCGTCGATGAGGTCGATTCGGCCCATTGCCGCGTGACCGTAAACGGCTGGTGCGATGCGCTAGAGCCGGCCGGCGCCGCCGATATCCGCGCCTTCATCGCGCAGAGCTGGACCGACGGGATCATCGACGGCCTCGAACGGACGCTGGCCAACACCTGACCGGCGGGAATGGCTGGGCTCGGGAAGCGCGTCCGCTGTTCAGGGCGAGATGCTGTAGCCGCCATCGACGATGATGGTCGTACTGGTCACGAAGGAACCGGCGTCGCTCGCCAGGAAAAGAGCGGCGCCCGCGACCTCGCCTGGTTTGCCCCAACTCTTGAGCAATATCCCTCGGCTGAGCGATCCCCACCGAGGCGCCATGTACTGCCCTATCGACGAACCAGATACGACGATCGCCGTTGAGGCGGTGTGGCCCCAGGACGATCGCAACCCGCAGCGCCATCGCCTGCTGAGCCTCATCCGCGAATACAAAGATGACGTGCAGGCTATTTCGCCGTCCACGGTTCCAGCACCAGGTCGCGGCTGACCAGCACGCGCACGCGCGCGCCGGGGCGAATGGTGATGGTCGGCTGGACGTCGAGCTGGTGCTCGATCAGCTTGTCGCCCGCCCGCTCGACCGACTGACCGGCGCTGTCGCGGATGGCGAACGCGATGCCGTCATTGCCGCTACCACTTGTGGCGATGTTTGAGCCGACCCCGAACAAAGTCGAGAGCAGCCCCGCCTGAAGCAGTTTGCCGGTATGATGGTTCACCCTATCGGCGAACCCCGACTGCCCGGTGGCATCGGTGCCGATCAGCCGATCGAGATCGAGCGAGCGGCCGTCGGGCAGGATGAGCCGCGTCCAGACCACGAGCGCGCGGGACTGGCCGTAGCCGACATGGGCATCGTAGCTGCCGATCAGCCGCGTCCCCTGCGGGATCACCCTGGTGCGGCCGGTCGTGGAGTCGAACACATCCTCGGTCACCTGCGCCACCACCTCGCCCGCCAAGTCGGACGACAGGCCGGTGATCAGCGCCGCGGCGATCGTGGAACCGGCGATCAATACATTCCGTCCTGCCGGTTCGGTAAGACGCCCGCTGTTGACAGCCGGGGTTCGAGCGCTGTTCGCCACGAACGCGACCTTTCGATCCTGCGCGTCGCCCGTGCTTGGCGAGGCCGGCGCTTCGGGCGCGCTGGACGGCAACAGTGTCGGAGCGGACTGGCCTTCGGCTGCTTGTGTCGATCGTCCGGCATCGCCGGACGATGCGAACAGCTTGCTCGACCGTGCGCTGTCGCGCTGCTGCCGCTGCCGTTGAACGGCGGCGGCAGTCTCGTTACTGGGTGAGCTCGACGTAGCGGCACCGGTCGCGGGTATCGTGAAGCCATCCGCACCGGGAACGCCCGGCGGGTTGGAAGATGCTGACGGCGGCCCCAGTGCAGCGCTCTTTGCCTGAGGCACCGCACCATAGTCTTTGGGAGCGGTCGCGAGCAGGTCGCTCGGCTGACGGCGATCGACCGCAACCGTTTCCTGCGGCGCGGTGCGGTGGCCGCCGGAACTCAGCGCGAACACGAGCGCCGCCGCCAACCCGATCGCGCTCCCGCCTGCGAACAGCGTGATGGCACGCCGCGAGAGTCGCCGCGGCCGCGGCGCCGGCGCCCGCGTCGCAATCGGGATCGCGCGTTGGGCGGGACGGGCGGGCTCGTCGGCCACCTCGAAGTCATTATCGTCGCTCACGACCGCCGCTCCTGCCCACGGGTGCGCTTGATGCGGACGATCTGCTGCTTGCTCGTCCCGAGCCGCAGCTCGGCGACCGCGAACAGCCGGTCGACGACGATGTAGCGGCCGGAAACACGGTAGTTGACCAGCTCGGCCTTGTTCTTCTCGCCGAGCAGGAACAGCGGCGGGAGCTCGGTCTGCGCGATGCTCGCGGGGAACAGCAAATAGGTCTTGGCGCCGTCGTCGAACACCTGCACGGGCCGCCACGGCGGGGAATCGCCGCTGAGCCGGTAGGAGAAGTCGAGCTTGGCCGGATCGATCCCGACCTGCACCTGCGTGGCGGCGACCTGGCTGGCGGCCTCGATCCGCGCCCTGACCGCGATCAGCTCGTCCTGCGGGTAGGACCAGCCGACGCTCGCCATGTAGGTCGCCGCGGTGGAGCGGATCTCGACATGGTAGGTGCGCCGGTCGGTGTTTATGACGAGGTTGGTCTTCAGCCCCGGATCGGTCGGCTTGACCAGGATGTGGGTGCGGCGGGTCGGGCCGGTGCCGCTCGACGCTTCGCCGATCACCCAGCGAACGGTGTCGCCGGCCGCGACTGCGCCGGTGTCGGACAGCGTCTCGCCCTCCTGCAGCATGATGTCGGTGACCTGCCCGACCGCCGCATAGACCTGATAAAGTCCGCCGGGCGCGTAGCTGAACAGCTGGGAGGCACCCTGCCAGCCCGAGGCCCGCGGCTCAACGCGCGCGGCCTGCGTCGCGGCGGCTACCGGCTTGACGGCTCGTTCCGGCGGTGCCGCCAGGGCCGATGTCGAGACGAGTAGCATGGATACGAACAATGAAAGGCGCATGATCATTCTCCAAGGTCCTGGGACCAATTGATGGCGTGGACGTAGAGCCCGAGCGGGTTGCGGCTGAGCGTGGCGGCGTCGGTTGGCGTGCGGACCACCACGGTCAAGATCGCCGACCAGTGGGTCGTAGCGGACAGCTGGCCGTGATCGTAGCGCCGCTCGTCCCAGGCGATGCGGAAGCTGTCGGCGGATGCTCGAACGACGTTCTTGACGTCGACCGACACCTGCGTGTCGGCAAGCGTGGAGAACGGGTCGGAGCCGCTCGCATAATCGTTGAGCGCGGCCGCGCCCTGCTCGGTGGTGAAGTCGTAGGCGGCGCTTAGGTTCTGGCGCAGCACGATCGGGTCGGCGGGCCGGCCACGGACGTTCTCGATGAACCGCGCGAGGTGCCACGCGATCTGTGGATCGGTTGGCCTATAATCGGCAAGCGCGGGCGAGACGCTCCGTGCGCTCCCGAGCTTGTCGACCTCGACGATGTACGGGACGATGTGGCTGCCGAACCGAAGCCGCAGATTGTCGACGACGCTGAGGCTGAGCAGCGCGGTCGCCCCGAACGCCATCAGCCGCCAGCTATGCGCCTGTTGGCGCGCCGAACCGATGCGGTCGTCCCACGCCTGTGCGGCTCGCTGGTACGGTGTATCGGGTTGCGGCTCGCGCCCGAGGCGCGACGAGGAACGGCGGAACGGGTTCATGAGCGATCCTCCAGGGAGATGTGGGCCGCCCCGCCGCCGTGATCGGCCGAGCGCAAAGTATGGGCGGTGAGCATGGCGCCCTGCGTCGTGGTCTGACGGCGGCGGAGCGACCTCGCCCAGGCCGGCGCGCCTGAACTGCCGCCGGACAGTGGCGCGTTGCCGCTCATCTCACCCGCAGGTGCTGCCGCCAGAGGTTCGGGAGCGCCGCCCGACGCACCGGCTTCTGCACTCGTGACTCCCGGCGCTCCGGCGGGTGTAGCCGGAGCGCCGCCCGATGGTGCGCCGCCGCCTGGGGGAGCGGAGAGACCACCGGGCGATCCGCGGGTCGGGGGAGAACCGGCGGATCGGGAGAGAGAAGACATCGCGCTCGAGCCGGCGCCAGCTGCCATGCCTGCGGCGCCGACGGCGGCAGCGCCGATGCCCGCGACGGCAAGCCCGGTGCCGACCGCGGCGCCCGCGCCGAGCTGCGGTCCGCCGGACACGAGCCCGCCGGCGATGCCGGGACCGAAGATAGCGAGCCCGAGCAAGGTGAGACTGGCGAGCGCGATCGAACAGACCTGCTCGATCGCCGGCGGCGTACCGCCGAAGTCAACGATGAACTCGTGGAAGATGGACGAACCGATGCCGATGATGACCGCGAGCACGAGCACCTTGATGCCGGTCGCCATGACGTTGCCGAGCACGCGCTCGGCGAGGAACGCGGTACGGCCGAACAGCCCGAACGGCACCAGCACGAACCCTGCCAGCGTCACCAGCTTGAACTCGATCAGCGTCACGAACAGCTGGATCGCGATGATGAAGAAGGCGAGCAGCACGATCGCCCAGGCCAGCAGCAGCACCGCGATCTGAACGAAGTTGGTGAACACGCCGACCGGCCCGACCAGCAGCGATGCCTGGTCGAGCAGCGGCCGGCCGGCGTCGATACCAATTTGCGCGATCTTGCCGGGGTGGAGCAAGTCGTCGGCGCCGCCGGAGCCGGCAGCCTTCAGGCCGATCCCGGAGAAGCTCAGGTAGACGATCTTGGCGAGGCCGTTCCAGTTGGCGATCAGGAAGGCGAAGAACCCGACCTGGATCGTCTTGCGCACCAGCCGCGCGACGATGTCCTCGCCCTCGCCCCAGGTCCAGAACAGGAAGGCGAGGGTCACGTCGATGACGATCAGCGAGCTGGCGAGAAAGCCGACGTCGCCGTGGATGAGCCCGAACCCGCTGTCGATGTAGCGCGCGAACAGGTCGAGGAAGCGATCGATGACACCGGTGCCCTCCATCGCTCAGCGCTCCATCGCTGCCGGCGCGGAGCCGGGCGCGGGAATGACCGCGTAGCCGGGCAGCGGCTCGCCCGGCACGCGCGTGGCGCGGCTATCGCCGAAGAAGCGACGGCGGTTCGTCTCCCACGCGGCGCGGCAGGCGGGATCGTCGACCTGCGGCGGCAGCGCGCGGCAGCGGATCAGCTCGGTCATCAGCGGATCGGCCACAGCTGCGGCGGGCTCCGCCGCCTGTTCGACTACGGCGTAGCGGCTCTCCTGACCCGCTGGCCGATTCAGCGCTACCAGCGACAGCGTGCCGGCGATTCCGATCACGCCCGCAACCGCGACACCGCGCCAGCGCCGGCGCAAGCCGGTGACCGGCTGCACTGGCCGCGCCTCTTCCCTGCCCTGCTCAGTCATGGAACAGGCTCACGCTGTGCGCGACGTAACCGGCGCCGGGCGCAAGGAACCGGCGGGTCTGCTCGCGGCCCTGTGCCTCGTCGGCGGTGGCGCGCGCGGCAGCGAGGTTGGCGGCCCGCGACTGCGCCGCGACCAGCGCGGTGAGATCGGCGAGCTGGCGCGTCTGGAGCGCGACCAGCTGGTTGCCGGCCTGCGCCGCTTGAAGCGCACCGGTCGCGGTTTGACTCGCACCGACCAGCGTGCTGACCTGGGTCCGCGTATCATCGAGGTTGGTGACGATCGTCGCCTGCGTGCGCAGCGAGTCCTGGAAACCGCCGACCGCATCGTGCCAGCGCGTCTCGGCATTGGCGACGAGCTGCGCCGAGGACGTGCCGCTAAGGCTGCCGCTCGGGTAGCGTGCCGCGAACACGCGGTCGATATCCTGGACGTTGTAGGCGACCTGCTGCGCCTGCGCGATCAGCTGACGGGTGCGGTCGATCGACTGCTGGATGCCGGACAGCGCGTTGGTCGGCAGCGACGCGAGGTTGCGCGCCTGATTGATCAGGCTCTGCGCTTGGTTCTGCAGACTGGTGATCTGATTGTTGATCTGCTGGAGCGCCCGAGCCGCCTGCAGGACGTTCTGCGCATAGTTGGTGGGATCGAACACCGGCAACGCGGCGGATGCCGGCATGGCGATGGCGAGGGCGATCGCGCTCGTGGCGAGCACGATACGGCGGCTGACGTTAAGACGGATCATGCGGACATCTCCAAGGTCTGAGGTTGAGCAGAAGGCGTGATGAGATCGGCGGCCCAATCGAGTCCGCGATGGCGCAGCCACGCGGCGGCGAACCCGTCGGCGCCGTGTGCGTCGAGCAGGGCGGCGATGGCATTCATGTCGCTGCGCGACGAGGCGGCGGCGAACGCCAGCGCGATCGGGCCGAGCCCGAGGTCGAACAGGCGATTGCCTGCGGCCGACTGGCAGTAGTAATCGCGCTTGGGGGTGGCAGAGGCGACGATCTCGATCTGGCGCTCGTTGAGCCCGAACCGGCGGTAGATGCCGGCGATCTGCGGCTCGAGCGCGCGCTCGTTGGCGAGGAACAGCCGGCTCGGGCAGCTCTCGATGATGGCGGGAGCGATACTGCTGCCCTCGATGTCGGCGAGGCTCTGGGTCGCGAACACGACGCTCGCATTCTTCTTGCGCAGCGTCTTCAGCCATTCCTTGAGCTGGCGCCCGAACATCGGTTCGTCCAGCGCGAGCCAGCCCTCGTCGATCAGGATGAGGGTAGGTCGCCCGTCGAGCCGGCGGCCGATGCGGTGGAACAGATAGGCGAGCACCGCGGGCGCGGCCGGCGTGCCGATCAGGCCTTCGGTCTCGAACGCTTGGACATCGCTGGTGCCGAACGCCTCGTGATCGGCGTCGAGCAGCCGCCCATAGGGCCCGGCCAGCGTATATGGCGTGAGCGCGCGCTTCAGGCCGGACGCCTGGATCAGCACCGAAAGTCCGGTCAGCGTACGCTGACCGATCGGCGCATCGGCGAGGCTGCCGAGCGCGGTCCAGAGGTGGTCCTTCACCTCCGGCGTAATCGCGAACCCCTCGCGCGCCAGGATTGCCGCAAGCCAGTCGGCCGCCCACGCGCGCTCGTCGGGCTCGTCGATCCGCGCGAGCGGCTGCAGCGACACGGGCGTGGCGTCGCCGCCGAGGCTGCTGCCGAGATCATGCCACTCGCCGCCCATCCCAAGCGTCGCTGCACGGATCGACCCGCCATGATCGAACGCGAAGATCTGCGAACCTCGGTAGCGCCGGAACTGCAACGCCATCAGCGCCAGCAGCACGCTCTTGCCGGCACCGGTCGGACCGATGACCAAGGTATGCCCGACGTCGCCGACGTGGAGCGAGAAACGGAACGGGGTCGAGCCTTGCGTCCGCGCATGGAACAGCGGCGGGCCGCCAAGGTGCGCGTCCCCATCCCGACCGGCCCACACCGCCGACACCGGCATGATGTGGGCGAGGTTGCGGCGCACCGGCGGAGAGACGTTCGCGTTGTTCGGGTCGGAGGTAGACGCGCAGCTGCCGCGGTCGGCCCAGGCGCGCAGTTCTTCGAGCGTGTAGATGACGCGGCCGCCGATCTTCTTGTAGGCAGGACCGGTGCCGTAGGTGCGGTGCTTCTCGAGCGTACGCGCGGAAAGACCGACGTAGTGCGCGGCCTCCTTGGTGCGCAGATAGCGGGTGTCCTTGATGAGATCGGGCATGATCGACTCCTTCGATTATGAGCTGCGCATCTCCGGGACGGAGCCGCGCGACGGAGGCGATCATCGGCGTTAAAAAGAGGCTGCGGGTGGCCGGATCGGCGGGGTGCCGCAATCGACCACATTGACGCGTCTGACAAAACCAGATATTTGTCATACTCACGTTGTGAGGTGAAGATGGCCAGCAGAAGCGAAACGTCGCGCGCCACGCGCAAGCCTCCGAAAGGAGCCGCCCCTTCCGTCGTGGCGACGCGCGTCACGATGACGCTCGGCACGGCTGCGGCGGCGGGGCTTACCGCCGGCAAGAAGGAAAAGCGGCTTTCCGGACGTGCCCACGAACAATTGTTCGATGCCGCGGCGGCGCGTTCCGGTCTCGATGGCAGCGAGTTGCTGGAATATGCGCTCGCCAAGGTCGCGCTGGAGGACGATTTCGCCGAGAAGCTGATCTCGCTCGAGGGATCGATCGGCCGAGACATCGACCTTGGCGTTTGATCTCGCTGCGACCCTTCGACGCCTGAAACCCGAGAAGCGGCTCGCACCGCTGATACGGCGCGCCGATAGCGAGCTTCCGTTCGTCAACGATCCGGTGATCAGCGGACCGGGGCTGCTGCTGGACACCTCGGTCTATATCGACGTGCTGCAGGGCCGCGCGCCGCAGGCGGTCAAGGACCTGCTGCTCGCGCGGGACGTGAACCATTCGTCGGTCGCCATCGCCGAACTGGTCCATCTGTTCGGCCGGCTCGATCCCTTGCATAAGGACACTGCCGGCGTCCTCGCACCGATCGCGGCTGCGATCGCGGAGATACGACCGCACCGCCTGACCGCACCGAGTATGCAGGCATGGGCCGAGGCGGGCATCGTTACCGGCATGATTGCGCGATTGATCGGGCTTCCCAAGGTCGACCGGCAGCCAATGCTGAACGATGCCACCATCTTCATCCAGGCATTGGAAAGCGGCTACACCGTGCTGACGGGCAATGTCTCCGACATGGATCTCATCGCCCAGATCGTGCCTTCAGGACGGGCTCTACTTTACAGAAGAGAACCCTGACCAGAAGCGACGCGGCAACAGCACTGGACTATGCCGGATCAGCCTGCCCAGCACGGCTGGCATGCTTCGCTTGCAACAGCGATCGATAGCCGCCGGCGACCATCTGCGCGCCTGCGTCAGCGAGACGGCGAAGATCGGATCGCTCCGAGCTCGTCCGCCAATCATCAGCCGCGGGGTTGAGCAACATGACGCCTATCTCGCGCAAGCTGGCACCCTTGCAAGTAAGATCATGGATGCAGAGCATCGCGGTCTGACGATGCGCCTGCGGATAGCGAACCGGATAAAGCGGCGGCCTGTTCACGATCGCGCGAGCCAGCAGGCTCGCTGCTCGGATGCGAGCGGCATGTTGGCGATCCGCGTGCAGGTAGAGGCCGAACGATTCACCGACGCCGGGCGAAAGCCCGGTAGGCAGCCAGAGCGCCATCTCGGGAGAACCATGCCGTCGCACGAGCAAGTGAGTGCCGCCCGGCGCGCCGATCCGAAACACGCCCGGCCCCCAGCGATCCGGCGTGAATCGCAGGCCTGCAACCGCGCGCGCCCATGGCAGCGGACGGACGATGGACAGCGTTTCGACGTGCAACTCCGGCAACCAGCCGATCAACGGATGGTCG
Source organism: uncultured Sphingomonadaceae bacterium (assembly GCA_964236935.1). Taxonomy (GTDB): domain Bacteria; phylum Pseudomonadota; class Alphaproteobacteria; order Sphingomonadales; family Sphingomonadaceae; genus Solisphingomonas. Next base: position 36,506 of record CAXSHP010000001.1, read on the forward strand.
GTCGCGGGTGCATCGGGATACGGCGCGAAAGTCAGGCCCCACTGAACCATCCTTTCCGCCAGCGGGTGCTGGCCAAGCTCGGTGACGGCGGTCGTGACGCGGCCGGCGGCGACCGCCGCCTGCGCCGAGGCGCGCCGCGCGGCAGCGCCGGCGCTTGCCCAGAGCGATCGGAAGTCGGGATTGCGCCGAAGCCACTCCCAGGCGAAGCCCGACGCGTCGAGGTCGAGCATAATGCGATACTGCTGCGGCAAGCGAAGCTTGTGATAACCCGGCATCGTCCGTTCCTCGTTACAAGAGGTTTCCCGCCACTGGTGAGGATGACGATTGCCGCTGCCCCGATAAAGCCGGCTGCACTTATGTTCTTATAATCGAGGGCTTATGCGAGGACATGCTCCACTCCGCAGCCATGTTGGTTACGACATCCGAACGCGAAAGCCCCGCCCGGTTTCCCGGGCGGGGCCGGTCGGAGCCGCTCAGTCGTTGCGGCGGGTCGGGCGCGACCAGATCAGGCTGAAGGTGTCGCCGTCCTCGTCGTCGAAGAGGTTGGCGTAGATCGGGGCGTTGAAGCTCGGATCGTCGAGCCTGAGACCCAGATAATCGCGACCCTCCTTGGACCGCTGTGCCCAGGCGGCGCCGATCTCCGCGCGGCCGACCATCACCCGGTGCGACGGTGCCTTTTCGTTGGCGCGGTCGGCCTCGGGGACGATGCGGACGCCCTTGGCCTGGACGCTGAGGGTGACGATTTCGCCCGAATATTCGTTCGAGGCGTTCTTCTTGAAGGTGCCGATGGTCGCCATTTTAAGTCTCCGTTCTCTCATGTTCGAGCCCGCGCCCATCGCGGCCTCGATGGCTTGCCCGAAGACCGGGGCGCACCGCCGCCGCAGCCGAAGGCCCGCAGCACAGCGGAGGACGGCGAGCAGGGGCTTTTTTGTCCCGCGAGGAATGAGCTTCAGCTCAGGGGAAAAAAGCTCCTGCTCGCCGTTGCGGCTCAGGCGGCCGAGGCGCAGCCGTACCCGGTCATCAAAGCCGATCGAGAGGCCGTGTGGACGCGGGTCCGGGCATGAGCCCGAACGGAGATGGTGGCGATGCTACGCGCTTCGAGGGGAACAGCGCGAGTGTCGTATCGGCGGATAGCAACGTCGGCGTTCAGGCGGGGAGCCCTGCTCCGATTGCCGCGGCCAACGACTGTCTTAACAATGGGAGGTCAGTAGCGCGCAGGTCGGCTGCGCATGGCTTCTGTCCCGAGGGGAGGTATCAGGGACTCAGGCCGATCAGAGCTTTAACGCCCCGATCTCTGCCTTTCTTGCCGCGAAGGAGAGCCGCACCCTGCCATTCAGGCATCGACCGCCGCCATGACGACACTCGGTCCGGGAATAGCCCCGCCGGTGGACCGGGCGGGGCTTCCGCAATCCTGCGTCCCTGCGCCGCCCCAAATAGACGTGCAGGTCACGCGTGGGGCAGGCTCTGACACCGCTTGGCGGTGACCGTGCCAGTCGCCAGCGCTGCCGCCAGCGAGAGCGCGACGCCCCAGCTGCCGACGCCGCCAAGGTGCAGCAATGCCGATGCGGCTTGGAATCCCGCGACTGCTGCCGGCACGGCGAACAGAAGCGCGATCGCGATCCGTGCCCGCCGCGAGGGTAGCAGTTGCGTCGCCATCTGGCCAAGCATGATCACGAACAGGAAGGCCATGATACCGAGCAGCATCGCGCTCGTGTAGGATGCGCCGGCGTGAAGCGCGGCAAAGCCGGCGGAGAGCCCAGCGTAGACCGGCAGCACGTAGGTCGCCGCTGCGAACATTAGGTAGATCATGAAACCGACGCCGATCAGCGCCAGGGGCAAGGTGATGAACATGGTGTCGCGTCCTTCGAACAGATGATCGGACGCGCTTCCACCTGCCACCACAGCGCGGGATCGATCATAGCGGAAATGAGCGCCGGAGGAAATCCGGCACGGGCGGATTGGATGAAATCGTGGAGCGTCATCAGGCGCCCCACGGGTCGTACTCGCGCACGATCTTCTCGACGTCGCCGTCATAGTCGTCGCTGGTCATGACCTGATATCCGCTGTCGGTGGCGATCAGGATGATGATCACCTTGAGGGTGCAGGCGAGGTTCCAGGCGTAGCGCTGTGCGGCATCGAGGGACATGATCGGCTCCTGTCGTTCGAGGAGCGGAGGCCATCCCCGCTCGACAGGCGCCGACGCATCCGGCCGGCGGCCGCGGTCACCGCGCAGGAGCGCCAGCGACCAGCGGCCGCATGCTTGCATAGCGGACCCCTTGCGGGTTGACCGTGGAAGGCCGCAGGGCGGAAAGGACTAGCGCCTCAAAGAGCGGGGATGGTCGCCGCGGGGTGGCAGGAGCTACCCTCGGTCGATGCCGCTTTGCTTCTGACGATGCTCTCCGACGTTTGGTGGTCACTTCGTTCGCCGGCTGATACTCAGGCTACGGGAACGACCGACGGAGCCTGCGATGGCTGAGTTGACGGGGCGCGACCTTCATCCGGTGAAGAAGGCGCTGGCGATCGCGGTACTAGCGATCGAGCGTATGCCCGGTCTGTTCCAAAGCGGGTCGGACATGACCGACTTGAAGGGGCTGCTCGATCAGGTGATCGAGTCCGATGTCGAGCTCGAGCATTATGCGCTTGCCGCGCGCATCGCAGTAACGGGTGAAGCGCCGTAGCGCTCGCGGGTCTCAGTGCGATGCCTGATTTAACGGCTAAATAACGTAATTGTCTGGTGGAGAACGGACTGGCCGTTTTCGAGCAGAACTCGCGGTAAGCAGCCGTCCGTTCACAATGGCAGGTTGGAACTACGCGGCCAATTGCAGTCATGCCGGTGGAGCGGGGGGCGCACCGCTGCGGATGTGAATGTCGCGCTGCGGGAACGGGAGTTCGATGCCGTGCTCCTTGAACGACAGCCATAGCCGGTTGAGCAGGTCGGAGCGGACGTTGCCGACGCCTGCTTCCGGATCCGTGACCCAGACGAGGATCTCATGATCGACCGAACTGTCGCCGAAGTCGGTGAGCCACACGGTCGGCTTGGGATCCTTGAGGACCCGCGGCGCCGCCATCGCCGCCTCGATCATCAGCCGCTGCGCCACCGCCAGATCGCTTTCGTAACCGACACCGACCTTGATGTGCACGCGGACGTTACGGCTGGAGTAGGACCAATTCTCGACGGGATCGGTCATCAATTGCTCGTTGGGGATCAAATGCTCCTTGCCATCGCGGGTGACGACTGAGACGGCGCGCACGCCGATCTTGGTGACCTGTCCGAACGTGTCCCCGACGACGATCACGTCACCCGGCTTCACCGAGCGGTCCATCAGCAGGATGAGCCCGGCGATGAGGTTGCCAAATGTCTTCTGCAGGCCGAAGCCCACCGCCAGCCCAAACGCGCCGGAGAACACCGTCAGCGCGGTGAGGTCGATGCCGAGCAGATCGATGCCTAGGAGTATCGCGAGAATGACGATGCCGATGCTCGCCAGCTTCTGCGAAAGCGCGCGCTGCGACACATCGAGCGAATGGAGGCGGCCGATCGAGTGCAGCACCACCCTGTTGGCGAGCCGGGCAAGCGCGTAGAGCACCGCCGCCACCACAACGAAATTTACAACTCCCAGCAAGGTGACGCGATGCGCGCCGACCGTCAGCCCCACGCTGTTCAGCCCGGCGATGAGCGGCTGCATGCCGCCGAGCGTCGCCGCGGTGGTCGCAACGAGCGCCGCGAACGCCAGCACGCCCGCCGTCGCATTCCCCAGGCCCACGGCGCGGCATAGCTGACACGCGAGCATCGCGACGGCGACGCCGAGCGCGAGGGCGACGATCATCAGCGCGATCGGGCTCAGCGCGGCGGCATTGCCGACGATCAGCAGCAGCAACGTGACGATGCCGTAATCGGCGATCGCGCTGGCGATCCTGGTATAGTCGCCGTCGCGCCCCGTCCAATGGTGGACCAGCGTGACCAGTCTCGGCCCCACCCGTCCGCCGACGAACCGGCCGATCCAGTAGGCGCCGATGACCAGCACCACCGCCAGCACGATCGAGCCGACGTCGGGCGATCGCGGCAGCGGCAATCCCCATTCGCTCACCCAATGCTGCCAGTTCATGTGGAGGACTCCCCGCTCACTCTCGATGCCCGTGCCGCGCCGCCGGCATGCTCATCCCTCCGCCGCCGCGCCGGCGGCGGCCGCCACGACGCAGATCAGCCCGATCGCGACGAAGCCGCCGCGCGCCCCTCGGCCGCCGACGCCGCTCCGCTTGGAAGCCCAATAAGCTAGCGCCGCCTGCATCGCGTAGAACAGGGCGAAGGCTCGCGAAGCGAGCGCCACCACCTGGAATGGATCGGTCAGCCACACCACGGCGATCGAGAGCACGCTCGAGGCGATGAATGCGCCGCGCACGCCGAGCATGCCGCGTGAGACCTCGATCAGCAGGCCGCCCGCGCCGATCGAATCGGCGATCGCGGCGCTGAGCTGGCTCGCCGCCGCGCCGATCAGCACGAAGACGCCGAGCGCGGCGGCGATGATGCTCATGATGTCCAGGATGCCAGCCACGCCCTCTGCATGCTGCGCCTGCGCCAGGAAAGGCGTGAGCAGCGCGATGAAGCCGAGGTAGATCGCGGAGGACATGATCTGCGCCAGTCGCATCGTGCGGATGCGCGTCTCCCGCGCGTAGCTGGCGCCGAGATAGCGCGAGGTCTCAAAGCCCTGGACGGTGATGAGGAGGCCGAGCAGCATCGGCACGCTCCGCCAGCCGATCCGTACCGGCGGCAGCGCGGCCGTAGCGCCGGCATGCCGCACCCACCACATCGCCAGCGCCGCGAGCAGGCCGGCGATGATGCCGATCTTGAGCGAGACACTGCCGTGCGCGGCATGCTCGATCTTGCGGATGCTGCCCGAGAAGGTCAGCGCGACGAACAGGAGGATGATGGCGGTGACCGCCGCGTTGGCGACAAGCGCGTGGATCGACTCCGGGACCGCGATGCGCTTCATCCCGAACTCGGCAAGCAGCTTCAGATAATAAGCGACGGACACCGCGTAGGCGATGCCGAGCATCCCTTGCGAGATCCGCATCGCCCAGGCGAACGGATCGTGCAGCCGCAGCGTCTCCGCCAGCGGCTCGACCACCGCGATGTTGAAGCGGATCACCCACCCGACCGCGTAGGCGAGCAGCAGCAGCGCCACCATCGCACCCGCCGCCGCCGCGCCGAACTCGCGCGCCAGCAACGGTCCGCAGATCAGAAAGCCCGAGCCGATGATCGAAGCGAGCGGGGTGACCGTGGCGCGCCACGTCTCCGATCGCGCGATCGGGCCGACCGTCAGCAGCAGCGTCACCAACGCGGCCACCACGATTGCAGCGATCACGATCATGCCGGTTGTGCCATCACGCCGCGAATCCGTCCGTGGCCACGGCCTGGCGCGTGCCAGAAGCGGAACCGTCGCGCATCTCAATGGGCGGAAAGCCGACGATGTCGTAGGTCGCCGAGGCGATGCCGATGCCGGCCTTGTCCATCTCGCCGATGATGTACCGGCTCATCGCATCCTTGACGCCGCGGATCAGGTGGGTGTGGACGATGAAGCGCACCGTCAGTTCCAGCCAGTTGTCGGTGATCCGGTAGAAGACCTTCGGCACCAGGTCGATCGGCTCTACACCGAAGCGGGTGTGCAGATCGTCTTTGGCCTGCTGCGCCATCGAATCGGCATCGACCGCGTTCTGGCGAGCGGCCTCCAGCATGATCGCCTCAACGTGGTCGCGATCGGCCTGGTAGGTGATCGGGATCGCCATCTCCTCCCAGATGAAGGGGAAGTCGCGGGTGTAGTTGAACACCGGCTCGGCGAAGATCTTGGCGTTGCTGACGGTGACGATGCGGCCGGTAAACTGCCGGCTTTTGACCCACATCGCCGGGTCAGCACCTTGGACGCTCGGCGGCTGGCCCATCTCCATGATCGTCGTCTGGATAAAGCCGAGCCGGAGCACGTCGCCGCGCACTCCGCCCATCGAAATGCGATCGCCGACTGTGAAGGTGCTGCCGCGCAGGATCACGAAATAGCTGCAGATCGAGGTGACCGGCTGCTGGAGCGCGAAGGCGAGGCCCGCCGACATCAGCCCGAACGCGGTCGCGAGCCGGGTCGGATCGCTGAACCAGATCGAGAGCAGGCCGAGAATCATGACGATCGCCGCGACGAGGCTGACCGCCTGGCGGGTCCAGAACTTCGCTTGAAGACTGGCGTGATCGGGCCTGCCGAGGATCAGCCCGAGCAGCGCGCGCAGCAGCTTGCTCACCAGCAGCACGACAACGACGAACGCCGCCGACAGCAGCAGCTTGCGACCGTTGTCGCCGTTGATGCCGACCCAGTCGATCCCGAGGAAGTGCATGTCGTGTCTCCGTCAGGGTCAAGCCGGCAGGATCATCTCTGCGGCGACGGCGTCGTGCGACGCGCCTCCGCCTTGTCGATCTCCTGCTGCAGGAAAAAGTTGAGCGCCGTCCGTAGCACGACGATCGCGCCGAGCTGGCCGATCTCGGTCCAGGTTGGGGCGACGGCAGTGCGCAGGATGTCAGCGCCGAGTTCCAGTTCCAGCGCGACCGCCAGCCACCGCCCAAGCTTGAGGCGTACAGCTTCCTTGGCATCGGGCTCGCCCAACGTCTCCCGGCGCGGCACGAACAACATCAGTGCGCGGAGGAACGCCTCGATCGCGGCAAGCCCGATCACGATCGCGGCGGAAGCCTCGACCCCGGCGGCGAGCCACAAGGTCGCCGATTTCAGAAGGTCGATCACGAGTAGCGGCGGATCAGCGCACGGCGCAGGATGCGATCCTCAAGCGAGAAGTACAGCGCGATCCTATTGCCCTCCATCACCGTCGAGGCGGCGAAGGCGATGTCGGTGGAATCGCGATGCGTGGGCGGCGGCGGCACGAGCATCGGCTCGAGGCCGCGGCCGGTGATGCGGGTGAAATCGGGATCGAAGCTGATCCAGCCGATCCGCCAGCGCGCATCGTGCGTTGCGCCATTGTAGAACATCACCGGATCCTGGCCTTTGACGATCGTCATCGGCCCGGTCGACAGGTGCCAATTGTCCCAGCTATCCTCGCGGATGCCGAACGGATCGTCCATGACGGTCCATGGCCCTTCGGGCGACGGTCCGCCCGCCATGCCGATGCGCGACGCCTCGTTCGCGGCATATTCGTAGAACAGCCGCCAGTCGCCGGTGGCGGTCTGCGTGAGCGTCGCCTCCTTGATGTTACCCTCGCCCGGCGGCGCCTTCAGCACCAGCTCCATCTTCTTGAGCGAGGCGAGGTCCGATCCTTCGGCGAGGATCATCGCGCTCTGCTTCCGCTCGATCCCGACGCCGGTGTAGTAGACGAGGTAGCGCCCGTCCGGCAGCACCACCACGGTCGGGTCCTCGACACCGCCGGCATCGTCGGCATCGGGCCCGGGGTCGATCGCGGGCTTCTCGTCCATCGCGAAGGTCAACCCATCGGCGCTGCGCCCGCCGCCGATGACGCCGGTGGGGTCGGTCGGCCCGAGCGGATACGGCACGCCGCGCACCAGGATGCGATACGCCTCGCCCTCGCGCCAGACGAATGGGCTCATCAGGTCGAAGGTCTTGCCGAGCGGCCCGCCGCTCAGCGCGACGTCTTCCAGCTGCTCCACAACATACGCGACCATGCTCAGGCCCCTTGCGCGACGGTAAGCGACAGCGCGCCATCGATCGTGACGGTGGTGCCGCTGATGTAGTCGGCGGCCGGGGACAGCAGGAACACCACTAATGCGGCGACCTCGTCCGGACGGCCGGCGCGTCCCCATGGGATGTTCGCCTCGAGCTTCGCGCGATAGCCCGCGTCGTCCATGGCATGCTCGTTCATCGGCGTCAGGATCATGCCCGGCGCGACCCCGTTGACCGCGATCCCCTTCGGCGCGAGCTCCAGCGCCAGCGTCGCAGTTAATTGCGAGAGGCCGCCCTTGGCGGAATCGTAATCGACGCCGCCCGGCCTCGGCGCATGTTCGTGGATCGAGGAGATGTTGACGATCCGGCCCTTCTCGCCCGTTGCCTCCAGCGCCCGGACCAGCGCCCGACAGGTGAGGAACGGTCCGTAGAGATCGGAGCGGACCACCCGGTCGAACTGCGCCAGCTCCATGTCGACGAGGAATACGCCGGTCATGTTGAGCCCGGCGGAGTTGACCAGCAGGCTCGCCGTGCCGAACGCCTTTTGCGCAGCCTCGAACAGCCGCGCGACAGCGGTTTCGTCGCCGACGTCGGTCTGGACGGCGATTGCGCGATCGTCGCCGCCGATCGACGCGCACACGGCTTTCGCCGCCATCTCGTCTTTGAAGTAGGTGACGACGACCTTGGCTCCGGCGTCGCCCAGCGCCTTGGCGCACGCCGCACCGATCCCCGACTCGCCGCCGGTGACGATTGCAATTCGGTTGCCGAACATACTGGTCTCTCCGCCCCGGTGAACAGACCGGGCATTCCGGAGAGGTCGCAGGCATCGTCCAATTGCCTCAGATGAAGTTCGGTGTCGAGCGCGACCGCCCGACGTCAGGCGTCCGCGCTGCTCGCATCGGCTGGTCGAGCATCGGAGCCTGTGAGCAGGGACGGGCGCGGGAACCCACGCGCGGCGGTATCGGGCGAGCGGGTCGCCACGATGACATGCGGTATGCCGGACCCTCGCGCCTCGGGCCCCCAAGCTCTCGTCGCAGCCATGACACCTGCGAACGCCGCCGGCGTCAGCAGCAGCGGCGCGTAGGACCGCATCGCGATCACGCTCGCGAAGCCGTGCTACGCCCAGTCGCCGGCCTTAGCGAACAGCAGTCCACGATCTCCAAAAGCATCACGCCGCTCGCGGTCGCGATCCGCCGGCGCAGCGCCTTGAGCGGCGGTGCGAGGTGCGTTTGCTGACGCCTCCGCCACATGACGGACAGACAGCGGAGGTCGGGAAGCGAGATCAGGCGAGGCATCTCCCGGCGCCGTAACGCATCGCCGGCGCGGATGCGCCTGCGATCATGGCCCGGTTGAGCTTGCCGCGAGGGGCAGGTCCTGCCCGGCAGCGGGCGCGGAAACGGTGTTGATCCCCTGCTCGCGAAGCAAAGCGGCGACGGCGATGGCTCGGCGCTGGTTCAACGATAGATGCGCCGGCGGCGTTCGTGCCGGAAGGCCCGGCACGGCCAGCGCCGCGATATTCCAGCGTTGCGCCTCCCAAGCCGATAGCAGCACTGCCGAGCGCGCATCCGGATCGAGCGTGTCAACATTGTCGGCGAAGCGGACGTGCGGGAGCGGGCCGAGCGGCGGCACGATCGTGATCCGCCAGCCCGGCGCGGCGGCAGCGGCACGGCTTTCCAGCGTGCGATATACCTCCGGCCCGGCACCGGGCAGCGCCGCCGCGGTTGCTGTCGCCCGGCGATGGTCGCGGTCGACCGTCACTGCACCCGGCGAAACCCCCGCCGCAAGCGCCACCAGCCGCGCGACCGCAGCTGTCGCCGCAGTCTCGGCATCGGCGACGGCTGAAGTTTGATCGAGCTCGGCGCGCTGCGCGCCCGCCGAACCAGCAGCCGGATCGAGCAGGACCTCGTCGAGTTGAAGATGAACCTTCCGCCCGAGCTTGCTGGCAAGCCCGGTCTCGATCGTCGCGCTGTCCCGCGCGCGCGCCTGTGGAGCGATCACCACCGACCGGATAGACAGCGGCACCGCATCGAAATCCACGTCGAGCTGCGTCACGCGCGCGTTGGCGCCGAAGCTTTCGGCGAGGAAAGTGCGGATCTGCGTCGTCGCGACAGCCTCGCGCCCGATCCGGCCGAGCGAAATCGCGAGCGGCACCGCCATGCCGACAAAAACGAGCAGCAGCAACAAAGTCTGCGTCCAGCTTTGCTGGGTGGAGAGGCCGTGGCCGAAACCATAGAAGCGCGCCATCATCGTCGCCGACAGCGCGATCGTCAGGAAATTGGTCGCGAACAGCGCCAGCGCGCCGGTCAGGATCGGCATGTTGCCGGTCGCCAGGCCATAGCCAACCACCGCGAGCGGGGGCATCAGCGCCGTGGCGATCGCGACCCCGACGATCGTCTCGCCGCCCCCGCGGATGATCGCGAAGGTGCCGGCCAGCGCCGCGAACAAAGCCACTAGCAGGTCGAACAGATTGGGCCGGGTGCGGCCGAGGATTTCGGCCGTCGTCGCCTTCAGCGGCGAGGCGAGTACGATGAGGGCGGTAAACGCCACCGCCGCCACCACGCCGATGGCCAGCGCCGTCAGTGAGCGGCGCATCTCTGCGAAGTCGAACAGCGCCAGGCTGAAGCCGAGCCCCAGGATAGGGCTCATCAGCGGCGAGATCAGCATCGCCCCGATCACCACGGCGGGTGAGGAAAGCAGGAGGCCGAGCACCGCAATGCCGGCCGACATCATGGTCATGAAGGCGTAGCGCGCCGACCAGCCGCTCTCTTCCAGAATGCGCGCGATCACGGCCTCATGGTCGATCGAGCCGACGATGACGCTTCGCCACCAGCGATAAAGCGGCAATCCTTCCGGGCGTCGCCTGCCTTTGATACCCGCGTCCATCATCGTACGGCGTCTGATTGGTTGGTAACGCTCTCGACCATCGTCCGCTTGTGCGTGCGAGACATTAAAGGCGCAAGGCAGTGAGCACCAATCGCGTCGTCGCGAATGGCTGGAACCAAGATCAAATATGCCCTCTTGGAACTGGAGCTGCCCACACCCAGCGCAGTGGATCGTCTGCAGCCAACAATTGGTTCCGGTCAGCTATGGGTAGCGGGAGCGCAGGGGCTGCCTTAAATAACTAATATGACGAGCAAACACACCGCGCTATGACTGGATCGAACTCCGCGCTGCGCGCCGACGCGGCTCTGGCCCGCTGGATCATCGACAGCGCCACAGACTTCGCGATCATGGCCACCGACCGTGAGGGTCGGGTGACTTCGTGGAGCGATGGCGCGACCCGCATCCTCGGCTGGACCGAGGAGGAGATGCTCGGCGAAACGCTGGAGCGCATCTTCTGTACTGAGGATCGCCGCATCGAGCGCATGGCGACCGAGATGCGGGCTGCCGCGGAGACGGGCGCAGGTAACGACGAGCGCTGGCACCTGCGTAAGGATGGAGAACGTTTTTGGGCAAATGGCGAGATGACACCGCTTCGCGACGATGACGGCCAGCTCTCCGGCTTCGTAAAGGTGCTACGCGACAGGACGGAGCAGCACCGGGCCGTGAGGGCGCTCGAGGAGAAAGAGGCGAGCACGCGGTTGTTGCTCAATTCGATGGCGGAGGGCTTCTACGCTGTCGATCGCGATGGCGTGACAACCACCTGCAACGCGGCTTTCTTGCGGATGATGGGCTTTGCGCGCGCTGAAGACGCAGTCGGGCGCAAGCTCCACGACGTCATCCACCATCATCATCCGGACGGACGACACTATGATGTCGCCGACTGCCCGATCTACACTTGCGCGCGCGTTGGCCACCGCGCCCATGTTGTTGACGAGCTGTTCTATCCGCTCGAAGGACCACCTTTGCCGGTGGAATATTGGGCCTACCCGATTGTCCGCAACGGCGTGGCCGAGGGCGCGATCTGCACCTTTCTCGATAGCTCCGAGCGCAAGCGGACCGACGACGCGCTCCGCGCAAGTGAGGCGCGGTTGCGTGAGCTCAACACGGACCTCGAGCAGCAGGTGCTGCTGCGCGGCGGCGAGCGCGCGCTGACCTGGTCAGTCAGCTCCGATCTGCTTTCGGTGATCGAGCTTGGCTCTGGCTGCTTCGAACAGGTAAATCCTGCATGGGAGACGACGCTGGGATTCGCCGCAGTGGAGATGGAGCGCCGAAACTTTGGCGATTTCCTGCACCCAGACGATATGGCCGCTAGCCTTGCCGCATTCGAGCAAGTCCGGCGCGGCGACCCGGTGCTTCGTTTCGAGAATCGCTACCGCACCAAAACCGGTGAGTGGCGTTGGCTGTCGTGGGTTGCAGTACCCTATGAGGGAAAGCTCTACTCCAGCACGCGCGACATCACCCCGGAAAAGACAGCGGCCGACAATTTGCTGGCGGCCGAAGAGGCGCTGCGCCAGGTGCAGAAGATGGAGGCAGTCGGCCAGCTCACGGGTGGCGTGGCGCACGATTTCAACAATTTGCTGACTGTAATCCGCGGCTCGGTGGACTTGCTGCGGCGGCCGGGGCTGAGCGACGACCGGCGCGAGCGCTACATTGACGCGATTGGCGAAACCGCGGACCGCGCCGCCAAACTCACCGCGCAGCTGCTCGCTTTTGCCCGGCGCCAGACGCTGAAGCCCGAGACGTTCGACAGCGGCGCCAGCATTGCCGAGGTCGCGACGATGGTGCGCACACTCACCGGATCGCGCATCGTTCTGGAAACAATCAGTCCGGATGAGCCGTGCCACGTGCTTGCCGACCGCAGCCAGTTCGACACAGCCATTGTCAACATGAGCATCAATGCGCGCGACGCAATGGGAGGCGAGGGCCGGCTGACCATCGCCACCGGACCGGTATCCGGCATTCCCGTATTGCGCACACACCCGCCGATCACAGGCGACTTTGTCGCGATCACGATCGCCGACACCGGCGGCGGCATCGCGCTCGAGGACGTGCAACGCATCTTCGAGCCGTTCTTCACCACCAAGGAGACTGGCCAAGGCACCGGCCTGGGGCTCAGCCAGGTGTTCGGCTTCGCCAAGCAGTCGGGCGGAGACATCCGGGTCGATAGCGTAGTGGGCCAAGGCAGCACCTTCACCCTATACCTGCCCCGGGTCTCTGCTGGCTCTGAGGACGCAGAGGAAACCGGCGAACAGGAGGTGGGCGAGGTAGGAGCCGGCCTGTGCGTGCTGATCGTTGAGGACAATGATCAGGTCGGCCAGTTCGCGTCTCGTGCGCTCCGCGATCTCGGCTACGATACGCAGCTGGCGCCGGACGGGGCGCGAGCGCTGGAGCGCCTAGACGAAAGCGACGGTGGCTACGACATCGTATTCTCCGATGTGGTGATGCCAGGGATGAGCGGCCTAGAGCTTGGCCAGGAGATCAGGCGGCGCTTCCCTGACACGCCAGTAATCCTGACCAGCGGCTACAGCCATGTGCTCGCGCAGAACGGGCACCATGGCTTCGAGCTACTGCACAAGCCATACTCGATCGAGCAGCTCTCGCGCGTGTTCCGCAAGGCAATCGCCTGGCGCGACCGGCTGCGGCCAAAGGACTGATCGTCAGGTATCTTGAGGAAACGCGCTCATCCGCAGGTCGGAAGTGGGGGTGGGAAAGACTGACGTCCTCCCTGTTTTTTCATCCAAGCTGAGTGAGAGTTTTCCGGCCCTTTGAAGCCCGCGGGCGAGGAGCTGGACATGAAGAAGACGAGGCATACAGACGAGCAGATCGCGTTGGCGCTGAAGCAGGCAGAGACGGGCACGGCGGTGGCCGAGGTGATCCGTCGGATGGGGATCTCGGAGCAGACCTTCTATCGCTGGAAGAAGGTGTACGGCGGTCTGGGCGTCGGCGAGCTGCGACGCTTGAAGCTGCTGGAGGAGGAGAACCGCAAGCTGAAGCAGCTGGTCGCGGATCTCAGCCTGGACAAGCATATCCTGCAGGATGTTCTGTCAAAAAAGCTCTGACGCCTGGGCGGCGGCGCGAGGTTGTCGCGCACGTCCAGGCGTCCCATGGTGTGAGCGAACGACGCAGTTGCCTGGCGCTGGGCGTCGATCGGTCGTCGGTGCGGTATCAGTCGCATCGACCGGATCAGGCGCCGCTGATGCTGCGCATCCGTGATCTGGCGGCGACGCGGACGCGGTACGGGTACTTCAGGATATACATCCTGCTGCGCAGGGAAGGATGGTTGGTGAACCACAAGCGCGTCTATCGGCTTTACCGGGATGATGGACTGAGCCTTCGGCTCAAGAGGCCCCGCCGCAACGTCAGCGCCGCCAACCGCGATCGGCAACCTGCAGCCGCGGCGGCGAACGAGATGTGGTCGATGGACTTCGTCTCGGATGCGCTGTTCGACGGCCGGCGGTTGCGGGCGCTGACCGTGGTCGATGCGTTCACCAGGGAGGCGCTGGCGATCGACGTCGATCAGGGCATCAAGGGCGAACAGGTGGTCGCGGCGATGACGCGGATCACGCTGTCACGCGGGGCGCCCAGGACCATCCGGGTCGACAATGGCCCCGAGTTCATCTCGAAGGTGCTGGACCGCTGGGCCTACGAGAACGGCGTCACGCTCGACTTCAGCCGGCCGGGCAAGCCGACCGACAACGCGTTCGTGGAATCGTTCAACGGCCGCCTGCGCGACGAATGCCTGAACACGCACTGGTTCCTGTCGCTGGAGGACGCCCGGGCCAAGATCGAGGCTTGGCGGCGCGACTACAACGAGAGCCGTCCTCACACATCGCTTGGCTGGCTGACGCCGATCGAATATGCTGCTGCCGCGGCCAAGATCGCGGCCGAATGAACACCGGAAACTCACCCTGGAACTGGATGAGAAACCGGGGGACCCCACTTAAGCCCGATGGCGGTTTCGAGTATTTTCTTTCGGCAGGCTCACTTGACGAGCATGCCAAGGGACGTTGGACCGCCGATGGCAGAGTCCTGCATCTCACGACCGTCCCGAAGCCCGTAGCCCCCGTCTTTTCCGCTGGATCGACTGCTAGGTCAGCCGAAGCTCCGCTGATCCTGCACGTGACCGGTCCGAACGGAGGCGGCATCGCGGCGGTAGATCTGCGGGTCGGTTTCGACTCAGGCAAGGCAGGCGAAGGTTATACCCAAGACTATGGCTGGAGCCTGCCTGATCAGGAACGGCGGACACCTCGATGGGTCGAGTTCACCGTTCCGATTTACCAGCTTCGATCGCAACGTTTCCGGATCGACCTCAGCAAGGGCAACGTGCTCACGTTCGTCCTGACCCCGAACGACATCGGTGCGATAGACTTCACTGGCATGCCGATCGACGTGGAGCCAGGGCGGCTTATCGTGCATCGCGGCGACGCCTTGCTCGCCTTCGAAGCGACGGGCGAATAATCGGGTCGGATATCCATCTGCCGGTATGGGATCAACACGTCTATCGTCGACCCGCGCGCGTATCGGCGGTGGTGTTGGTCCTAGAGCTGCGTTGCCCATCACTGGCATTGGCGGGATCGCATCAAGCTTCTGCGGCGTCGGATCGTCCTGAAAATGCAGTGTCGCCACCGTTGCCAGCGCAATCAGCGCGATAGCCCCGACCAGGATCAGCAACGCCACCATCCAGCTGCGCGCGGTCACACGGGGCCGCTCGATGACCGGCCGCGGTCCGGCTGCAGCAGCAGCAACCCGCGCAGCTGCTTCCATCGCTGCGGGCAAGTCACGCATCGGGCCGAAGGTCGGACCCGGTTTCTCGAACAGGACATAACGGTCGCCGGCCAAGTCGATCTCGACCTCGGCGCCACCGCCATAGTGATAGCGGCGAAAGCTCAACCGCACCGTCCGAGATCGCGGGAAGCTCACCGCAGCGTCCCAGTCGGTCCCCCACAGATCTAGCAGCACGCGCCCCGTCGCGACCTCGGTCACGCGTGGCGAGCGCACCCAATGGGTGTTGCTCCACTTCACCGACTCGAGCTCGACCATGAGCGAGCCGTCCGGCGCGACCTGCCGACCAAAATAGGTGTTGGCCGGATCGTCGCACGCCGCGCGCGCCGCCGCTGCGGCCCCGGCGAGCTCTACGAGCGGGCGCTCGCCCGCCGGTACGACTAGATCGCGAAAGGTCCACTCCCCAGGCTCGATGCGGAAGATCGTCTGCTGCTCGCGATGCTCGAGCGAGAGGAGCAGGCTACCGTCCGCCTGCGGCACGATCCGGCTCGACGCCCAGGCAGCCCCGTCGAACAGCAACGCATCAGTGCGAGCATCCCGCAGCCGCGCAATTGGAGCGACAGCATCGTAGCGCCCGCCTTCGAACGGCCCCAGGTCATGCTCGTAGCGCAGCGATCCGTCCGCGCGCGTGCCCGAGGCCGCATCCGCGGGAACGAGCCAGCGGTAGAAGCCCCACACTCCGTTCGAGAGCTCCGCTGCGGCGAACCGGGTTGCACGAGTCCCGTCGTCGACATGGTAGATTATGAACTTGTGCCGCTGCTCCCGATGCGCCGGGTGCGCGAGCATCACCGGTTCGCTCGCCTCTTCGCGCCAGGGCAGCGACCAGACCGGCAGCCCGCCCAGCATCAGGTCATCATGATCGAAGCCGACATGCGCCGCCTGCCACCCGCCCAGCGGCGCCAGGGTCGGACTGCTCGGATTCACCGGAGGCGGCCTGTACGGCGCTGGAGCGGCAACTGCCTCTGGCTGCGGCTCCGGCTGCCGGACAAGCGGCACCACAGCCGGCACCTCGGAGGGTCTCCGCCTGCGCAGCATCGTGCCGACGGCAAAACCTGCTCCGCAGGCCATCAGCCATGGCAGCGCCACGATCGACCCGATTAGCAGCACGCCATAGATCAACTTGCCGAGATCGGCCGGGCTCGTCTTGCCGGATATGATCTCGCTACCGGCCACCGCCAGCAATACCAACAGCGGTGCCAGTGCCCAAAGCGCGAGCGCCCGCAATCGCCAGCG
>CAXSHP010000002.1:0-3578 GCA_964236935.1 uncultured Sphingomonadaceae bacterium
CCAGCCGATCGATGTGGATCAGCGGCACCGCCGCCCACGCCGACGGCGCGGCGCGAAGCCATGGCGGAATCAGCGCGGGCTCGTCGTCGGTGCTGCGCTCGCCGCCCGCGCCCGGACGCAATGTGCCGAATTCGATGATCCGTCCGCTCGCCGCGAGATGGCGTGCGAACGCGGGATCGGCGGCGCGCGGGGGCGGGTCGATCGCCGGCCAGTGCCAGCGCGCCGCGCTCGACAACCCGCCGTCCGGCTCGGGCAGGAGGAGCAGCCCGCCCGGCGATTCGGCGATGTCGGCGATCGCCTTGATCGCGCGCCGATCGAGCGGCAGCGCCGCCTCGCCGGGGACGCCGAGCGTCTCGGTGAAACGGATCCATTCCTCGCGATAGTCGAAGCGGTGCTGGAAGAAATGCTTGACGACCATCACCTTGATCCACGCCCGCGCGCGCCGCGACGGCAGCACCGCGGCGGCGGCCAAAGTCACGGCGAGGATCAGCGCGAGCGGGGCGCTGCGGGTCGCGTCGCCGCCGACCAGATCGAGCAGCCGCGCGACCAGCACCATCGCCATCAGATAGGCGCCGATCGCCATCAGCGAGAGCGACTGGAACGTCATCCGCCGCGACAGCCGCATCTTCCAGCGATCGCCGCGCCGGGCGGCGAGCGCGAACGGCACCGCGAGCCCCAGCGCGAGCACCCCGCGCGCCGCGAACATCTCGGGCGAGGCATGCCGCGCGAGATAGGCGATGGTGTAGAGATTGAGATCCCACGCCCACATCAAGGCGAGCGCGATCACGGCGATGCGGATCCCCCAGCGCGCATCGGGCGCGGTCGCGCCGTAGAGATTGTGGACCAGCAGCAGCGCGCCGATCGCGACCATCATGCGGAAGGTCAGGCTGGCGAAGAAGAACGCCTCGAGGATGCGCGGGCTGCCGACGAACCGCGCGGGCACGATATCGATCACGCTCTGCCCGACGATCACCGCGGCGAGCACGGCATAGACCGCGACGATCGCCGGACGCCGCCCCTCGGCCCCGCCGCCGAGCCCGAGCAGCACCAGCATGAACGTCAGCCAGCCGAGGTTGCGCAGGCTCTCGCCGAGCCCGGCGACGAGCGACATCGGCCCGGTCGCCGCCACCGCCAGACCCCACAGCGCGGTCGCGGCGAAGGCGGCGCCGAGCGCGCGCTGGCGCACGTCGAGGTGCCACCGGCGCAGCTGCCACAAAGTGAGCAACAGATAGGCCACCGCGACCAGCGCATGGCTCCACGCGAGCACCATCGCCGTCATCGCGCGCCCTCCGGCCACAGCAGCACGCGCACCGTCTGGAGAATGATCAGCAAGTCGAGGAACGGCGTGTAGTTCTTCGCATAATAGAGGTCGTATTCGAGCTTGTGGCGCGCATCCTCGAGGCTCGCGCCATAAGGATAGTTGATCTGCGCCCAGCCGGTGATGCCCGGCTTGACCATATGCCGCTCGGCGTAGAACGGCAGCTGCGTCTCGAGCGCGGCGATGAACTGGCGGCGCTCGGGGCGCGGCCCGACGAAGCTCATCTCGCCCTTGAGCACGCTCCACACCTGCGGCAGCTCGTCGATGCGCACCTTGCGGATGAAATTCCCGACGCGGGTGATCCGCGGATCGTCCTTCTGCGCCCATACCGCCTGGCCCGCGACCTCGGCGTCGGCGCGCATCGAGCGCAGCTTGACGATGTCGAACTCCTCGCCGTAGCGGCCGACGCGGCGCTGGCGATAGAAGGCCGGCCCGTGGCTCTCGAGCTTGACCAGCAGCGCGGTGAGCAGGATCAGCGGCGCGGTGAGCAGCAGCAGCAGCGCGCTCGCCGCCACGTCGAACAGCCGCTTGGCGATGCTCGACAGCCGCCGCCCCGACGAAAAGCCGTCGGAGAAGATCAACGTGCTGTGGTTGGTCGAGGCGAGATCGACCCGCCCGGTCTCGCGCTCGAGGAAGCTCGACAGCTCGTTGACATGGACGCCGGTGGTCTTAATCCGCAGCAGATCGGCGAGCGGCAGCGCGTTGCGCCGCTCCTCGAGCGCGAGCACGACCTCGCTCACCCGGAGACGCACGACATGATCGGCGAGGCTGTCGATGCCGGCGCGGTCGATCGCCTGGGGGACCGCCTTCGCCTCCTCGCTCATCGCGACGAAACCGGCGACGACGAAGCCCGCGCCGCGCGAGTTCGCCAGCGCCTCGATCCGCGCCGCGCGCGCGCCGGCGCCGAGCACGAGCAGGCGGCGGCGGAAGGCATCGGCGTCGAGCACGCGGCCGATCGGCAGGCGCACGAGGATCAGCAGCGCGAGCGCGAGCGTCATCGCGTAGACCGAATGCGAGCGCCACAAGGTCAGCGCCGGCGACAGAAAGAACATCAGCGAGATCAGGATCATGCCGAGCGACACCGCGACGAGCAGCCGCGCCGCCGCGAAGCGCAGCGATTGGAGCGCCTCGGCGCCGTAGACGCCCACCGCGATCATCGCGAGCTGGAGCGCGACGGCGAAGCTCAGCAATTGCGGAAGACGCGTCGCGATCGGCTCGGGGATCGAGCCGAGCTGCCACATCCGCAGCAGCCAGCCGCCTTCCGCCGCGACCGTCAGCAGCAGAAAATCGACGACGCCCAGCAACAGCACCGCGTACGGCACATAATGCTTGAACAGCCTGATCACGCGCCGATGCCCTTCCGTTCAACCGTCAAATAATCCGACAGGAGGATGGTGTCGTCGAAATTGACGAAGATTCTCTGAAACCTTGTAAGGGCAAGAGGATTGACCGCGTGGGGGCATTCGTCCCGCACCGATTCGACGGAGCGCAGATGACCGAACGGCGGCGTATTACTCCCGTGATCCTGTCGGGCGGTTCGGGCACACGATTATGGCCGCTGTCGCGGACCGAGCGGCCCAAGCAGATGCTCGCCTTGACGCACGCCCAGCAGACGATGCTGCAGCTGACCGCCGCGCGCGTCGGCGACGCCGCCCGGTTCGCGCCGCCGATTCTCGTCGGCAGCGCCGCGCATGCCGCGATGATCGAGGAGCAGCTCGCCGCGATCGGCATCGCCCCGGAGGCGCTGATCCTCGAGCCGGTGGCACGCAACACCGCGCCGGCGATCGCGCTCGCCGCCTTGATCTGCGAACCCGACGCGCTGCTGCTGGTGATGCCGAGCGATCATGCGATCGGCGACGTCGCGGCGTTTCGCGCGGCGATCGATGCCGCCGCGCCGATCGTCGAGGACGGCTGGCTCGCCACCTTCGGGATCGCGCCCGACGGCCCCGAGACCGGCTATGGCTATATTGAGATCGGCGACGAGATCGCTCCCGGCGTCGCCCGCGTCGAGCGCTTCGTCGAGAAGCCCGACCGCGCCACCGCCCGCGCCTATCTCGCGGCGGGCGGCTATGCCTGGAATGGCGGCATCTTCCTGTTTTCCGCCGGCAATTATCTTGCCGAGCTCGAGCGGCACGCCCCGGCGATGGCCGCGGCGGCGCGCGATGCGATCGCGCTCGGCCGGCGCGATGGCGCGCGGCTCCATCCGCAGGCCGAAGCGTTCGCCCGCTCGCCGTCCGTATCGGTCGATTATGCGGTGATG
>CAXSHP010000002.1:3588-14291 GCA_964236935.1 uncultured Sphingomonadaceae bacterium
ATGGAGAAAGCGGCGCGGGTTGCGGTCGTGCCGGTCGAGATGGGCTGGTCCGACGTCGGCAGCTGGGACGCGCTCCACAGCTTGGCCGCCAAGGACGGCGACGGCAACGCCCACCACGGCGAGATCGTCGCGGTCGACACGCGCAACTGCCTGGCGCGCAGCGACGGCCCGCTGATCGCGATGGTCGGCGTGTCCGATCTGATCGTGGTCGCGACCGGCGACGTCGTCCTGGTGCTCCCGCGCGGATCGAGCCAGGACGTCAAGCGCGCGGTCGCTCGGCTGAAGGCCGAGGGGCATGTGACGCTCAACCGGCCGGCCGTGGACGCTACACTCGACCAAGCGAGCGCCGGCTGATGGTGGCGGCGCGCTGGCCGACGGTGCTGTGGCTGGTCCGTCATGGCGAAAGCGCGGGCAACGTCGCGCGCGACGCCGCCGACGTCGCGGGGCTGCAGCGGATCGAGCTTGGCGGGCGCGACGTCGACGTGCCGCTGTCGCCGCGCGGCGAGGCGCAGGCCGACGCGCTCGGGCGCTGGTTCGCGGACGGGCAGGAGGACGGGCGCCCCGAGGTCATCCTCGCCTCGCCTTATGCCCGCGCACAGGCCACGGCGCGGCGCTTCCGCGCCGCCGGCGGGGCGGACGCGAAGCTCGCGATCTGCTGCGACGAGCGGCTGCGCGAGAAGGAGTTCGGCATTCTCGACGGGCTGACCGTCGCCGGCATCCACGCGGTCCAGCCCGAGCAGGCCGAGTTCCGCCGCCTGCTCGGCAAATTCTACCATCGCCCGCCCGGCGGCGAAAGCTGGTGCGACGTGATCTTCCGCCTGCGCTCGCTGATGGACACGGTCTCGCTCCATCACGGCGGGCAGCGCGTGATGATCGTCGCGCACCAGGTGGTCGTGCTGTGCATGCGCTACGTCATCGAAGGATTGTCGGAGGAGGAGATCCTGGCGATCGATCATGCCGGCGACGTCGCCAATTGCTCGATCACCGAATATCGTTTCGATCCCGCGCAAGGCCAGCACGGCGGGCTCGTCCTCGCCCGCTACAACGTCACCGCGCCGATGGAGCAGGCCAATGCGCCCGTCACCAGCGCGCCCGACGCCAAGGCGAGCGCGGCATGACGGGCATCGTCCTCGACGCCGGCTGGCTGCGCGATCATCCTCTCCCCGCGCATGAAGGGGAAACCGACAAGAATAGCCGCGGCCGCGTGCTCGCGGTCGGCGGCGCGGCGCTCGTCCCCGGCGCGCTGCGCCTGACCGGCGAGGCCGCGCTGCGCGCCGGCGCCGGCAAGCTGCGCATGGCGACGATCGCCACGGCGGCGCCGCTGCTTGGGATTCACGTGCCCGAGGCGGCGGTGATGGCGCTGCCGACCGACGGCGACGGCGAGATCGCGACCGACGCGGTGGCCGCGCTGGTCGAGGCGAGCGTCGCTTGCGACGCGCTGGTGTTCGGCCCCGGCATGGGCGATCGCGCGCGCGCGGCGACGCTGATCGAGCATGTCCTCGCCGCGCCGCGCGCCGGGCTGAACATCGTGCTCGATGCCGCGGTGTGCGCCTGCGCCGGCCCCTTCGCCGAGATCCTGCGACGCCACGACGGTCGTATCGTGCTGACCCCGCATCATGGCGAGATGGCCGCGCTCACCGGTTGCGATGCCGCGGCGATCGCCGCCGATCCCGAGCAGGCCGCGCGCGCCGCGGCGGCGCACTTCGGCGCGGTCGTCGTGCTCAAGGCGAGCCGCACCGTGATCGCGCCGCCGGGGAACGACCCGTTGATCTATGCCGGCGGCGGGGTCGGGCTCGCCACCGGCGGATCGGGCGACGTGCTCGCCGGGATCGTCGCCGGGCTGCTGGCGCGCGGCGCCGCGCCGCTCGAGGCGGCCGCCTGGGGCGTCTGGATCCACGGCGAGGCGGGCCGCCGGCTAAGCGAGCGGATCGGCCCGATGGGTTTCCTGGCGCGCGAACTGCTGCCCGAGATCCCGTCGCTGCTGCGCGGCGTTTAGAGCCTCGCTTCGTTCCCCCGCGGAGGCGGGGGTCCAGACCAGACCAAGACTGTTTGTTGGGGGCTGGACCCCCGCCTTCGCGGGGGAACGATCCAGCCCGAACGAACCGACCCTCGGACTCGCCGAGCGCCGGGCCGCCTCATCCCAGCGGCACCAGCTCGATCACGTCGAGCGTCGATTCCCAGCGCGGAAACGGCAGCACCAGCCGCCAGCGGCGCGGCCCGATCCGCTCGACCGCGCCCGCCATGTCGCGCTCGGGATCGCGGCCATATTGCATCGCCATGGTCTCGTCGCTCAGCATCATCGTGCCGAGGAAGATCATCCGCACCGGATCGCCGGGGAACAACAGCCCGGCCGGGCGCTGCGGCCCGTCCAGCTTGGTGAAGCTGAGGGTATCGCCTTCGCGGTGGATGCGGCAGGTGTAGCCCGGCGTGAACAGCGGGGCGCCTCGGCCCGGCGCCCGTGTGCCGAGCTTCGCCACGCGGCAGCGGTAATCGCCCGCGGGCGGGCGGGCATCGGCCAGTGCGGCATCGGGCTGGAGCAAGGCGCCGGCGGCCGCGATCTCGCCGGCATGACCCGCGGCCTGCTCCTTGGCGAGCGCCGCCGTCCAGGCGCTGCGCCAGTTGCGGATGCGGCCGCGATCGGCCTCGGTGGCCACGTCGCGCCAGCCTTGCGGGGTGATCGGCGCCGCCCGGCCGTGTCCCGCGCAACCTCCGAGGAACAGCGCGATCGCCAGGACGGGTGTCCTGCTCAGCATCGGCGCGGTCTCGTCATGCCGTCAGCATGCGTCGCTTCCGCGCCGGCGGCAATCGCTTACTCGGCCGTCCAGCCGCCGTCGATCGACAGGTTGGCGCCGGTGATCGCCGCCGCCTCGTCGCGGCACAGGTAGAGCGCGAGCGCCGCGACCTGATCGACCGTCACGAACTGCTTGGTCGGCTGCCCGGCGAGCAGCACGTCGTTGATGACCTGCTCGCGCGTCATCCCGCGCGCCTTCATCGTGTCGGGGATCTGGCCCTCGACCAGCGGCGTCCAGACATATCCCGGGCTGATGCAATTGGCGGTGACGCCGCACGTCGCCGCCTCGAGCGCGACCGTCTTGGTCAGCCCGGCGAGGCCGTGCTTGGCGGTGACATAGGCCGATTTGAACGGCGAGGCGACGAGCGAATGCGCCGAGGCGGTGTTGACGATCCGGCCCCATTTGCGCGCCTTCATCCCCGGCAGCGCGGCGCGGATGGTATGGAACGCCGAGGACAGGTTGATCGCGATGATCGCATCCCATTCGTCGATCGGAAACTCCTCGATCGGCGCGACATGCTGGATCCCGGCGTTGTTGATCAGGATGTCGACCGCGCCGAACGCCTTCTCGGCCTGCGCGATCATCGCCGCGATCTCGGCGGGCTTGGTCATGTCCGCCGCGGAATAAGCCGCGCCCGCGCCGCTGGCCGCCGCCAGGCCCTGGCGCTCGGTCTCGATCGCGGCGGTGTCGCCGAAGCCGTTGATCATCACGCTCGCACCCTCGGCGGCGAGCGCCTTGGCGTAACCGAGGCCGATGCCGGAGGTCGAGCCGGTGATCACGGCGCTCTTGCCCTTGAGGAACATCATCTGTCTCCGTCATGTGCGGTGAGATCGAACGAGGCGGTGCGCCCGTCGAGGATATTGGTCGCGAGCAGCCCCGCGCGATCGATCGTCGCGGCGATGGCGTCTTTTCCTGCGGCCCAATGCTCCTCCATCGTCCGCTCGGAAAATTCATAGTCGCGCGCGCCATGTTCCCAGCGATTGGCGCGATAGACCAATTGGACGAGGTTGACGGCATATTCCCGCGCCAGCGCGGTCAGCGCCACGACATCGGGATCGTCGCGCAACGCATCCGGCAGCTTGCCGAGCACCGCGCGGATGCGCTCGCGCTCCGCGCGCAGCCGGATCAGTTGATCGGATATCTGGCGGGTGCGGCTCGAGAAGCGGATCTCCTTCTCGCGCGCCGCCACATCCATCATCGTTTCCGGCAGCGGCGCCACGGACGAGAACAGATCGACCTGGAAGACCAGCAGGTCACGATCCTGATGATCGAGCACATGGCCGAGCGGCGTGTTCGAGACGAGCCCGCCGTCCCACCAGAAATGCCCGTCGATCTCGACCGCGGGCAGGCCGGGCGGGAGTGCGCCCGAGGCCATGATGTGGCGGGCGTCGAGCCGTTCCTCGGCGGTGTCGAAGAATTTGAAGTTGCCGCTGGCCACTTCGACCGCACCGACCGAGAGCCGCATCGGGCCATCGTTGAGCAGATCCCAGTCGATCAGCGCGTCGAGCGTCTGTGCCAGCGGCGCGCTGTCATAATAGCTCAGCGTGTCCGGGGTGCCGGATGTGGAGCAGCCGGGCGGAAACGCGCGCGGGCTGAAGAACCCCGGCACGCCGAACAAAGCGACCCCGGCGGCGGACAATTCGTGCACCGCGGCGCGCATGCGATCGCCGGGCCACAGCGGAAAGCTCGGCTGCGCTTCGCTCGTGCGATCCCAGAAGGCGCGCAGCCGCTCAACCCGGCGCGCGGGCGGATTGCCGGCGATGATCGCCGCATTGATCGCGCCGATCGAGATGCCGGCGACCCAATCGACCTCGATCGACGCGGCGGCGAGCGCCTCGTAGATGCCCGCCTGGTACGATCCCATCGCGCCGCCGCCCTGGAGGACGAGCGCGACCTGATCGGGCAGAGGCAAGGACGAGCGGCGCGGTTCGACGTCTGCCATGGCGTTCGCTGTCCTATGCTGCACTGCGCAAATAGCGCCCGCGCACTTACTTGCAACCGTCGCTCGCGCCGAACATTGTTACAGGCACACAACATCCTCGCATGCAGGGGGCTCGCGATGCGGCTCGACGACTATCGAAGCAGCGACAACGTCGACGACCAGCGCGGCCAGAGCTTCGGCGGCGGGGGCGGGGGTTTCGGGGGCGGCGGCGGCCTCGGCCTGCTGTTCAGCCTCGTCGGCAGCCGGTTCGGGCTCGGCGGGATCATCGTCGTCGGGCTGATCTATTTCTTTTTCGGCGGGCTGTTCGGCGGCGGGGGCGGCCAGCACGTCTCGGCTCCGACCACGGCCAATCCGGCGGGCGCGCAATCGGCCTGCGCGGTCGATGCCGCCAGCACCTTCTCGTGCCGCGTGCTCGCCAGCACCGAGGACACCTGGACCAGGATCTTCACCGAGCAGGGCCGGCAGTTCACCCCCGCCACATTGGTCTTCTACAGCGGCAACGGCCAATCGGGCTGCGGCGCGGCGCAATCGGCGATGGGGCCCTTCTATTGCCCGACCGACAACCGCATCTATCTCGACACCGAATTCTTCGACGAACTCGACCAGCGCTTCCACGCCGCGGGCGACTTCGCCGAGGCCTATGTCGTCGCGCACGAATATGGCCATCACATCCAGTTCCTCGAGGGCATCGCCGACAAGGTCCGCGCCGAGCAGGAGCGCTCGTCGACCGCCGGCGCCAATGCGCTCCAGGTCAAGATGGAGCTGCAGGCCGATTGCTATGCCGGCGTATGGGCCGCGCGCAACCGCGACCGGCTCGAGCCCGGCGACGTCGAGGAAGGCATGCGCGCGGCGCAGGCGATCGGCGACGACACGCTCCAGCGCGAGGCGCAGGGCCGCGTCGTCCCCGAAAGCTTCACCCACGGCACCTCGGCGCAGCGGATGCAATGGCTCAAGCGCGGGATGGACTCGGGCGATCCGGCGCAGTGCGATACGTTCGCGGCGTAATTCAAGTCCAGCTCCGCCCCCCGCCGTCATTCCGGCGCAAGCCGGAATCCATGGACGGAGACACGCTCTCAGCTCCCGGCGTGCCGTAACCGTGGATCCCGGCTTTCGCCGGGATGACGGGATCAACTACGAAGTGCTGACCAGGATCAGCTCCGAGATGCGCCGTTGCATCGCTCAAACGACGCCGCTACAGCGAGCGCCGGCGGGTGCGGGGCTGTAGCTCAGATGGGAGAGCGCTGCAATCGCACTGCAGAGGTCAGGGGTTCGATTCCCCTCAGCTCCACCAGCCCCCGCCGCTTCCCGATCGCTTATTTTTCCGGCACGTCGTCGGCCCCGCCGCTGGTCCACGCCAGCGTGATCGACATGCGCCGGTTGCGCGGATCGTAGATGTCGGCAGGCACATAAGGCTCGCGGTCGGCGACGCCCTCGATCCGGGCGAAGCGCTCGGGTGGGACGTCGGCGCCGGCCAGCACGCGGCGCGTCGTCTCAGCGCGATCCGAGGACAAGGTCCAATTGGTGGTCGTGCGCCCCGCCGCATAGGGCAAGGCATCGGTGTGGCCGCGCACGATCACATCATTGGGTACGTCGAGGATCACCCCCGCGATCGCGCCGATCAGCGCGCGCGCCTGGGGCAGCAGCTGATCGGTCCCGATCGCGAACATCGAGAAGTCGGCCTTGTCGATCAGGTCGATGCGCATTCCCTCGCGCGTCTCGGTGAAGCGCACGTGGGTCTGCAGGCGGCGGAGCGCCGGGCTCGCCTTGATCAGCGTCTCGATCCTCGTCTTGAGCGCGTGAAAGCGGACGCGATCGCGCAGCCGCAGCGCCGCGGCGCCTTCCTTGGTGCCGCCGGTGGTGTCCTTGGGGATGGTGATCCCCTTGCTGCCGGTCTGCGCCGCGCGATGCGGATAATCGTCCTTGGCGATGATCGAGTCCCCGCCGAACGGGCCGTTCGAGCCCGCGCTCTTCTCGCGCATCTCGACCAGGGTCGGCGAGAAATAGTCGGCGATGCCCTTGCGCTGCTTCTCGGTGGTCGCGCCGAGAATCCACAGCAGCAGGAAGAACGCCATCATCGCCGTCACGAAATCGGCATAGGCCACCTTCCACGCGCCGCCATGGTGGCCGCCGTGCGCGTCGCCGATCACTTTCTTGACGATGATGATCTTCGGCGCGGGCTCGTTCCGCCCTTTACGCGCCGGCTGGCTGGCCATCGCCTCAGCGCCCGCGCATGCCGTCGAACACGTCGGCGAAGGCGGGCTGGTTGCTGTGGGTGATGCCCGAGCGCGCCGCCTCGATCACCAGCGGCAGCGGATGGCCGTGGAGCGAGGCGATGATGATCTGCTTGACGACGTGGTAGATCGCGTCGTCGCCCTCGACGACCTGCTTGCAGCGGCCCGCGAACGGCCCGACGATGCCATAAGCGAGCAGCACGCCAAGGAACGTGCCGACCAGCGCCGATCCGATCATCGCGCCGAGGATGATCGGCGGCTTGTCGATCGACCCCATCGTCTTGACCACGCCGAGCACGGCGGCGACGATGCCGAGCGCGGGCAGCGCGTCGGCGAGGCCCTGGAGCATGTCCGCCGGGCGGATCGCATCGTGGTGGTGGGTCTTCAGCCCGTTGTCCATCACCTCCTCGACCGCGTGCGGATCGAGCGTGCCCGACGAGACGACCACCAGCCGCAGCGTGTCGCAGATCAGATGGACGAGCGTCTCGTCCTTGAGCAGCTTGGGATATTCGCCGAAGATCGTGCTCGACTGCGGATCCTCGATATGCGGCTCGACCGCGACCGGCCCGTCGGTGCGCAGCATCTTCATCAGCGACGAGACCAGAAAGATCGTGTCGAGGAAATCCTGCTTCTTGTATTTCGGACCCTTGAACACCTTGCCGAGGCCGCTGCCGAGCGACTTCAGCTCCTTCATCGAATTGCCCGCGATCAGCGCGCCGATCGCGGCGCCGCCGATGATCATCATCTCGTGGGGGACGGCCTCGATGATCGGATGGATATCGCCGCCGGTGATGACGAAGCCGCCGAACACCATTCCGAGCAACACGACGAGGCCGACGGCAGCAAACATGCGTATCCCCGCTTGAGCTCTTGCCCCGGTCCGGAGCGCTCGCGCACTCCTCAGGGTCCCATCAGGAATAACGGCCGGACGGGCGGGAGTTTAGGTCGATCGCGATCGAATGACGTCATTCCGGCGAGACTGAGAGCCCGATGACTTTGGTTGCCATGCCTTGTTCCCCCGCGAAGGCGGGGGTCCAGACCGGACCGAGACTCTTTGTTTGGGGCTGGACCCCCGCCTCCGCGGGGGGAACGGCGCACGCTGAAACTTTTCTATCCAAGCAGGTCGAACAGCGTCTGCTTGCTCGTGCGCGCGAACGCCGCCTGTGCCGCTTCGAGCGCCAGCATCTGCGCCTGGAGCCTGGCGACCGTATCGGTGACGTCGGTCGCTTCGAGCGCGGTGCGCTCGTCGGTCTGGACGAGCCCGATGTCGATCAGGCGCTGCTTGGCGGTATCGAGCCGCGCCGCGCGCACGCCCTGCTCGCCATGCGCCTCGGTGATGCTGTCCGCGGCGGCGCCGAGCGCGGTGGTCGAGGTGGTGGTGGCCGCAGCGCGGGCGGTGGCGTCGCCGGTGGTGATCGCATCGGCGGCGTTGGTCAGGATCTGGACGAGGCTGCGCGGACCCGCGGCGGTGGCGATATTGTCGAACACGCCGTCGCGCGACGATTGCGGTGCGACCGTCACCGACTGCCCGATCGGCACGGCGAGCGGCGTGCCGCTGGCGTAGAGCGGCTGCCCGCGCGAATCCTGCTGGGTCGACAAGGCGCCGACATCCTCGGCGATGCCACGCAGTTCGGCCGCGATCGTTGCGCGGTTCTCGGGCGAGAGCGTCCCGTTGGCGGCGGACAGCATCAGCTCGTGCGCGCGGTCGACGGCGGAGGACACGCTGGTCAGGCTGGTGTCGAGTTGCGCGGCGAGCGCCGAGGCGGCGTCGATGTTCGCTGCCCAGGTGGCCTGGTTGCTCTGCGCCTGGCGGATCTGCGCGACGCGATGGGCCGCGGCGGGATCGTCCGAGGGCGCCTGGATGCGCTTGGTGGTGGAGATGTCCGATTGGCCCCGCGCGATGTCCTGCGCCAACTTATGCTGGCGATTGAGCTCGGCAGTGAGGCGATAGCGGGTGACGCTGGTCATCTAATCGTCCTTCAGAACAGATCGAGGATCGACTGCAGCGTCTCGCGCGCCACCTGGATGATCTTGGCCGAGCCGCTGTACGCCTGCTGGAAGCGGATCAGCTCGCCGGCCTCGGTGTCGAGATCGATGCCGGTGACCTCGTCGCGCGCGGCGAGCGAGGCATCCTTGCGCGCGGCGGTGGCGGTGCCTTCGGACTTGGCGGCGGCGAGCGCCTGGGCGTTGCCGGTGACGAGGCCGGACCAGCGCGCCTCGGCGCCGTTGCTGCCGCGCAGCGCGCCGAGCGTGAGGAGATTGCCGTTGGCGCTGGTGCCGGTCGCCGCGGCGATCTTGTCCGGATCGGCGATCACGACCGCGAGCGAGGCCGCGCCGCCTGCGCCGATGCTCAGCATCGCTGTGCCCGCCGCGCCGGTGAGATCGACGCCCTGCGCCGACCATTGGTTGACCGACGCGGTGAAATCGGAGGCGAGCGCATTAAGCGCGCCGCGTCGGTCAGCGACGTTGGCGGACATCTCGATCAGACCCGCGATCGATCCGCCTGCGGGATAGATCAGGGTCGGTGTGCTAGCGACGTCGGTGGAGAGCGTGAGGCGGCCGTCGTTCGCCTGATGGAGCGCCAGTGCATTGGCCTTGCCCGGCGCGAGCAGCGTCGTGCTGCCCAAGGTGACGGTGACCGTGCCGTCTCCGCCGAGCTGGGTGTCGACATCGAGCTTCGACGAAAGGTCGTCGATCAGCCGATCGCGTTCGTCCGCGATCTGGGCGTGTGCGGCGGTGCCCTCGGTCGCGCGGCGCAGGCCGAGGTTGATCTTGGCCAGCTGGGCAAGCGTGGCGTTGATCGAGTCGACCGTGGTCGCGGCCTCGCTCGCGATGCCGGTCGCGTTGCGCGCCAAATCCTCGGCGCCGGTGCGGATCGCGCCGGCGGTGTCGCCCAGCCGCGCGATCATCGCGCCCCGCGCCAGCTTGTTGGCCGGATCGGCGGCGAGCGCGTCGCCGGCGTTGAAGAAAGCGGTGAGCTGCGCGCCGACGCCGGCGTCGCCGTCGCCGAGCGCGGTCTCGGTCGCGCCGAGCCAGCGCACGCGCGCGTCGGCGCGGCCGTCGGCGGACAGAGCGAGGCGCGCATCGGCCGCCCTGAAATCGTCCCACGCGCGCTGGACCTGGGCGGTATCGACGCCGCCGAAGCCGGCCTTGTCGCGATAATAAGGGTCGATGCCGGTCGACGTGCCCGCTTCGGTCAGCCTGACCTGGCGGCGCGAATAGCCCGGAGTCTCGGCATTGACGATATTGTCGCCGACCGCGGCCAGCGCGTTGCGATAGGCCGAGACGCCCGATGCGCCGATGCCGATCAGGTCGACGCTCATTGGCCGCCTCCGCCGAATTGCTTGAGCAGCAGATCGGCGATGCCGAACTGGCCTTTCTCGGCCATCGAATCGGCGAGCCGGGCGTCGCCCATGTCGCGGAACTGGTCCGACGCCGACGAGCCGAGGATATCGTCGCCGAGGCCGGCCTGACGCATCGAGCCGATCATCTGGCGCAGGAACACCGCCTCGAACGCCTTGGCGGCGGTCTTGAGCTTGGCCTGGTCCGCCGCGGCGGGCGCCGGCGGGGAGGAGACGGGCGCGATCATAGGACGATCAGCTCCGCCTTCATCGCCCCGGCCTGCTTGAGCGCCTCGAGGATCGCGACGAGATCGGCGGGCGAGGCGCCGATCGCGTTGACCGCCTTGACGATCGCCGCGAGCGACGCGCCGGGATGGAAATCGAACATCGACGAGCG
>CAXSHP010000002.1:14301-15849 GCA_964236935.1 uncultured Sphingomonadaceae bacterium
CGAGCGCTTTTCCTCGACCGTGATATTGCTGTTCGGCTCGAGCGCGGTCTGGCCGTTGGAAAAGGGCTCGGGCTGGATCACGTGTGGGTTCTCGTCGACGCGCACGGTGAGCTTGCCATGGCTGACCGCGGCGGGCGCGATCCGCACCGCGCCGTTGATCACGACCGTGCCGGTGCGCGCGTTGACGATCACCCGCGCGGGCGCGTCGGCGGGGTTCACCACGAGATTCTCGATCCGGCTCATCAGCAAGGTGCGTGCCTCGGCACCGGCGGGCGCGTCGATCTGGACCGAGACGGCGTCGGTCGCCCGCGCGCGATTGCCGCCGAGCTCGAGATTGATCGCATCGGCGACGCGGCGGACGGTGGTGAGATCCTCCTCGGCGAGATTGAAGGTGAGGCCCGGCGTGGTGGCGAAGCCGGCGTCGACCGCGCGCTCGACCGTCGCCCCGCCGGGAATGCGGCCGGACGAAGGGACGTTGACGGTCAGCTTCGATCCGTCGGCGGCGTCGATGCCGAGCCCGCCGACCGCGAGATTGCCCTGCGCCATCGCATAGATCTGCCCGTCGGCGCCGATCAGCGGCATCATGATCAGCGTGCCGCCGCGCAGCGACTTGGCCTTGCCGAGCGCGCCGACGGTGATGTCGAGCAGTTGGCCGGGCTTGGCGAACGGCGGCAGCTCGGCGGTGACGATCACCGCCGCGGCGTTCTTGAGCGCCGGATTGACGCCGGGCGGCAGCTGCAGGCCGAAGCGCGAGGCCGCGCCCTTCATCGCCTGGGTGGCATATTCGAGGCTGTCGTCGCCCGTGCCGGCGAGGCCGATGACGATGCCATAGCCGGTCAGCTGGTTGGGGCGGACGCCCTGGAACGTGCCGAGATCCTTGATCCGCTCGGCGTGGGCGGGGGTGGACACGGCCAATAATGCGCACGCCACGGCACCCAACACCGTCCATCCCGAGCGAAGTCGAGGGAGGTTCCACCGTCGAACGTGTCTCGACTTCGCTCGACAAAGCGGAAGAAGGAAATGGTGCATCGAGGGCATCCTCAGAACGGACTCACGCGGGAGAAGAAGCGGCCCAACCAGCCCTGCGAGCTGGCGCGCGCGATCTCGCCCTTGCCCGAGTAACTGATCCGCGCATCGGCGACGCGGGTGGAGGGCACGCGGTTATCGGGGCCGATATCGGCCGGACGGACGAGGCCGGAGACGCGGATATATTCGTCGCCGCGATTGAGCGTGACGAGTTTCTCCCCGCGCACCAGCATCGTGCCGTTGGGGTAGACCGCGGCGACGGTCACGGTGACCTCGCCCTGGAGCGTGTTCGATTGCGCCGCCTGGCCCTTACCGTCGAACTTGCCGCCGGCGCTGACCGCCACGTCGCTCGGCGAAAAGAACGAAAGCGGGCCGGTCGCGGGCGGGATGATGCCGATATTGCCCGAGCGGTCGGTCGAGGCCGAGTTGGTCTTGACCGCCGCGGTGCGCTCGACCAGCGCGATCGTGAGGATGTCGCCGACCATCGAGGCGCGGCTGCCCGAAGTGAGCGGCGCATAGCCG
>CAXSHP010000002.1:15904-42577 GCA_964236935.1 uncultured Sphingomonadaceae bacterium
ATCGCGTAGGTCGGCGCATAGGCGAACGGATCGGGCTTGCGCGCCGCGGCCGGGGTCGCGAGCGCAACGGCGCACAGCAGGACGCGGATCATCACCGTCGCGCGCTCAGAGCTGCTGGTTGACATATTGCAGCATCTCGTCGGTCGATTTGATCATCTTCGAATTGACCTCATAGGCGCGCTGCGTCTCGATCATGTCGACGAGCTCCTGGACGACGTTGACGTTCGAGCCCTCGAGCGTGCCCGAATGGATCAGGCCGCGCCCGTCGAGGCCGGGCTCGCCGACCTGCGGGGTGCCCGAGGCGGCGGTTTCGGTGAGCAAATTGTTGCCCTGCGCGGCGAGGCCCGCGGCGTTGGCAAAGCGCGCCGTCTCGATCTTGCCGAGCTCGGTCGGGGCGGTCTCGCCCTGGAGCGTGGCGGAGACGGTGCCGTCGTTGCCGATGGTGAGCGAGGTGACGCCCTGCGGCACCTGGATCGCGGGCACCAGCGGCATGCCGTCCGAGGTGACGATCTGGCCTTCCGACGAGAGCTGGAAGCTGCCGTCGCGCGTGTAGGCGGTCTTGCCGTCGGGCGTCTGGATCTGGAAATAGCCGTTGCCCTCGATCGCCATGTCGAGCGCGTTGCCGGTGGTGATGGCCGACCCTTGCGTGTCGATCTTGGCGGTGCCGGTCATTTCCACGCCCGAGCCGAGCGACAGACCGGTGGCATATTTATCCTCGGCCGAGGACGAGGTGCCCGGCGCGACGATCGTCTGATAGGCGAGCGTCTGGAAGCTCGCGCGGTCGCGCTTGAACCCGGTGGTGTTTACGTTCGCGAGGTTGTTCGCGATCACCTGCATGCGCGTCGACTGCGCGTCGAGCCCGGTGCGGGCGACCTGAAGGGCGGCGTTGGTCATGGCTTAGTGCTCCAGGAACATGGTGAAGAGAGCGTTAAGGAGGGGTAGCTTGCTCCTCCGCTGTCATTCCCGCGCAGGCGGGAATCCATATTCTCCGGCGCTCCCGCCTTGAGGGGTTCGGAGGTTATGGATCCCCGCCTGCGCGGGGATGACGAGCGATGGGAGGCAATCATCAGTCGGGCAGCCGCATCAGGTCGGCGGTGCCGCTGTCGATATCCTTGGCGCTGGTGATGAGCTTGATCTGCGTTTCCCAGGCGCGGCTGGCGTCGATCATGTCGACCAGCGCCTTCGACACGTCGACGTTCGAGCCCTCGAGCGCGCCGGCGGTGACGCGCGCGTCGGGATCGGACGGCAGCGCGCCGCCATCCTTGACGCGGAACAGCCCGTCGGTCGCCTTGACGATCTTCGATCCGGTCGGCGAGACGAGCTTGAGCTGCGCGACCTGCTGCGTCTGGCCGCTGGTGTCGCCCTGCGGCACGATCCACACCGCGCCGGTCCCGTCGATCGTGATCTTGTCGGCGGGCGGCAAAGTGACCGGCCCCTGATCGCCGATCACGGGAAAGCCGTCGCCGGTGGTCAGCAGCCCGCTGTCGCTCAGCTGGAGATCGCCGCGCCGCGTATAACCCTCGTCGCCCTCGGTCGACTGCACCGCGAGCAGCGCGCCGCCCTTGAGCGCGATGTCGAGATCGCGTCCGGTCTGGATGATCGTGCCCGCCTTGGTGTCGGCCGCGATCACCTCTTCGGACGCAACGACGCGCGTATCGAGGCCCGGCCCCTGCACCCACAGCGGCTGCACGTTGGCCATCTCGGCGCGGAAGCCGGTGGTCGACGCATTGGCGAGATTGTTCGCGGTCGCCGCCTGCCGCGCCATCGCGCTGCGCATCGCGGACAAGGAGGTGTAGGCGAGACGATCCATCGAATGGCTCCCTTAAGCGACCGTCAGGTGCGCAGGTTGACGATGGCGTCGGTCATCGTGTTGGCCGTCTCGATCGCCTTGGCGTTCGCCTGGAAGTTGCGCTGCGCCGAGATCAGCGCGACGAGCTCCTCGGTGATGTCGACGTTGGCGCGCTCGAGGCTGCCCGCCTGGATCGTGCCGAAGCCGTCCGACGACGCTTCGCCGATGATCGGCTCGCCCGAATTGCCGGTCACCGCCCAATGCGCGTCGCCGAGCTGGCGCAGGCCTGCCGGATTCGAGAAATTGGCCATGACGACCTTGCCCAGCGCCTGGGTGGTGCCGTTCGAGAAGCTGGCGGTGACGAGGCCATCGGGGCCGACGGTGACATTGTCGAGCTTGCCCGCGGCATAGCCGTCCTGGGCCATGGCGGCGACGGTGAACGGTGTGGCGGCCTGCCGCGTCGCGCTGCCGAAATCGACGGTCAGGCCGATCGCCGAGGCGGCGCCGCTCGGCTGCACCGCGTCGTAGGTGACGGCCGCAGCCGGCGCGGTCAGCGTCCCCGTGGCCGCGAAGGTGAGCGTCAGCGGCGCCGGCTGCACCGAGGCGTTCGCATCCGAGCTGACTTCCTCGTTGCCGACGAACAGGCGCGCTTCCCACTGGCTGGTCTGATCGGTGCTGTCGGGCGCCTTGGTGCGGGTGAAGTAGATCGTCGCCGGGATCGGATTGCCGAGCGCGTCGTACACGCTGGTGGCGGTCGACTGGTTGTAGCTGTTCGCGTCGAAGCGATCGAACGCATAGACGTTGGTGCTGTTGTAGACGCCGCGCTGTGCGGGCAGGTCCGCCGCGGCCGGCAGCGACAGCGACAGATCGAGGACGCTGGTCGCCTTGGGCTGGCCCGAGGTCAGCGGCAGCTGGAGATTGCGCGTCGAGGTCAGCCCCGTCGCGGTCGCCTGGCCCTGCTGGTCGACCGGCATCACCTGGAGATAGGCGCCGCTCGAATCGGCGACATAGCGGTTCGAATCGATCGAGAAGGAGCCGTTGCGGGTGAACGAGATCTGCCCGCTGCCGGCGCCGCCGC
The DNA here is from genome assembly GCA_964236935.1 of uncultured Sphingomonadaceae bacterium. Lineage (GTDB taxonomy): Bacteria > Pseudomonadota > Alphaproteobacteria > Sphingomonadales > Sphingomonadaceae > Solisphingomonas. Next base: position 18,772 of record CAXSHP010000002.1, read on the forward strand.
GCGTGACGAAGAAGCCCTGGCCGGAGACCGCGAGATCGAGCGCGCGATCCGAGGATTCGAACGCGCCCTGGGTGAACTGCTGGCTGATCCCCTTGAGCCGCGTGCCCTGGCCGGCGATCGAGCTGGTCGACTGGAGCGGCGCGGACGAGATGATGTCGCCGAATTCGACGCGGCTCTTCTTGAAGCCGACGGTGCCGACGTTGGCGATGTTGTTCGAGATCGTGGCGAGATCGGTCTGCGCGCCCTTGAGGCCGGACAGCGAGGTGTAGAAGGACATCGGCTTGGCTCCGTTCGGATAAGAAGATCAGGAAAGGCTGAGGGCTTCCTCGGGCGCGACCAGGCCGAGCCCGGTGACGAGCTTCGCGGCCGATCCGCCCGCGGGCGAATGGACGCCGGCGATCTGGGTCCAGGTCGCGGTGTCGGCGGCGAGCGATCCGCTCGCGCCCGTGGCCGAGATGACGAGGCGCAGCGGGCCGGTCGCAACGACGGCGCCCGAAGCGTCCTTGCCGTTCCACGAAAAGCCGGACGTGCCCTTGGCGCGCGCGCCGAGGCTCTCGCTGTGGACAGCGGCACCGTTGGCGTCGATCAGGCTGACGGCGACGTCGGTCGCGTCTTCGGGCAGGTCGATCTGCCCGGCATAGCTGCCGTCGGCGAGTGGCGTCGCGACATCGGACGTGACCAGCGCGGCGCGGCCGATCCAGCTTGCCGCATCGCCGATGCGCGAGCCGGCGAGGCTGTCGGAAATCGTCTTGAGCGAGTTGTTCATCTCGGCGATGCCCGCGACCGACGAGAATTGCGCCATCTGGGCGACCATCTGGGTGTTGTCGACCGGATTGAACGGATCCTGCGTCTGCAGCTGGGTGGTCATCAGCTTGAGGAACGCGGTCTGATCGAGCTTGTCGCCCGATTTGGCCACGGCCGCCGCGGTCGCGGTCTTGTTCGACAGCGAGTCGAGATAATTATTGCCGGTGACGCTGGTCATTTGCCGAGCCTCAATGTGTCGAGAGTGAGCGATTTGGCGGTCTGGAGGACCTGGACGTTGTTCTGATACTGGCGCGAGGTCTCGATCATCTCGACCAGCTCGGCCGCGCTATCGACCCCCGCCTCCCACACGTCGCCGTTCTTGTCGGCCATCGGATGGGTCGGGTCGTGGCGCTTGGTCGGTTCGGTCTGCGAGGTCGCGATGCTGTCGACCTGGACGGTCTGCAGCCCCGGCTGGTCGCCGACCGCGCGGAACACCGGCTTCAATGCCCGGAACGCGCTCTCCTTGCTGCCCGAGACCGAGCCGGCGTTGGCGAGGTTGGACGCGGTGGTGTTGAGGCGGACGAGCTGGGCGGACATCGCGCGCCCGGCGATGTCGAACACCGAGAGGGGACCGGCCATCGCTTATTCTCCCTTGAGCGCCGACATCACCGTGGCGATGCGGCCTTCGAGGAACGAAAGCGTGGTGCGGTACTTGACCGCATTCTCGGCGAACGCGGTCTGCTCGGTCGACAGCTCGACGGTGTTGCCGTCGATCGAGGGCGAGATCGGCACGCGGTAGCGCACGGCGCTTGCCGCCGCCGCATCGGGCGAACTCCCTTGCGTCGCGTTCGCCAGCGCCTGGTCGAAATCGATGTCGCGCGCCTTGTAGTTCGGCGTCGCGGCGTTGGCGATGTTCGCGGCGAGCAGCGATAGGCGCTGCGATCGCAGCGTCAGCGCGGCGCCATGCACTCCGAAGAGCGAGTCGACCATATCGTCACCCCCTAAAGCCCGCTGCCGATCCGCCGTTACTCACGATGGACAGGCAGCCCTCCGGCACCGGTGCAAAGCCCGTGCCAGAATTGGTGAGCGCGCTTTTTCAAGGGCTTGCGGCTGACCGGGCGGCACGGCGGCAGAGCCTTGCCGGGGGGCGGCAAAACATTGCCGGTGCGGCAAGCGCAGGGAGCGTAAGACGATGGCGATCCTCGATCAGATCACGCGCTTCCTCGATCCGACCGCGCTGGCGATCGTCGGTGGCGGCGCGTTCCTCGTCGCGGCGATGCGCTCGACCCGCGACGACATCACCCGCGCCGTGCGCGCGCTCGGCCCGCTGTTCGCCGCCGACCCGGCCGCCGACGGCCATTGCGCGCGCGTCGCGGTCGGCCGGATCGCCGCCATCGCAGAAGTGCGCCACATCTCGTGCGCCGATCGGGTGAGGACCGCGCAGGCCTATCTCCGCCGGATCGCGGCGCAGCTGGCCGACGCGCCGAGCGCCGACGCCTTCGCCCATTGGGCCGAAAGCGAGCTCGCCGCGCGGCGCGCACGCCACGCCGCGGCGCAGGATTTCTGGCGCGCCGCGGCCGATGCGGCGCCGGCGATGGGGATGATCGGCACGATCGTCGGGCTGATCGAGATGTTCGCGGGGATGGACGATCCCGCGCGCATCGGCCCGGCGATGGCGCTGGCCTTGCTCACGACCCTCTACGGCGTCGTGCTCGCCAACGCCGTCGCCGGGCCGATCGCGGCGCGGCTCGAGCGGCTGTCGGCGGGCGAGCTCGCGTGGCAGCGCGATGCGATCGACCGGCTCGAGACGATCGCGCGCGCCGAGCTGCCGCTGCGCGAGGCGCGCCCGCTCAATCACCTGCGGCCGGTGGCATGATGCAGCGGTTGGTCGCCCCGCGCTGGGCGCTGAGCTTCGCCGATCTGTGCCTGCTGCTGCTCGGCTTCTTCGTCCTGCTCCAGGCGCGCCACGGCGATCCGAAGGACGTCGCCGCGGGCGTGCGCGCGGCGCTGGGGGCGGATGCCCACGAGGCCCGGCATTTCGAGATCGCCGCGAAAAAGCTGTTCGAGCCGGGCGAGGCGCTGCTCCTGCCCGACGCGCGCGGCCAGCTCGAACGGCTCGGCGCGCAGGCGGCCGCGCGGCGCGAGCGGGTGCGGATCGAGAGCCGCGGCAGCGATCGCAACAGCCGCCGCTTCGACGGCTGGGAATTGTCCGCCGCGCGCACCGCCGCGGTCGCGCGCGCCGTCTCCGCCGGGGGGCTCGACGAGCGGCGGATCGAGGTGGCGATTCCGGGAACGGCGATCGGCGTCGACGGAGGCCAGCGGCTCACGGTGACTGCCGGGAAGTGACCGTCTATGGACTGGCACGCCTCTTGCTCTTGTACGCCCGGATCATCGGGTGATTGCGCAGATGAAGACGATTTTTTGGATGATCGCGATCGCCGGGACGGCCCTCGCGGCCCCGCTCCAAGCGGCGCCGTTCGAGGACATCCCGACGCTCGAGGCGCGCGTGATCGGCGCGCTCGACGCGGGCATCGGCACGCCGGGCGGCCCCGCCGCGCCGATCGATCGGCGGCTCAAGCTCGCATCCTGCCCGACCCCGGCGACGATCGATCCGCCCGCGCTGGGCGCGGTCGCGCTGCGTTGCGCGGCGCTCGGCTGGCGCATCCGCGTGCCGCTTAACGGCGCATCCACAGCTGCCAACTATCAGAAGATGGTGGAAAAGTCGGCGCCGATGATCCGCCGCGGCGATCCGGTCGAGCTCATCGCGGATGCCGGTTCGTTCAGCGTGTCGAGCGACGGGATCGCCGACGAGGACGGCGCCGCGGGGCAGCGCATCCGCATCCGGATCGATCGCGATCGGCCGCCGATCGTCGGCGAAGTCGTCGATATCGGGCTTGTGCGGCTCGCCGGATTTAAGTGATGATCGAGCGTGCCGTTAAATATTTCGTAGGCGGTGGGGCGCTGGCCGCAGGGCCATGGCGCGGAAGGACGATAGGATGATCAAGGGTATAGGAAGCGCAGGGGCCGGACAGGTCGATGCCGCGCGGGCCCAGGCGGCGCAGCGTGGCGCCGCGCCGAAGCTGCCGGACGCCGCTGATCCGTCCGCCGGCGCCGCGCCGGTGAGCCCGGCGGTCCAGCTCGCCGCCGCGGGCGCGCCGGTGGATACCGACAAGGTCGCCGCGGTGCGCACGGCGATCGCCGCGGGCCGCTACGTCATCGATCCGCAGGCGATCGCCGACAGGATGATCGCGCTCGACCTGCCGACCGCCGGCTGATGTCGTCGGACGCGCTCGATGCCGTGATTGCCGCCGAGCGTGCGCTGATCGCCGCGCTCGACGCGTGCGATGCCGCGGCCGTGGAGGCGAGCACCGCTGATTATCGCCATGCGCTCGGCCGAGTGAAGGCGATCGACGGCTGGCGCCAGGACGACACGATCAAGACCCGCGCGAACGAGGCGCTCGCCCTGGCCGACGCGGCACGGGTCCGCGTCAACGTGATGGCCGACCACACCCGCCAGCGGCTGCAATTGCTCGCCGCCGGACGCGGCCAGGCCGGCCCCATCGTCTATCGCCGCGACGGACAGCTCACTTCCTGATCGCACGCTGTCGCCCGCCTGAAACTGGCACGCCTTTTGCGTAAACGCCCCCGAGATACGGGGGCTGCATGACTCTACCGACCATGATCGAAGCAGGCGGCGGCACGCGGGCACGCGTGCAGAACGCGATCGCCACGGCGTCGGCCGCGACCGGCGTCGACTTCTCCTATCTGTTCCACCAGGCCAAGATCGAGAGCGGGTTCAATCCCGAGGCCAAGGCCGCGACCTCGAGCGCGACCGGCCTCTATCAGTTCATCGAGCAGAGCTGGCTCGGCGTGGTCAGGAAGCATGGCGCCGAGCACGGGCTCGGATGGGCGGCGGATGCGATCGGCGAAGGCAGCGACGGCAAGCTCCAGGTCTCCGACCCGCAGGCACGCCAGGCGATCCTCGCGCTGCGCCAGGATCCCGAGGTCTCGGCGACGATGGCGGCCGAGTTCGCGTCGGACAACAAGGCGGTGCTCGAGCGCCGGCTCGGCCGCGACGTCGAGTCGGTCGATCTCTATCTCGCGCATTTCCTCGGGCCGGCGGGCGCGACCAGATTCCTCAAGGGGATGGACGCGAACCCCGCCGCCAGCGCCGCCGCCGTCCTCCCCGCCGCGGCGCGCGCCAACCCCAGCATCTTCTACGACAAGGCCGGCGCCCCGCGCAGCTTCGGCGAGATCCGCGCGCGCTTCGCCGCGAAGCTCGGCGGCGAAGTCCCGGCCGAGACGATCGTCAATCCCAATTACGTGCCCGAGACGGGCCTGCCGGGCACGACCCTCGCCGCGCTCGACACGCGCGAGCTCAATCTCGCGCAGCTGCGCCTGTCGCAGGGCGCCGCCGGCACTAGCCTGATCTCGCCCAACCCGCAGAACGCGCGGCTGGCCTACCTCCTCCTCGCGAACCTGGGAGCCTGACCGGCGATGGCGACGAAGGCATTGAAACGCACCCTGTGGCTCGATGCGGGGCGCGGCGCCATCCTGCCGCTCGCCACCCTCATGCTGGTGGCGCTGCTGGTGGTGCCGATCCCGGCGTTCCTGCTCGACGTCGGCTTCATCACTAACATCATGATCAGCCTCGCGGTGCTGATGGTCGCGCTGAACGCGGCCAAGCCGCTCGATTTCTCGTCGTTCCCGACCGTGCTGCTGTTCGCGACGTTGCTGCGCCTCGCGCTCAACGTCGCCTCGACCCGTGTCGTATTGGTCGACGGGCACAGCGGGCCGGGCGCGGCGGGGCATGTGATCGAGGCGTTCGGCAGCTTCCTGATCGGCGGCGACTATGCGGTCGGCCTGTTCGTGTTCGCGATCCTGATGATCATCAACCTCGTCGTCATCACCAAGGGCGCGGGGCGCGTGTCCGAAGTGTCGGCGCGCTTCACCCTGGATGCTTTGCCCGGCAAGCAGATGGCGATCGACGCCGATCTCAACGCGGGCCTGCTCACTCCCGCCGAAGCCAAGGCGCGCCGCCAGGAAGTGGCGACCGAGGCCGATTTCTACGGCTCGATGGACGGCGCGTCCAAGTTCGTGAAGGGCGACGCGGTCGCCGGCGTGCTGATCCTCGTGGTCAACATCCTCGGCGGGCTCGTGCTCGGCGTCGTCAGCCACGGCCTGTCGATCAGCCAGGCGGCGTCGACCTACGTGCTGCTCGCGATCGGCGACGCGCTGGTCGCACAGGTGCCCGCGCTGCTGCTGTCGATCGCCGCCGCCGCGATCGTCACGCGGGTGTCGTCGCCGCTCGACCTCTCGGGCCAGATCACCAGCCAGTTCGGCTCGGCCAAGGCGTGGATGCCGGTCGCCGGCATCCTCACCATCCTCGGCCTGCTGCCGGGCATGCCCCATTTCGTCATCCTCCCTGCCGCCGCGCTCGCCGGGTTCATCGCGTGGAAGCTCCATCATGCGCCGCCGCCGATCGTCGAAGCCGAGGTGCTCGATGCGGCCCCGGCGAACCCGAGCGCGATCGGCTGGGATGAGGTCTCCGACGGCGCGGCGCTCGGGCTCGAGCTCGGTTATGCGCTGATCGGCCTGGTCGACGAGCGCAAGGGCGCGCCGCTGATGGCGCGGATCACCGGCATCCGCCGCCAGCTGTCGAAGGAGCTCGGCTTCGTCGTCCCGCTGGTGCGCGTGCGCGACAATCTCGCGCTCGAGCCCAACGCCTATCGCATCACCGTGGCGGGCGTGGTGATGGGCGAGGACGAATGCTGGCCCGAGGATCTGCTCGCGCTCGACAGCGGCGACATCGACGAGCCGATCGCGGGCCGCGCGGTCAAGGACCCGAGCTTCGGGCTCGACGCGGTGTGGATCGCGCCCGAGAAGCGCGGCGACGCGGTCGTCGCCGGCTATACCGTGGTCGATCCCTCAACTGTGATCGCGACGCACCTCAACCAGACGATCGCGGGCGCCGCCGCCGATCTGTTCGGCATGGACGAGGCGCAGAAACTGCTCGATTCGCTCAAGGAAAGCGCGCCGCAGCTCGTCGCCAACCTCACCCCCGCCCCGTTGCCGCTGGCGAGCATCGCCGCTCTGTGCCGCGCGCTGCTGGTCGAGGGCGTGCCGCTCAAGGATTTCCGCCGCATCGCCGAGGCGATGGTCGACGGCGCGCGCGAGGAGAGCGATCCGATCGCCTTGGTCGAGGCGGTGCGCCTCCGCCTCGGCGCGCTGATCGTCCAGACGATGGTGCCGGTGCGCATGCCGCTGCCGGTGGTGACGCTCGACGCCGGGCTCGAGACATTGCTCGCCCAGGCGATCCGCGCCGGGCCCAATGCCGCGCATCCGTTCGAGCCGGCGCTCGCCGCGCGGATCGTCTCGGCGATCGGCGAGGCGTCCGCCCCGCTGGTCGGCGCGGCGCAGCGCTTCGCGATCGTCACCTCGCCGATCGCACGCCGCGCGCTGTCGCGCCTGATGCGGCCGCACTTGAGCGAGGTGCCGGTGCTGTCCTTCCTCGAGATCCCCGACGGCAAGCCGGTCGAGGTCGTCGCCGTGGTCGGCGCGCCCACTGCCCGTGAACCCGAACCTGAGGCCGAAATGGCATGGTGAGCCTGTCTTCCGCAGCCGCGAGCGATCCCGGCGAATTTTCCGCGACCTATCAGCGCCGCCCGGTCAAGAAGGATCCGGCGCAGCTCGCGCGCGCGCACATGCCGCTCGTCCGCAAGATCGCGTGGCATGTCCACGGCCGCGTTTCCTCGGCGATCGATATCGAGGATCTCGTTCAGATCGGCATGGTCGCGTTGGTCGAAGCGGCCAATGCGTTCGAGGATCGCGGCTTCGCCTTCTCGACTTACGCGTCGATGCGTATCCGCGGCGCGATGATCGATCACCTGCGCCGCCACGCGACCCTGTGCCGCTCGGCGATGGCCAAGCGCCGCGAGATGCTCGGCGTGCGCTCGCGGCTCGAGAACGTGCTCGGCCGCGCGCCCGGTGATGATGAGATGGCGACGGCGATGGGGCTCGAAGCGGCCGCCTATCGCGCGTTCGTCGACAGCGTGCAGGCGGTGCACCAGGATTCGCTCGACGAGGTCTATTCGGATCAATCGATGTGGTTCGCCGACGTCGAGGAGCGCGCCGATCAGGCGCTCGAACGCGCGGCCTTGAAGGGTGCGCTCGCCGAGGGCATCGGGCAACTGCCCGAGCGCGAGGCGCTGGTGCTCCAGCTCTATTTCGTCGAGGAGATGAACCTCGAGGAGATCGGCCAAACGATGGACATCGGCGCCGCGCGCGTCTGCCAGATCAAGAAAGCCGCGCTCGATCGCCTGCGGGGGATGCTCGCGGAGTGGAATTGAAAGACTGGGTCGCAGAGTTAACCGGGAAGGCCACCTCTGACTGCACTAGCGGTCACTTCGACGCCCGCTAAGAGGGGCAACCGCTTCTAAGGAGTGTCATGTGATCCTGCTGCTAGCTCTCCTGGCATCGGTCCAATCGGCCGCGCCGAATCAATATCCCCCCGATATCGACTGCCTAGCGTACGGCGACGGAAGCACGACGGAGATGTCGGAGTGCTTCAGGTCTCAGTCCGATACGTGGGAACGTCGTCTCAATATTGAATACCGCGCCGCCATTGCACGCGCCGAGGTGGACGCCTTGAGGCTCAACCAGGCGCAGAAGGCATGGTTTCGGTACCGTGATGCCAATTGCGAAGCGTACAACACAGTCAAAGGCTCGATCCACACGATCCTGACGGGGCGTTGCTGGCGCGACATGACCCGCGCCCGAACTCTTGAACTTCGGGAGATGTCCTGGACCGGCTGAGCGAACGTCCGAAAAACCCCAATCACAAGCATTCGCGCTGGATTACAATCACCCGATCTCCCGCCAAGCCTCCGCGATCTCTCCCACCATCTGCGCCGCCTCCAGCACCGGCGCGGCATCGCCCTCGCGCATCCCCGCCACGATCAGCCGGCGCGCCTCGCGATAGACCGCGGCCAGGCCGCGCGCGATCTCACCGCCACGCTCGAAATCGAGGCTCGCTTCGAGCGCCTGGAGGATCGACAGCGCGCGCGCCTGCGCCTCGCCGCGCCGGCCGAGCTCGCTCCGGCGCATCGCGGCGACGCCGGTGTCGAGCGCCTGCTGCAGCTCCTCGAACAGCACGACGATCAGCCGGTGGGGCGTCGCGCCCTCGACCCGGCTGGCGATGTCGATGTTGCGATAGCGCGCGCCTGCGCTCCCGCCATAGCTCTGCGCCTTGAACATCTAAGTCATTCCCCCTGCTCCGCCTGTGCCGATCAATCGTCGCTCTTGGTCCACATCTTGATCTGCTGCTCGAGATAGCTCTGCGTCGCCTTGAACGCCGAGACGCGGCGCTCCATGTTGGTGAACTGCTTGACCAGCTGATCGTGATAGGTGGTCGAGCGCGTCTCGATCGCCGTCTTGTCGTCGCTGATCGTCGCCGCTTCCTTGGTCAGCCGGCTCGAGATCGCGCTGAGCGGCCCCGATGAGCCGCGCAGCGTGTCGCGGATCGCCTGGAGCGCGCCGCCGAGCCCGAGATCGACCGTCACGGTCGCGCTGGCGACGTTGCCGCTCGGCACGACGACGAGGCCCACCGCGGGGCTGTTGTACGCCGCGATCAGGCTGACGTTCGACGATAGCGCCGCCACCCCGCCGATCGATCCCGATGCGGGTGTGCTCCCGTTCGCGGCGACGATGTTGCTCAGCGCGTAGGAGCCCGGCTTGGCCTTGCCGACCGCGCTGGTGATGGCGATCAGCGGATTGTCGCTGTGCTGGCTCGGGTTGAACAGCGCCTCGACGGCGTCCGGATAAGCGGCGAGCTGCGCGGACAGCGTCGCCGCATCGAGGCTCAGCGTCGCGTCGCGATTGGTCTTCACGCCGATTTCGGCGAGCGTCTTCGGGCCGGCGCCAGCGCTGCTCAGCACGATCGAGCTCAGCTGCGACAGCCGCCGCTGCATGTCGCGGATGCCCGCATCGCCGCGCAGCGAACCGCCGCCGGTGCCGTCGGCGGCGGCCGGTGCGGTCGCGTCGCGAAGCATCGCCTCGAGCTCGTTGTAGGACGCGACGTAATCGGCCACGCCCTGGCGGATCGCCTCGGTCGGGCGGGTCGCGCCGAGCGTGACGATCGTCCCCGCCTGGGCGCGCTTGAGATCGATCTGCACGCCGGGGACGAGATCGCTGAAGCTGTTCGCCGAACGCGTCACGTCGACGCCGTCGTAGCGCAGCAGCGCATCCTGCGCGGCCTGCGCGCGCGTCATTCCCCCGGTCCTCGCCGGATCGTAGGTGAAACGCGCCAGTCCGGCGGCGGCGCCCGCAGCGATGGCGAGCGTGAACGCCTTGGCCGCGCCGGTCGCGCCCTTGATCACGAGGCGGGCGCCATTCTCGTCGGTCAGCACGCTCCCCGTGACGCCGGCCGCGGCGGCGTTGATCGCGCCGGCGAGCCCGGCGAGGCTGTCGTTGCCCGCATTGACGGTGATCGTCGCCGCGACGCCGCCGACGGTCAGCACGAGCGCGCCCTGGCCGACCGCCGTGCCCGCCGACGCGAGACTGGCCGAGACCAAAGACTGCGGCTGCGCGAGCTGGCGCACCTCGACCTGCGCCGACAGATTGCCGAGCCGCGATCCCGGCAAGGCGGTCGCGCTCAGCGCGGTGGCGTCCGACGTGGTCGGCTGGGTGAAGAGCGTGCCGCCCGACACGAGCGCGCCCAGCGCCGTCGCGAAATTGTCGATCCCGTTCGAAACGGTCGCGAGCGAGGACACGCGCGCCTTGTTGAGCGTGTCGCGCGCGGTCACCGCCTCATCCTTCGGCGCGCGCGCCGCAGCCGTCAGCTGCGTGACCAAAGCGGTCGTGTCGATGCCCGATCCGCCGCCGAGCGCTGAGATGATCGAAGTCGTCATAGGGCACTCCCGCTGTCTCAAGGAACGGCGCAAGCGACGCTTTCTTTAGCGATTTCCCCCGCTCGCTAGCGCTCGATCACGAGCTTGACCGTCTCCGCCTCGATCCACGCCTGGGCGGCGATCGAATCGCCGCGATTGGTCGAAATCCGGGCGGCGAGCGCATGCGCGGCGGCGATCGCGCCGGGATCCTCGGCGCCCTGATCCATCGCCGCCTCGAGCATCGCCTGGAGCTGGCCGACGTCGGACATCGCGGCGGCGATCCGCGCCCGCGTTTCGGCCAGCGCGCCATCGGGCGGCGGGGGCGCCTCCTCCGCGCGATCGTCGGCCGGTGCGGGACGGCGCCGGCCTTGCGGCGCGCGCATGATCCCCTTGCCCGACGATCCGTCCCGCCGCGATGAACCGATAATCCGCATGCCGTCGGCCATTGCCGCCTCCACATGCTCCGCCGGACCTTAGCAACGGCAGCGCTGCGGTTTTCTTCAATGAAAGACTCGCGGTGGGGGTGATATGTCTAAACTTGCGCGGCACCGCTTTCATCGAAGCGCGCCGCGGGCGGCACCTCGACCACGGGCGGCACGGCGTTGCGCCGCATCGCCTCGTCGACGTTGAACACGAACGCCAGCACGGTGGCGACGGCGATATAGAGATCCTCGCGGATCACCTGGCCGGCACGCGTCGTGAAATAGATCGCGCGGGCGAGCTGCGGATAGCTGAGAATCGGCACCTTGCTCTCGCCCGCCAGCGCGCGGATCGCCTCGGCAGTCGCGCCGCGCCCGCGCGCGACGACGGTCGGCGCGGCGTCGAGGCCGGGGCGATAGCGCAGCGCGACGGCGAAATGCGTCGGATTGGTCAGCACCACCGTCGCCTCGGTGATCGCGGTGCGCGCCGAGCCGCGCAGCACCTCGGCCTGGCGGCGGCGGATCGCGCCCTTGAGCTCGGGCGAGCCCTCGGTCTCCTTGGTCTCGTCCTTGATCTCCTGCTTGGTCATGCGCAGGCGCCCGCCGCGCTGCATGATCTGCGCGGGAATATCGATCCCCGCGATCACCGCCAGCGCGAGCGCCATCACCATGATCGCGATGACGAAGATATGGCCGAGCTCGGCGAGCGCCGGGACGATCTCGCCGCGGCCGAGCGTGGTCAGGCTGCGCGTCTGGCCCATGATCAGCCATACGCCGACCCCGCCGAGCAGGATCACCTTGGCGAGCGACTTGCCGAGCTCGACCAGCCCCTGCAGCCCGAAGATCCGGCGCAGGCCCGCCAGCGGATCGAGCTTGTCCGCCTTGAAGCCGATCGCGCCCCAGCGGAAGCCGAGCGAGCCGAGCAGCGCCGGCGTGCCGATCGCCGCCGCGAGCGTCACCGCGAACAGCGACAGCAACGGCAAAGCGATCGCACCGACCATCGCGAGAGCCGCCCCGGCCGGATCGAAATCGCGCACCGCCGCCGGATCGATCGCGAGCGCGCCCGCGAGCATCCGCTCGAGCGCGCCGAGCATCAGCGGCCCGGCCAGCGCGATCCAGCCCGCGCCGGCGAGCACGACCATCGCCGCGCCGAGCTCGCGCGACTGGAGGACGTCGCCTTTCTCCGCCGCATCGCGCCGGCGCTTCTGCGTCGGGGCTTCGGTCTTCTGGTCGCGATCGGGCGTATCGGCCATCGCTCAGCCCCCCGCCAGCGCGCGCGCGAGATCGAGCCCGCGCTGGATCGCCGCGACGATCCCCTCGCCCATCGTCGGCGCGGCGATCGCCATCAGCACCAGCCCGGCGAGCAAGGTCGCGGGCAGGCCGACCGCGAACAGGTTCATCGCCGGCGCCGAGCGCGCGAGCACCCCCATCACGATCTGGATCAGCACCAGCGAGAAGCCGACCGGCAGCGCGATCGCGAGCCCGGCGGCGAACAGATCACCGCCGAACAACACCAGCCCATGCAGCCGGTCGAAGCTCACCCACGCCTGCCCCGGCGGGAGCGAATGGAAGCTGTCGATCACGATCGTCGCGAGCATCAGATGCCCGCCCATCGCGAGGAACAGGAGCGTCGCGAGGATTGACAGGAACTGGCCGAGCGCGGGGCTGGAAGCGCCGCTACCCGGATCGATCATGCTCGCGAAGCCGAGCCCCATCGCATTGCCGATTACCTCGCCCGCGAGCATCGCCGCGGAGAAGCCGATCTGCACCGCGAAGCCGAGCGCGAGCCCGACGAGCACCTCGCCCGCCACCAGCATCACCCCGGCGACCGAGGCGATCCCGTCGACCGGCAGATCGAACGGCGCGCCCGCCAGCGCCGGGATGCCGATCGCCAACGCGACGATCAGCCGCAGCTGCACGGGAACGGAGGGCGAGCCGAATACCGGCGCCGCGAAGAATGCCGCGCCGGGGCGGATCATCGCCACCAGCCACAGCCACAGCTGCGCCTCGACCCCAGCGAAGCCCTCAGGCAGCATCGCGCGTCAACGCGTGATGTCGGGCAGGCGCGCGAAGATCTCGCGGGTGAAATCGGCGATCAGATAGAGGATCGATCCGCCGAACAACGCCAGACAGATCGCCACCACGATCAGCTTGGGGACGAAGCTCAAGGTCTGCTCGTTGATCGAGGTCGCCGCCTGGATCATGCCGAGGATCAGCCCAGCGGCCAGCGCCGGGATCAGGATCGGCGCGGAGGCGAGCGCGAGAATCCACAGCGCCTGCTGCGCCACGCCGATGAAATATTCGGGAGAGGCGGGGTCCATACCTTACCCCGCCACCGCTCGGGACAGCGGGGAAGGAAGGGCGAAGCTCATCCGAACGACTGTGCCAAGGACCCCATCGTCAGGGCCCAGCCATCCACCAGCACGAACAGCAACAGCTTGAACGGCATCGAGATGATCGTCGGCGACAGCATCATCATGCCGAGCGCCATCAGCGTGCTCGCCACCACCAGATCGATGATCAGGAACGGCAGGAAGATCAGGAAGCCGATCTGGAACGCGGTCTTGAGCTCGCTGGTGACGAACGCGGGCAACAGGATCGAGAAAGGGATGTCCGCCGGCTTGGCGAAGCGCGGGACTTTCGCGAGGTTGGCGAACAATGTGAGGTCGCTCTGGCGCACCTGCCGTTCCATGAAGCCGTGGAGCACGCTCCCCGAGCGGCTGATCGCCTCCTCGATCGGGATCTGCCCCGCCCCATAGGGCGTGTAAGCGGTGGCGTTGATCTGATCGATCGCGGGCCGCATCACGAACAGCGAGAGGAACAGCGATAGACCGACCAGCACCTGGTTCGGCGGGGTCTGCTGCAGCCCGAGCGCCTGGCGCAGGATCGACAATACGATGATGATCCGGGTGAAGCTCGTCATCATCAGGATCAGCGACGGCAGCACCGTCAGCAGGCTCATCAGGACGAGGATCTGCAGCGAGAGCGAGAGCGACTTGCCGTCCCCCGAGATCTGGCCGAGCGCGCGGCCGAGCGGGCTGGGAGGTGCGGCGGGCATCTGCGCGAAGGCGGGGAATGCGAGGAGCAGGGCGAGCACGACGGCGAGCGCGACCGCGGCTGCTCTCCTCCCCGTCATTCCCGCTTCCGCGGGAATGACGGGGGAGGAACGGAAGGGGAAGCTACTCCCCGTCATCGAGATATTCCGCCGCGATCGGCGCTTCCGACAGCAATTCGATCCGCCCGCGCGACACCGCGATGAGCAGGCGCTTGCCCTCGAACTCGACCACCGCGAGACGCCCCATCGCGCCCATCGGCAGCGCATCGATCAGCTTGACCGCGCGGTTGCGCTGGCCGATCCTCAAGCCCGGCTGGAGCTTGCGCGTCAGCCAGATCGCGCCGACCGCCATGCCGGCGACGAGCACCAGCATCAGCAGCACATTGAGCAGGTAGGTGATCGTCATGTCACCCGACTGCCCCATCATGGTTAATTATTCGTAACCCTCGGCGCCCGATGACTTGCCTTGTTCCCCCGCGAAGGCGGGGGCCCAGACCCGGACCAAGGCGGTTTGTCAGGGCTGAACTCCCGCCTTCGCGGGAGAACGAGTCTCGTTGATATCCGGCTCTACCCCCGCCGCTCGACGCCCGCGAGCCGCGCGTCGGTCGCGACGACCTCGACCACGCGGATGCCGAAGCGGCCGTTGACGGTGACCACCTCGCCCTGCGCGACGAGCGTCCCGTTGACGAGGATGTCGAGCAGCTCGTTGGCCTGGCGATCGAGCTCGACGACCGAGCCCTCGGCCAGCTCGAGCAATTCGCTCAGCTTGAGCGAGGTCGAGCCGACCTCGACCGACAGCCGCAGCGGCACATCGGACAGCAATCGATAATTGCGCGCCGCGGTGCCCCCGTCGGCCGGCGCGAAGGGCGCTTCGGTCATGTCGCTCATCTCGTCTTCCCTTTGTTCGCGTCGGCATCGATCGTCTCGATCATCAGCGCCGCGCGTCCGTCCTGTTCGCCGATCGTGCCCTGGGCAAGCCGCTTGTTGGCGACGATCAGCGGTACTTTCGGGGCGAGCGTGATCGGGATCACGTCGCCCGGCTTCAGATTGATCAGCTCGGCGAGCGACAGGCTCGGCCGCGCGAGCACGCTGCGCACCGGCAGGCGCACGTCCCGCAGCGCGGCGGCCATCCGCGCGCGCCAGTCGGCATCGGCATGGCCGGCGTCGTCATGGACCTTGGCGCCGAGCTGCGCCTCGTAGAGCCGCAGCGACGCGAGCGGATAGACGATGTCGATCCGCGTCGGGCCGGCGGGGCCGGCAACCACGCCGAAGCGCTGGACGACGACCTGCTCGTCGGCGCGCACCAGGCTGGCGTAGGCCGCATTGGTCTCGCGCAGCGCCGGGGTCGGGACGAGCTTGGCGACGCCCGACCAGCCGTCGACGATCTGCTCCACCACCGCATCGGCCAGCCGCGCGGCGAGGCGTTCTTCCGTGGCGGTGAATTCGGTCGCGCGTGGCCCCGGCTTGCCCGCGGCGCCGCTGCCGCCATAGAAAGCGTCGACCATCCGCGTGACGAAATCGGGCTCGAGCGCGATCAGCACGCCGCCCTTGAGCGGCGGCAGGCGATAGAGGCCGAGGCTGGTGAACGCGGGCAGCGCATCGCGCCATGCCTCGAACCGGCAGGTGTCGAGCGGCTCGGCGAGCACCTGCGGCTTGGCCTTGACCAGCGGCTCGATCACCCCGCGCAGATTGCGCGCCATCCGCTCGCTGATCCGCTCGAGCCCGGCGAGCCGCGCGACCGGGCGCAGCGCCTCGCGCCCGAGCGCGAACGGCTGCACGCCGAGCTCGGCGTGCAGCGCATCGGCCTCGCGGCCGTCAAGCGGCGTGGCGCCGGTCATTGGATGATGAAGCTCGTGAAATAGACGTCGTCGATGCCGCCGAAGCCGGCCTTCTGTTTCAGGACATCGTTGATGGCCAGCTTGAGCTCCTGCTGGAGATGCTTCTTGCCCTGCGGCGTGGCGATCGCGAACGGATCCTGATCCGCCAGCACGAGCAGCACCGCCGAGCGCACCGGCATCTCATTGTCCTTGAGATTGTCGACGACATGATGGTCGTAAAAGGTCGACACGCCGAGCGAGACCTGCGCGAAGGCGTCGGAATCACGCAGGTTCGACATGAAATTCTGCTCGAGCGTGTAATAGGTCGCCTTGTATTTGGCCGGATCGAGCTTCGCGACGTCCTTGGGCGCGGCCTCCTCGCCGCCGGCGCGCAGCATCAGCTTCGGCCGGTTCGGATCCTCGGCCTCGTGCTTCGCGCCGAGCCCGAACGCGCCGGTATAGACCGCCGCGGCCGCGCCGCCGCCGCCGGCCAGCACGATGCCGCCGCCGATGATCAGCAGTTTCTTGAGCTTGCCGCCTTGCTTGGCGGGGGCGGCCTCGTCCGCGGCGACTGCGGGTTTCCTGCTCATGCGTAACGCTCCTGGCGGCCGCGCTGCGGCGCGGGGGATTCGAGTTCGGTGGCGGCGCGGACCGTCCGGACGAGCGCCTCGGGTTGGACGGGCGCCTGGCGCTGGCCGTCGCCGCGGCCGGCGAGGTCGACATGCGTGTCGGCGATGCGCAGCCCCTGCGCGCGCGCCTCGGCGATCAGCCGCGGCTGCGCGTCGGCGAGGATGGTCCGCGCCGCGTCGGTCTCCGCGCTGAGCCGCACCGAGGTGCCTTCGCCACCACGGCTGAGCTCGACATGGAGCGCGCCGAGATGCTCGGGATTGAGCTGGAAGCGCAGCTGCCGGTCGCTCGCCGCGCTCTGCGCGATATCGAGCGCGAGGCGGTCGAGCCACGCGCCGTCGTGCGCGAGATCGAGCCGGTGCTGGCCGAGCGTGTCGGCGATCGGGGCCGGCGCGGAGCCCGCCGACGCGATATTCACCGGCGTGGCGGCAGACGGCAGCGCGACGGGATTCGCGCCGGCGGGAAGATCCGGCATGCGCTCGATCCTCGCGTCCACGACCGCAGGAGACAGGTCGCCGCGGCTGCGATTGCGGCTCGGCTTGACGTGCGGCGCGTCAGCTACGGCGATGGGCTTCGCGGCGGGCTCGGCCGCCATCGGTCGCGGAGGGACCTCGGCGACGGTGTGCGGCGGCGCTGGCGGTGCCGGTGTCGTCTGGGACTGTGGCAACGGCAACGACGGCGCGCCGGCTGGCTGGACGATCGCCGCCGATTCGAGCCCGCCGGCGACCTTCGCTACCGTCGGATCGGTCGACGCATTCGATACCGCCGCCTTCAACGCCTCCATCGCCGCGGCGATACGATCGGCGGAAACCGGCGCAGCGGGCGTGGTCGGTTCTCCGGGCTTCGCGGCCGCTTCTGCCGGAACGATCGGCGGCGAGGGCGGCGGTGCCACCGGCGCCGCACCTTTCGCCGAGGTTGCAGGCACGCTCGGCGGCGCAGGAAGATTGTCTGCGACCACCGGCGCGGGTTGCGACGCCGCGATCAGCGCCGCGAACGCCGACAGGCCGGCGAGCGGATCGATCGGCTGGCCAAGATTCGGCAGAACGGTCGCGTCCGCATCGGTCGAACTATCGTCGTCGGCCGGCGCGGCGGCCTTGGCCGGGGCGTCGCCCGGGATAGGCGGCGCCGGATTCGGCGGGACGGCGGCATGGGCGATCAGCGCCGCGAACAGCGCTTCGATCGACCCGGCGGCCGGCTCGGCCGGCTTGTCGACACCTGTCGCGGGCAGGATCGGCGACGAAGGCACGGCAGCGATCATTCGCCGTCCTCCCCGTTGCGCGACGTGATCCGCCGCCCGAGGCCCTGGAGCCGCCGCTCGGCATGCTGTGCCAGCGCGGCCGCGGCGCGCGCGTCGAGCTTGTCCGCGCTTTCCTGGCGGCGGCGCGCTTCATGCCGCGCTTCGGTCCGCGCCGAGGCGGTCGCGCGCGCGCCGACGATCGCGTCGGCCAGGCTGGCATGCGCATGATCGAGCCGGCTCGCCAGCTCGTGGACCCCGGCGAGCGTCATGCCGTTACTCGTGCCCGATCCGCTGCCGAGGAGCCCGCTGCGCATCTCGCTCAGCCGCGACACGCTGGTCTCGAGCGAGATCACCGCGCCGTCGGCCGCATTCGCCGCGGCGACGGCGTGGAGATGCTCGATACGGCGCACGCGCGCGATCCGCGCGCGGGTAGCGGCGAGGCGCTTCATGCCCCGAACCTTTCGAGCAATTCGGCGCGCGATGCGGCAAAGCCGATCCGCTCGCCCGGCGCCTGGCGGAGGAAGTCGAGCATGTCGCGGCGACGCGCGAACGCCTCGTCGATCAGCGGATCGGCGCCCTCGCGGTACGCCCCCATCAGGATCAGGTCGCGATTCTCTTCATAGGCCGCCCACAGCCGGCGCAGCGACGCCGCGGCGGCGCCATGCGCGGGATCGACGATGTCGCTCATCACCCGGCTGAGCGAGCGGCCGACATCGATCGCCGGGAACACGCCCTGCTCGGCCAGCGCGCGCGACAGCACGACATGCCCGTCGACGCTCGCGCGGGTGGTGTCGACGATCGGATCGTCCTGGTCGTCGCCGTCGGCGAGCACGGTATAAAGCGCCGTGATCGATCCGCCGCTGCGCACGTCGGCGCCGGCGCGTTCGATCAGCCGCGGGATCAGCCCGAGCGCGGACGGGGGATAGCCCTTCATCGTCGGCGGCTCGCCCAGCGACAGCCCGATCTCGCGCTGCGCGTGGGCGACGCGCGTGAGGCTGTCGAGCAGCAGCAGGACGCGCTTGCCCTGGCTGCGGAAATATTCGGCGATCGCGGTCGCGCGCATCGCCGCGCGCAGGCGCAACACCGGCGGGTGATCGGCCGGCACCGCGACGACCACGCTCTTCCTGCGCGTCGCCGGGGTCAGCTTGGTGCTGAGGAAATCGGCGACCTCGCGGCTGCGCTCGCCGATCAGGCCGACGACGATCACGTCGGCCTCGGCGCCCTGGAGCATCTGCCCCATCAGCACCGACTTGCCGACGCCCGATCCGGCGACGATCGCGATCCGCTGGCCGATGCCGGCGGTGAGCAAAGCGTTGATCGCGCGCACGCCGGTATCGAACGGCGCGGTCACGCGCGCGCGATCGAGCGGATTGCCCATCCGCCCCATCAGCGGCCAGCGCTTGGCCGTGGGGATCGCGCCGAGCCCGTCGAGCGGCGTGCCGAGCGCATCGATCACCCGGCCGAGCAGCGCATCGCCGACCTCGGCCGCGCCGCCGCGCCGATCGGGCTCGACCCGCGCGCCCGCGCTGTGCGGCGCGCCATGATCGAGCGCCATCAACAAGGTGCGATTGCCGCGGAAGCCGACCACCTCGGCGCGCGCCTTATGTCCCTCCGCATCGATCACGCAGGCATTCGCGCCGACCGGCTGGACGAAGCCGGTCGCTTCGAGCATCAGCCCGTCGAACGCGACCAGCCGCCCGATGCGGCGCGGGCCGAACTCGGCCGCGTCGACCCGATCGAGCATCGCCGCGGCCTGGCGCGTCATCAGCCCGCTCATCGTGCCGCGCCCATAGTGTCGAGCGCCGCGCGCAATTTCTCCAGGCGCACCTCGGCGCCGTCCTCGATCCAGCCGTCGCTCGTCTCGAGCCGCATGCTGCCTTCGGTTATGCTCGCGTCGGAGGCCATCGCCACCGGCAGGGTCGCACCCTCGAGCCGCGCCATGTCCTTGGGATTGAGCCTGAGCGTCGCCGGCTGGGTCTCCTCGCCGATCAGCGCCGCCGCCGCCTGCGTCCGCGCGAGCAGCATCGCCTGATCGATCTCGACCGCGCCGACGATCTGGCGGACGAGCCGCTCGACCGTCTCGGCGAGCAACGCCGCCAATGCCTGGGTCGGCTCGGGCTGCATCGTCTCGACCGCCTCGACCAGCCGCGCCATCGCCGCGCGCTCGCGGGCGAGCTCGGCCTCGGCCTCGCGCCGCCCGTCGTCATGACCCTCGGCGTAGCCGAGCGCGCGCTCACCCGCCGCATCGAGCACCGGCTCGGGTCCGCGCCGCCCGTCGTCGCGCTCCGCCGACAGGGGCGTGAAGCCCTGCGCCGGCGTCCGTGTCCACGGCGACACCGCCGCGGCGTCCCCGGCAATCTCGGCGCTCCACAGACTGGATACGGTCGCGATCAATTTCCCCTCCCTGCAAGGGAGGGGCAGGGGTGGGTGCAGCGGCGGGCGAGGCTCGATGCCTCGTCCGACGCTTTTGTCTCGATCGACGATGATTCTCTCGGGCGCGCAGACGCGCGCACCCACCCCCAGCCCCTCCCTTGCAGGGAGGGGAGGCCGGCGCGCGAATCTCGATCCGGGCTAGACATAATCGCCGTCCCCCTTGCCGCCGAGGTTGATCGTGCCCGCGGCGGCGAGGTCGCGCGCGATATTGAGCATCGCACGCTGCGCTTCCTGCACCTCGGCGAGCTTCATCGGCCCGCGCTCGGCGATCTCGTCCTGGATCGACTGGGCGGCGCGGCTCGACATGCAGCCGAATACCTTGTCGCGCAGATTGGGCTCGCAGCCCTTGAGCGCGACGACGAGGATGTCGTTGTCAACCGAGCGCAGCAGCGTGCCGAGGTTCTTCTCGTCGACCGCCATCAGATTGTCGAACACGAACATCTCGTCCTCGATCTTGCGCGCGAGCACCTTGTCGAGCTTGCCGAGCGCGCGGATGATGCGCTGCTCGCTCGCAGTCTTGGTGTTGTTGACGATCTTGGCCGCCTCGCTCGCGCCGCCGCGCACTGCCGAAGTCGGCGGCGTCCCCTGCGTGACCTGGCGCAGCAGCGCGCGCTCGACGTCGGCCAATGCTTCCGGCGAGACCGGGCCGAGCGTCGCGACGCGATAGATGATGTCGGCCTGGGCACCCTCGTCGAGCAATTGCAGCACGTCGGCGGCGACCGGCGGATCGAGATGCGCGAGCACCACCGCGGCCATCTGCGGATGATCGTGCGCGATCATCGCGGCGATCGTGTCCGCATCCATCCACTTGAGCGCGTCGAGCGAATTCGAACGCGTCGGCGGCGTGATCCGCGCGAGCATCTTCTCGGCCTTGTCGGCCCCCAGCGCGCGCTCCATCATGCCCTTGATCTGGGTGTCGGCGCTGAAGCCGATCGAAGTCCGCGCGCGCGCGCGGCCGACGAACTGGTCGAGCACCTCGTCGACCTCGTCCTCGGACACGTCGGCGACGTCGAACATCGCCCCGCCGAGATGCTGGACCTCGGCCGGCTCGAGCCGGCTGAGCACCTGCGCCGCTTCCTCCTCGGCGAGCAGCATCAGCAGGATCGCCGCGGCCTGGCTCCCCGCGGGGCCGGCGGCGCGGATATCGCCTTGCTCGCTCATCGCGCGCCTTCCAGCGGCATGTCGGAACGGATCAGATCGCGCACGACCAGCGCGGCGCGATCGGGATCCTGGCGGACGAAATTGCGGATCAGCGCGGCGCGCGCGGTATAGCCCGGCGCCGCCTCGATCATGTCGAGCGTGACGCGGCCCGTGGGATCGCCCGACTGGTCGGCGAGCGCATTGGCGATCTCGCCGCCGATCTTGGCGCGGACCTTGGTGCTGGCCGGCGCGGCGGGCGCGGCAATGGCGCGGCGCTTGAGCAGGGGGCGGGCGATCCCGAACACGATCAGTGCGGCGACCAGCAGCGCGGTCACGTTGCGCACCAGCATGTCGAACCAGGAGGCGTCGTAGAAGGGCGCGGGCGCGTCGTCGGCGACATCGGCGAACTTGCGCGAGGACAGAGCGACGACATCGCCGCGCGCCGCATCGAAGCCGATCGCGCCCTTGACCAGATCCTGGATCGCCGCGATCTCCTGCGCGGTGCGGCGCTTGCCGGGGATGTCGCGCAGCGCGACCGCGACCGATAGCCGCTTGACCGTACCGACCGGGTTCTTCGTCACCGAGACTTCGCGGCCGACGTCGAAGCTGCGGTTGTAGGTCTCGTTGATCTTGTCGGGCGCTGTCGGCTGGCCGGGCGTCGGCGGGGCGGCCGGCTTGGCCGGCGCGTTCTGCGTAGCGACGATCTTCGACGCGGGCGGTGCTTCGTTGGACAAGGCGCCGGGAATGCCCACCGCGGTCGGATTGCCGCCGGCGATGTCGTCCCCGGCGTCGTCATTGGTCCGCGTGCCCTGCTCGGCGCGGACCGCGACGTCGTCCTTGGGGAAGCTCTCGCGCGTCGCCTGGGTCTCGGCGAAATCGAGGTCGGCATGGACCTCGGCGGTGAAATTGCCCTCGCCGACGATCGGCGTCAGCAAGGCGGCGAGCGAGCGGCGGTAGCGATCCTCGACGCGCGTCTGCACGCCGACCTGGCGGTCGGTCGCCTGCGCCTCGGGATCGCCGCCCGGCTGCGACAGCAGCCGCCCGGCCTGATCGACCACCGACACCGCGTCGGGCGACAGCCCCGGCACCGACGAAGCGACGAGATGGACGATCGCCTGGACCTGATTGTCATTGAGGCTCCGCCCCGAGCGCAGCCGCAGCATCACCGATGCTTGAGCTTGGGCCTCGTCGCGCAGGAACGCGCTCGGCTGCGCGACCGCGAGGTGGACCTTGGCGCTCTCGACCGCGTCGATCGCCTCGATCGTGCGCGCCAGATCCATCTCGCGCGCGCCGCGCAGCCGCTCGCCCTCGACCGCGCGGCTCGCGCCCATCGGCAGCGAGGCGATCATCGCCTCGCCGTCGGGCGCGCCCTTGGGCAGACCCTGGCTCGCGAGCAGCATCTTGGCCTTGTAGAAATCGTCCTCGCCGACCGACAGCGCGCCGCTCGAGCGGTCGATCGCATACGGAATGCCGGCCGTCCCCAGCGCGCCGGCGGCGGCTTCCTTGTCGCTGTCGCCCATCCCGGCGAAGAGATCGCGCTGCGGCGCCTCGCGCAGCGACAGCCACGCCAGCGCGGCGAAGCCGAGCAACGCGATCAGCCCGATCATCGGCAGGCTGCGCGCGACCGCGGGATCGCGCGTGAACCCGGCCAACCGGGCGAGCACCGAGCCGCCGCCACCGCGGACGGTCACCGGCAATTGGCGGGACGTGGTGACCAGATCGGTCGAGGAAGCGGCGATCTCTGCCATATCAAACCGGCATGCTCATGATGTCCTTGTAGGCGGCGAGGAGCTTGTTCCTCACCTGCAGCGTCGCCTGGAACCCGACCGACGCCTGCTCGCGCGCGAGCATCACCGCGGCGATATCGGTGGTCTCGCCGCGCTCGTAGGAGCCGGACAGGTCCGCCGCCTGCGTCTGCATCGTATTGACCTGCTTGAGCGCGCCCTTCATCGCCGCGCCGAAATCGGTGCCGGTGGTGGCGGGCGCGCCCTTCGCCGCGTCGGGCGCGCCGATGCCGGCGGCCTTCTGCAGCGCGCTGTTCTGCTGGAGGATCTGGCTGCGCATCGCCAGCAGGCTGGCGGGATTGATCGGGTTCATCGCCATGTTCCTCAGGCCGCCACGGTCGCGCGCATGTCGGCGAGCCGATAGCGCAGGGTGCGCTCGCTGATGCCGAGGCGGGCGGCGGCGCGGCTGCGGTGGCCGCCGGTCGCGTCGAGCGCCTCGCGGATCGCCTGCGCCTCGCTGTGACGCGAGACGTCGGCGAGCCGCGCGATCTGGGCGGAGCGCGCATGGAACGCGAGCACGTTCGACGAGGCCGCCGGCGCCGACGGGATCGACCCTTCGAGCGACAGATCGCCGAGGTCGATGCGCTCGCCGCTCCGCAGCAGCAGTGCGCGCTGGAGGACGTTTTCGAGCTCGCGGACGTTGCCGGGCCAATCGTGCGCCAT
>CAXSHP010000002.1:42630-43339 GCA_964236935.1 uncultured Sphingomonadaceae bacterium
CCCGCGGCGTCGGCCAGGGAAAGATCTCGTCGGCGCGGGTGTGGCGCAGCATCAGCGTCGCCGCGATCGCCGCGATATCGAGCGGGCGCTCGGCGAGCGGGCGCAGCGTCAGCGGGAGGACATTGAGCCGCCAGTAGAGATCGGCGCGGAACCGCCCTGCGGCGACCTCGCCGGCGAGATCGCGGTTGGCTGCGGCGACGATGCGGACGTCGACCGGGATCGCCCTTGTCGCGCCGACGGGCAGCACCTCGCGCTCCTGGATCGCGCGGAGCAGTTTGGCCTGGAGCGCGAGCGGCAGCTCGGCGATCTCGTCGAGCAGCAAGGTGCCGCCCTCGGCCGCGCGGAACAGGCCCTCGCTCGCCCCGCCCGCGCCGGTGAAGCTGCCCTTCTGGTGGCCGAACAGCATCGCCTCGAGCATCGTCTCGGGCAGCGCCGCGCAGTTGATCGCGACGAACGGCGCGTCGCGGCGGGGCGACCTCCTGGGGACGGTCGCGGGGGTCTCGATCCCCGGCCGGGAGCGCGCCGACGCCTGACCCCGCCGGTCAGCGCCGGCCCGGGTCGTCGCGCGGGGGCGGCCGCCCCGCGAGCCCGACGAAGAAGCCGAGCCCGTCGCGGGCCGGCAGCGTCTGCAGGCGCGCGACCCAGCCACGCCGGCGCGCCGCGAGGAGCCGCCGCCCGACGGGCTGGAACAGGGTCTCTCCGCCGCTCG
>CAXSHP010000003.1:0-42387 GCA_964236935.1 uncultured Sphingomonadaceae bacterium
CTCCACCATGCTGCGCATGGTCCCCCTCCCCGTTCCGGGGAGGATTTTCGTGAACCTCACGATTTACCCCGCGATCGACCTCAAGGGCGGGCAGGTCGTTCGCCTGGCCGAGGGCGATATGGCGCGCGCGACCGTCTATGGCGACGATCCCGCGGCGCAGGCGCGGCTGTTCGCCGAGGCCGGCGCCGATCATCTCCACGTCGTGGATCTCGACGGCGCGTTCGCCGGGCGTGGGGTCAACTCCGCTGCGGTCGAAGCCATCGTCGCCGCCTTTCCCGGCCGGGTGCAGCTTGGCGGCGGGATCAGGACGCGCGAGAATATTGCGCGCTGGCTCGCGCTCGGGGTCGATCGGGTGGTGATCGGCACCGCGGCGTTCGAGGAGCCCGCGCTGGTCCGCGCGGCGGCGCGCGACCTGCCGGGGCGGATCGTCGTCGCGGTCGACGCGCGCGACGGGATGGTGGCGACGCGCGGCTGGGCCGACGTCTCGACCGTGCCGGTGGCCCAGATGGCGGCACGCTTCGCCGATGCGGGGGTCGCCGCGCTGCTGTTCACCGACGTCGGGCGCGACGGGCTGCTCAAGGGGTGCAACGTCGCGGCGACGCTGGCGCTGGCGCGGAGCACGGCGATCCCGGTGATCGCGTCGGGCGGGGTCGCCGGGATCGCGGATATCGCGGCGCTCGCCGGGCAGCGGGGGATCGAAGGGGTGATCACCGGGCGCGCGCTGTACGACGGGCGGCTCGATCTGGCCGAGGCGATCCGGGTGGGGCGATCGTGAGCAATTTCCGCTCGGGACAGCGGTGTTTGGATGTATGGCGATGACCGTCCGCACGCGGATCATTCCCTGTCTCGACGTCGCCGGGGGGCGGGTGGTCAAGGGCGTAAATTTCGTCGATCTCGCCGACGCCGGCGATCCGGTCGAGCAGGCGCGCGTCTATGATGCCGCCCAGGCCGACGAATTGTGCTTCCTCGACATCACCGCGAGCCACGAGGGGCGCGGCACGATCCTCGACGTCGTCGCGCGCACCGCGGCGGTGTGCTTCATGCCGCTGACGGTCGGCGGCGGGGTGCGTACGGTCGAGGACGGGCGCGCGCTGCTGCTCGCCGGGGCGGACAAGGTCGCGGTCAATTCGGCGGCGGTGGCGCGGCCCGCGCTGGTCGCCGATCTCGCGACGCGCTTCGGCAGCCAGTGCGTCGTCGGCGCGATCGACGCGCGCGCGACGGGCAAAGGGCGGTGGGAGGTATTCACCCATGGCGGGCGCCACCCGACCGGGATCGATGCGCTGGCGCACGCGGTCCACCTCGCCAGCCTCGGCGCGGGCGAGCTGCTGGTCACCTCGATGGACCGTGACGGCACGCGCGACGGCTACGATCTCGCGCTGACCCGCGCGATCGCAGATGCGGTTGCGGTGCCGGTGATCGCCAGCGGCGGGGTCGGGACACTCGACGATCTCGTCGCGGGGGTGGTCGAGGGGCATGCCAGCGCGGTGCTCGCCGCGTCGATCTTCCATTTCGGGCGGCACAGCATCGCCGAAGCGCGCGCCGCGCTTGCCGGGGCGGGGCTCGCCGTGCGCGGCTGAGGGTTAACGTCGAACCGCTTTACATTAACTATTTTGCGAAAATCACCATTAACCAACGACATCGGCGGTGTACGCCGCTTGGGCGCAACTGGCAGGCTCCTTGCTCCTCAGGGACAAAGACGTTCCGAAGGGCCTGTTCGATGTCGCTATCGCGTTTTGCCGTTCCCGTGCTGCTCCTGATCGCCGCTGCCCCCGCCTGGGCGGTGGCCGGTGCGCCGGTGCCGCAGCCGGCGGATTTCGCCTTGTTCGCCGCCGGCGTGGCGGGCGTGCTGATCGGCCGCCGCGGCGCGCGGATACGCCGCCGCATCGACTGAACCCGGCACAGCCGGTTGACCGCGCCGCCGCCCCGGCCCCATGGAGCGCCGATGGCCGGGACGCTCGAACGACTGGAACAGGTGATCGCGGCGCGGCGCACGGCCGATCCCGCAGCCTCCTACGTCGCCAAACTGTTTGCCGCGGGCCGGCCGAAGATCGCGCAGAAGCTCGGCGAGGAGGCGGTCGAGACGGTGATCGCCGCGCTCGGATCGGAGAGCGAGGCGCTGACCGACGAAGCCGCGGATCTGCTGTTCCATCTGCTCGTGCTGCTCGCCGACGCGGGCATACCGCTGGCCGACGTCCTTGCCGAGCTCGATCGCCGCGAGGGCGTTTCGGGCATCGCCGAGAAAGCCGCGCGCGCGGAGCGCTGACGATGCCGATCGACGCCACCTTGCCCTATGATGACGGCAATATCTTCGCGCGGATCCTGCGCGGCGAGATCCCGGCGAACAAGGTGTACGAGGACGAGCACGCGCTCGCCTTCCACGACATCGCCCCGCAGGCGCCGACCCATATCCTGGTGATCCCCAAGGGCGCCTTCGTCTCGTGGGACGATTTCTCCGCGCGCGGCAGCGACGCCGAGATCGCCGGCTTCGTCCGTGCGGTCGGCGAGGTCGCGCGCGCGCAGGGGCTGGTCGCGCCGGGCTATCGCCTGCTCGCCAATGTCGGCGGGCATGGCGGACAGGAGGTGCCGCACCTTCATGTCCATCTGTTCGGCGGGCGCGGGCTCGGGCCGATGCTCGCGCGCTAATCGGTTGCGCGGGCGGCGATAGCGGCTAGGTTCGCGTCAAGACGGCGCCGCGCGGGGGACAATTCCATGATTTTCGATCGCATCAAGTCGCTCGATGCTATCCTGTTGACGGCCGAAAAGAAGGGCCTGCAGCGCTCGCTCGGTCCGTTCCAGCTGACCATGCTCGGGATCGGCGCGGTGATCGGCACCGGCATCTTCGTGCTGACTTCGGAGGCGGCGCAGAAGGCCGGGCCGGGGATGCTGCTGAGCTTCGTCGTCGCGGGCTTCGTGTGCGCGGTGGCGGCGCTCTGCTATTCCGAGCTGGCGTCGATGGTGCCGGTGTCGGGATCGGCCTATACCTACACCTATGCGGTGACGGGCGAGCTGCTCGCGTGGATGGTCGGCTGGGCGCTGATCCTCGAATATGCGGTCGGCGCGAGCGCGGTCGCGGTCGGCTGGTCGAACCATGCGGTCGGGCTGCTCGAGGGCGCATTGGGCTTCGACTTTCCCAATGGCTTAAGCAACGGCGACGCGCTGATGGCGCATGTCCAATTGTGGTTCGGGGCGGATGCATCGCCCGATCTGGTCACGGCGACGCAGGTCGGCGGCTGGTTCAACCTGCCGGCGGTGATCGTCTCGATGTTCGTCACCTGGCTGCTGATCCTCGGCACGACCGAGAGCGCGCGGTTCAACGCCGTCCTCGTCGCGATCAAGATCGTGGCGCTGACCGCGTTCATCTTCCTCACCATCCCGGTGCTCAAGTCCGGCAATTTCCATCCGTTCATGCCGACCGGGTCGACCGGCGTGCTGGGCGCGGCGGCCTCGATCTTCTTCGCCTACGTCGGGTTCGACGCGGTCTCGACCGCGGCCGAGGAGACCAAGAATCCCCAGCGCAACGTGCCGATCGGGCTGATCGGCAGCCTGTTCATCTGCACGATCTTCTATCTGCTGGTGGCATCGGGCGCGATCGGCGCGATCGGTGCGCAACCGGTGACCGCGGCGAACGGGGCATTGCTCTCGCCAGGCTCGCCCGAGCTGGTCGGCCGCTGCACGGCGATCGTCGCCGGCGGCGCGATCGAGCCGCTGGTCTGCTCGAAGGAGGCGCTGGTCCATGTGCTGCACACGATCGGCTGGGACAGGATCGCCAGCCTGGTCGGTCTCGCGGCGGTGCTCGCGCTGCCGTCGGTCGTGCTGATGATGATGTTCGGCCAGACGCGCGTGTTCTTCACGATGGCGCGCGACGGGCTGCTGCCGGACAGGCTGGCGAGCGTGCATCCCCGGTTCCACACCCCGCACGTCGTCACCGCGGTGACCGGCGTCGTCGTGACGATCGCCGCGGCGATCCTGCCGGTGGGCAAGCTCGCCGATTACTCGAATTCGGGGACGTTGTTCGCATTCATGATGGTGGCGATCTCGGTGCTGGTGCTGCGGCGGACCGATCCGGGGCGCCACCGGCCGTTCCGTACTCCGGGGGTGTGGATCGTCGCGCCGCTCGCGATCGTCGGCTGCATCGGGCTCTATTTCTCGCTGCCGTGGCTGGCGATCCTCGTGCTGCCGGTGTGGGGCGCGATCGGGCTGCTCGTCTATTTCCTCTACAGCCGCGGCCACAGCCACGTCGGACGCGGGCTGGCCGGGGTGACCGAAGACGATCCGGAAATCCCCCCGTTTCCGGGGGCGGCATAGGATAATACGCCCGTCACCCCGGCGAAAGCCGGGGTCCACGGATGGCGTCCGTTCTCAGCTTCAGTGGTTCCGTATCCATGGATCCCGGCTTTCGCCGGGATGACGGCGGTCAATTCCCATCAAATCGATTACCCCAGCCGCGCCTTGACCAGCGCCGCGAGGTCGGCCTCCGGCCGCGCGCCAAAATGCGCGATGATCTCGGCGGCGGCGATCGCGCCGATCGTCAGGCATTCGCCCACCGGCCGGCCGTGCGCATGGCCGGTGAGGAAGCCCGCGGCGAACAGGTCGCCCGCGCCGGTGGTGTCGACCACCTTGGCGACCGGCTCGGCGGGGACGCTGGTGCGCTCGCCCGACTGCACCGCGATCGCGCCTTGCGCGCTGCGCGTCACCACCAGCAGCGGGACATGCGCGGCCGTCGCCGCGACTGCCGCGTCGAAATCCTCGGCCTCGTTGAGCGAGAGGATCTCGGCCTCGTTGGCGAACAAGATGTCGATCTGGCCGCCTTCGATCAGCGCGCGGAAATCGGCGCGGTGGCGTGCGATGCAGAAGGCGTCGGACAGAGTGAACGCGACCTGGCGGCCCGCCCCCTTGGCCGCGGCGATCGCGGCGCGCATCGCCGCGCGCGGCTGCTCGGGATCCCACAGATAGCCCTCGAGATAGAGGATGGCGGCGCTGGCGATCAGGTCGCGGTCGAGCGCACTTTCGGTCAGATGCTGCGAGGCGCCGAGAAAGGTGTTCATCGTCCGCTGCGCGTCGGGGGTGACGAGGATCAGGCAGCGCGCGGTCGGCGGCTGCGGCGGGGCCGGCGGCGTGTCGAAACGCACGCCGAGCGCGCGGATGTCGTGCGCAAACACCTGGCCGAGCGGATCGTCGGCGACCTGGCCGATGAAGCCCGCGGTGCCGCCGAGCGCGGCGATGCCGGCGGCGGTGTTGGCCGCCGAGCCGCCGCTCGCCTCGATCCCGGTGCGCATCTCGCCGTAGAGCCGCTCGGCCTCGGCGGTGTCGATCAGGCGCATCGAGCCCTTGTCGAGCTGTTGCCGAGCGAGGAAGGCGTCGTCGGCCGAGGCGATGACGTCGACGATGGCGTTGCCGATGGCGAGGACGTCGAGGGTGGCAGCGGTCACTGGTGTCTCCGGACAAGGATGCGCGCGCCTAGCCGCCCGGAGGCGGCGGCGCAACCGCGGCGGGGCGAGCCGGGCGAGCGGCGGAGGGGCTTGCGGCGGGGCGGCGCGCATGGTCTTGGACGGCGATGGGGATGATGCTTCGCCGCTGTGGCACGCTCGCGCTGGCGCTCGCTCTGTCTGCCTGCGCCGCCGTGCCGGGACCAAAGGCCGTCGCGCCGGTGGTGGTGCGGCCGCCGGTGGCGACGCCGGGGCTCGAGCGGGTGATCGGCCAGGACGCGCGGACGCTCGCGGCGTTGTTCGGCCCGGCGGATCAGGATCTGCGCGAGGGCGGCGCGCGGCGGCTCCAGTTCGTCGGCCCGGCATGCGTGCTCGACGCCTATCTCTATCCGCCGGCGGAGGGTCGCGAGCCGCTGGTCAGCTATGTCGACGCGCGGCTCCCCAATGGCGACGACTTCGATCGCGCGTCGTGCGTTGCGGCGCTGGTGCGCAGCAAGTGAGAGAACTCATGCCGGACTGTTCGGCGCCTGCTTCCTTGGATCCGAGGCCGTCTGTGTCCCCGCGCAGGCGGGGACCCAGTCTGGGCTCCCGCCTTCGCGGGAGCACAATGAGGCGTTTCGAGGAGCGGCCCATTCGCGTTCCACCGCTCGATCCTCTTCCCGGACGAGCCTGATTGTCCGCTCGCCTTCAAATCGCTCCCGGTCGAGCCGCTCGAGCGCCCACACCGCCGCACCGCGCACCAGCGGTGAGGGATCGTCGAGCAACCCCGCCACCTGCTCGACCAGCGCATCGTCGCGCTCGTTGCCGGCGGCGATCAGGGCGTTGCGGACCATCCGGTCGCGGCCGATGCGCTTGATCGGCGAGCCGGCGAACACCTGGCGGAAGCTCGCGTCGTCGAGCGCGAGCAGATCGGCGAGCGCGGGGGCGGCGAGCTCGGCGCGGGGGAGCAGCGCCCGGTGCGCGGCAGCCTTTGCGGCGAACTTGTTCCACGGGCAGACCGCGAGGCAATCGTCGCAGCCGTAGACGCGGTTGCCGATCGCGGCGCGGAATTCGGCGGGGATCGGGCCTTTGTGCTCGATCGTGAGGTAGGAGATGCAGCGGCGCGCATCGAGCCGGTAGGGCGCGGGGAAAGCGTCGGTCGGGCAGGCGGCCTGGCAGGCGTCGCATGAGCCGCAGGTGCTCGC
Organism: uncultured Sphingomonadaceae bacterium; assembly: GCA_964236935.1. GTDB lineage: Bacteria > Pseudomonadota > Alphaproteobacteria > Sphingomonadales > Sphingomonadaceae > Solisphingomonas. The sequence goes on from CAXSHP010000003.1 coordinate 6,611, forward strand.
CGCGGGCGGATCGGGCGGCAGCGCGAGGTTGGTGAAGATCGATCCGAGCAGCAGCCAGCTGCCGTGCGTGCGGCTGACGAGATTGCTGTGCTTGCCCTGCCAGCCGAGGCCGGCGGCCTGCCCAAGCGGCTTTTCCATCACCGGCGCGGTATCGACGAACACCTTGAGTTCGCCGCCGCCCTCGGCGACCAGCCAGCGCGCGAGCGCCTTGAGCGCCTTTTTGACGACGTCGTGATAGTCGGCGCCTTGCGCATAGGCCGAGATCCGGCCGATGCCGGGCTCGGCGGCGAGGCGTAACGGGTCGTCCGCCGGGGCATAGCTCATGCCGAGCATGATCAGCGAGCGCGCCTCGGGCCACAGCGCGGCGGGCGAGCCGCGCCGCTCGGCGGTGTCGGCCATCCACGCCATCTCGCCGTGCGCGCCCTCGGCGAGCCAGTGCGCGAGGCGGCCCGCGGTCTCGGGCGCGGCGTCGGCGCGCGCGATCCGGCAATCGGCGAAGCCGAGCGCGGCGGCCTCGGCCTTGAGGCGTTGCGTCAACGACTTGTTGGCATTGTCGTGCGATGACGGGGTCATGTGCATCGGATATCTGAACTCTACGCTTTGTCGAGCGAAGTCGAGACACGTTCCACGGTCGAACGTCCCTCGACCTCGCTTGGGACAGCGGGAGCCGAGATCTTGACCGATGATATCGCCATCACCGCCACGGGGCTGGTCAAGCGCTTCGCCGGCAAGCAGGCGGTCGACGGGATCGATCTCGCGGTGCCGGCGGGGAGCATCTACGGCATCCTCGGCCCCAATGGCGCGGGCAAGACGACGCTGCTGCGGATGCTGCTCGGCATCCTCGATCCCGACGGCGGCGAGCGCTGCGTGCTCGGCGAGGCGCAGCCGCTGCGTGCGGCCAAAAGGATCGGCTATCTGCCCGAGGAGCGCGGGCTCTATCCGGCGATGGCGGCGCGCGAGGCGATCGCGTTCATGGGCAATCTGCGCGGGCTGCCGCTCGCCGAGGGGCGGGTGCGGGCCGATCGGCTGCTGGCCGACCACGGGCTCGCCGATGCGGCCAGGCGACCGATCCGGACTTTATCGAAAGGCATGGCGCAGACCGTGCAGCTGCTCGGCACGATCATCCATGCACCCCGCCTGATCGTGCTCGACGAGCCGTTCTCTGGGCTCGATGCGCTCAACCAGGGGCGGCTCGAGACTTTGATCCGGGCGCAGGCGGCGGGCGGCGCGACGATCCTGTTCTCGACCCACGTGATCGCCCACGCCGAGCGGCTGTGCGAGCGGATCGCGATCATCGCCGCGGGACGGATCCGCTTCGAGGGCGGGGTCGAGGAGGCGCGCGGACGGCTGCGGCCGCAGGTGCGGCTGCGCACGCGCGAAGCCGGCGGCGCGTGGCGCGAGGCCTTCCCGGCCGGCACCAAGTCGGTCGACGGCATCTGGCGGTTCGAATTGCCGCTGTCGGGGATCGAGCCGATCCTCGAGGCGCTGATCGCGGGCGGGGCGGGGATCGAGGATCTGTCGATCGAGCGCCCCGGATTGCACGACGCGTTCGTCGCGATCGCCGGCGAGGCGGCGGCGCGCGATCTCGCCACCAGCGCAAGAGAGCCGGCATGAACGAGCTGATCCGCGCGGCGCTGGTGATCGCCCGGCGCGATTATATCGCGACGGTCTGGTCGAAGACGTTCGTCCTGTTCCTCATCGGGCCGCTGTTTCCGATCCTGTTCGCAGGCATATTCGGCAGCGTCGGCGCCGGGGTCGATCGCGATCCGGCGCGGCTCCCGGTCGCGGTGATCGCCGACGCCGGGCAGGGCCAGGCGATCTCGGCGGCGCGTGAGCGCCTCGCTACGCGGCTGGGAGGCGACGCGCTGCCCGCGCTCCATATCGTCGCGCCCGAAGGATTGGACGAGGCGCAGGCACGCCACTTGCTGGCGGAGAGCGGCGTCGGCGCGGTGCTGATTCCGCAGGCCGGCGGCGCGAAGCTGTTCGGCGAGCCGGGCGCGATCGAGGGGGTGTCCGGGCGATTGGCGCTGCTGCTCGACGAGGTGTCGCGCACGCGGGCGCTGGCGGGATCGGGCTGGGCGCCGGCGACGATGTTGCCGCATGCCGTCGCGCCGCCGCCGAGCGCGAGCGGCGTCGACCGGCGCACGACCGCGCGGGTCGGGCAGTTGCTGCTCGTCGTGCTGACGATGATCCTCGCGGGCATGCTGCTGTCCAATCTGATCGAGGAGAAATCGAACAAGGTGATCGAGGTGCTCGCCGCCGCGGTGCCGGTCGACGCGATCTTCGTCGGCAAGCTGATCGCGATGCTCGGCATGTCGCTGACCGGGATCGCAGTCTGGTCCGGCGTGGCGACGCTCGGCTTCCTCGCCCTGAGCGCTGCCGGGGTGGTGCCGCCCGGCTTCGCGCTGCCCGTGCCGGCGCTCGGCTGGCCGGCGTTCGTCGCGCTCGGCATTGTCTATTTCACCGCTTCCTATCTGCTGCTCGGCGCGGTGTTCCTCGGGATCGGCGCGCAGGCCTCGACGGTGCGCGAGGTGCAGACCTTGTCGATGCCGGTGACGATGGGGCAGCTCGTCGTGTTCGGCTTCGCCTCGTCGGCGGTGAGCGATCCGGGCGGCGTCGTCGCGCGGGCGGCGGCGGTGTTTCCGTGGAGCTCGCCGTTCGTGATGCTCGCGCGCGCCGCGACCGACGGCGCGTGGTGGCCGCATCCGCTGGCGATGCTGTGGCAGGCGGCGTGGATCGTGATCATCGTCCGCTTCGCCGCCGGGCGCTTCCGCCGCTCGGTGCTCAACGTGCGCACCGCGCCGGCCCGGCGGAGGCGCTGATCCGTCCATTGCCGGTTCAGTCGCGCGCGAGCATAAGGCACTGGAACGGAGAGACGATATGAGCTTCACCCGGCGCGAATTGATCGTCAGCGGCGGCACCGTGATCGCGTTCGCCGCGCTGCTCGGCTCGCGCATGTTCGCCAGCCCCGCGCGCGCGAACGAGCGCTTCCCGGTGATGCACAGCGACGCCGAATGGAAGCAGCTGCTCGGCCCGGCGAGCTATGCGGTGCTGCGCCACGAGGCGACCGAGCAGCCGGGGAGCAGCCCCTTGCTCAACGAGCATCGCGCGGGCACATTCGTCTGCGCCGGCGACGGCCAGCCGCTGTTCTCGTCGAAGACCAAGTTCGACAGCGGCACCGGCTGGCCGAGCTTCTGGCGGCCGCTGCCGCAGGGCGTGGCGACGCGCAACGATTCGACGCTCGGCATGGCGCGCACCGAGGTCCACTGCACACGCTGCGGCGGGCATCTCGGCCATGTGTTCGACGACGGCCCGCAGCCGACGGGGTTGCGCTACTGCATGAACGGGGCGGCGATGAAGTTCGTCGCGGGCAAAGCCTAAGCCGGGATTAATCATTCGGCGCTAGCGTCGCCGCCATGTACCAGCGGCATGGCGATCTGGCGCGCGAAGCGATCTTCGAGAGCCCGGAGCCGGGCCTGCTCGGCCGGCGGATCGCGTCGGGCCGGCTGATCGCCGGCATCATGCTCTATCTCGGGATCGAGACGCTGCTGCTGTGGCGGTTCGTCGGTTTAGCGCCGTGGTGGCTTTATCCCGCCGGCGTCGGCCTGCTCGCGACCAGCCTCGTCATGGTCGTGCGGGCGACGGCCGCGCCGGGGCCGAGCGTCCGCTGCCTGCTGATCTGCCTCGCGGTTGCCGCCGTCCTGCTGCTGCTTGGCGGCGAGGGACGGCTGTTCTACGCGAATATCGACTGGCAGACGCGCGACGCCGTGCTGCGCGATATGGCGATCCATCAGTGGCCGTTCGCTTATACCGCGCGTGGTGTGCCCGAGCTGCTGCGCGCCCCGATCGGCATGTATCTCGTGCCCGCGCTCGCGGCCAAGGCGTTCGGTCCGGCGGCGAGCGACTGGGCGCTGCTTGTCCAGAACAGCCTGATCCTCGGGACGCTGCTCGCGCTCGCGGCGACCTTGTTCGCCGGCGTCCGGGCGAAGGCGATCGCGCTGGCGCTGTTCGTCGGCTTCAGCGGGATGGACGCGATCGGCCAGGCGATCACCGGGCGGATGACCGGGCGGCCGCACGTCGACCATCTCGAATGGTGGTCGGGCCTGCAATATTCGTCGCACGTCACCGATATGTTCTGGGCGCCGCAGCACGCGCTGGCGGGGTGGATCGGGGCGCTGTGCTATCTGCTGTGGCGCGCCGGGAGACTGCCGGCGGGGGGGCTGCTCGCGATGGTTCCGCTGACCGCGTTGTGGTCGCCGCTGGGGATGATCGGGGTGCTGCCGTTCGTCGCGATCGACCTGCTGCGGCGCCGCCGCACGATCGCGATCGGCGATCTGGGCTTGCCGCTGCTGACCGGGGTGCTGAGTATTCCGGCGCTGCTCTATCTCACGGCCGCGAGCGGCTCGGTCGGCGGACGTTTCTATCCGATCGCGCCGCTGCGCTATGCGCTGTTCGAGCTGATCGAGGTCGTGCCGCTGGTCGCGGCGGGATGTGCGCTCGGCTGGCGCACGCGCTTCGGCGGGTCGGCGCTGCTGATCGTGGCGGCGTGCCTGGCGCTGCTGCCGTTCTGGCAGATGGGCGAGTCGTTCGATTTCATGATGCGCGCCTCGATCGCGCCTTTCGCGATCCTCGCGGCGCTGCTGGCCGACGTGCTGATCGCGCGGCCGCGGCGCGGCGAGGGCTGGTGGCGCGGCGGGCTGATCGCCTGCCTCGCGATCGGCGGCATCACCGGGCTGCACGAGATCCGGCGCGCGTTCCTGTTCCCGGCGTCGCCGCGCGTGCAGTGCAGCTTCTTCGGCGCGTGGGACCGCAGCTTCGCGCGTTATGGCAAATCGACGTACCTCGCGCCGCTGGGCGAGGTGCCGGCGGCAATCCGCCCCGATCGGGTCGAGCTCGTTCCCCCCGGCGATCCCGCCAAGTGCTGGGCGGGGGACTGGCCGAAGCCGTCGGGGGTTTGAAAGTCGGTCCCCGGGCCTATGCCGTCACCCCGGCGAAAGCCGGGGTCCATGGACGACGTCCGCTCTCAACTCCGGCCGCCCCGTATCCGTGGGTCCCGGCTTTCGCCAGGATGACGAAGATGCAACGTCAGTGGACGAAGCGCGCGACGACCTCGCGGTAGCTGCGGCTGACCTTCACCTGCGCCCCCGAATCGAGCACGAGAAAGCATTCGCCGTTGGTGTGCGGCTTGACCTGCTTGACCAGATCGAGGTTGACGATGGTCGAGCGGTGGACGCGCTGGAAGCGGCGCGGATCGAGGCGCTTCTCGAGATCCTTCATCGTCTCGCGCAGGATCAGCGTGTTGTCGCCGGTGTAGATGCACATGTAATCGCCCGCCGCGTCGATCTTCTCGATCGTGTCGACGTCGACGCGGAAGATCTGGCCGCGGTCCTTGATGTTGATGAGCTTCTCGAAGCGGTTGGCGGCGGGGCCTTCCTCCTCGGCGGCGCCGACGTCGTCATGCTCGGGCGCGACCTCGGCGAGCACCTCCTTGAGGCGGCCGACCTCCTCGACCCCGCGCTTCTCGGCGAGGCGCTGACGCACGCGATCGAGCGTGTCGGCGAGGCGGCTCTCGTCGACCGGCTTCATCAGATAATCGACCGCATCGGCCTCGAACGCGCGCAGCGCATGGTCGGAATAGGCCGTGACGAACACGAACAGCGGCGGCTCGACCTCCATCAGCCCCTGGACGACCGAGAAGCCGTCGAACCCCGGCATCTGGATGTCGAGGAAGACGAGATCGGGCTTGTCGGTCTTGATCGCGCGGATCGCCTCGCGGCCGTTGAGGCAGGTAGCGATGATCTCGACGTCGTCGTGCGGCTCGAGGCGGAGCTGGAGCCCCTGGATGGCGAGCGATTCGTCGTCGACCAGGATCGTGCGGATGGTCATGCGGCCTCCTTGGGCTGCTGCTCGATACGGAAGGGAATCTCGATGATCACGCCGAAGCCGCCGGTGGCGGTCGGCTGGATCTCGAAGCGATGGCCGGGCCCGTAAGCCTGGGCGAGACGATCGCGGATGTTGGCGAGGCCGACACCGGTCGAATAGGTGGACGCGGGCGGCGAATCGTTCAAGCCCGGCCCGGTGTCGGATACGGTGATCTGCACGCGATCTCCGGCGAGCCGCGCGGCGACGGTGATTTCGGCCCCCTCTTCCTTCGGCGTCACCGCATATTTGATCGCATTCTCGACCAAGGGCTGGAGCAGCAGCGAGGGCAGGAAGGCGCGCGAAGCGGCCGGATCGATGTCGAATTCGGTGCGCAGCCGCTCCTCGAAGCGCATCTTCTCGATCTCGAGATAGAGCTTGAGCGTCTCGACCTCCTGCTCGAGCGTCACCTCGCCCGCCGGCTCGTTGATCAAGGTGTAGCGCAGGAACGACGAGAGCCGCGACAGCATGATATTGGCGCGATCGGTCTGCTTCAAGAGCACCAGCGTCGAGATCGAGTTGAGCGTGTTGAACAGGAAATGCGGATTGAGCTGGTAGCGCAGCATCGCCAGCTGCGCGGTCGACGCCTGGATCTCGAGCTGCTGGAACTGATCGTTGCGCTCCTCGAGCTGGAGGAAGAAGTTGATCGCGTAATAGAGTGCCGACCAGGCCGACAGCACGGCGAAATCGAGCAGGATCGCGCCGAGGAACTCGACCCCCTCGGGGCGCGAGCCGGGGCGGTAGAAGGTCGCGTGCGCCCACACCTCGATCGTCGAGAAGACCGCCGCCGCGGCGACGAGGATGAGGATCGAGACGCTCCAGGTGACCGCCGGCTTCTGGCGGATCAGGCGGCGGAAGGCGGGGGCCATCAGCAATGTCAGCGAATAACCGGTCGCGGTGGTCAAGGCGGTCGGGACGATGAACAGCAGCCCCATCGCATTGGCGATCCCGCCGAGCGAGCGCAGCAGGAAATAGCCGGCCCAGCCGAGTGACTGGAGCGTCCAGAAAGCGCGATTCTTGTCGTGGAAGAAAGGCCGCGGCTGCAGCGGAGCGAACACCATCCGCCAAGCTCTAGAGGATTTCGCGGGCGGGATGAAGGGTTTGGGGTGGAAGAGGCATCTCGTCACGGCCGTTCGTCCTGAGTAGCCATTGAGCCTGTCGAAATGGCGTATCGAAGGAAGCGCCGGCGCAGGTCCTTCGATACGGGCCCCTTCGACGCCGCCTGCGGTGTCGCTCAGGACAGGCTTCGACAGGCTCAGTCCCTACTCAGGACGAACGGTTATGGCTTTCGTTCGAACAGGAACAGGCCGTAGCGCATCGCGCCGGTGGCGTAAGCGAGGCGCAGGCGCGGCAGGCTGAGCGCGAACACGCGGTGGTTCGCGCGCGCATCGAGCAGGAACGCGCGATAGCGGCGGTCGGTGGCGATCCGGCGCGCGACGCGGGCGAGGATGATCGTCCAGGTCCGCGCGACCGCGGCGCTCAGATCGTCGCACCGCGCGAAGCGGAAGCCCGCGGCCTCGGCCAGCGCGCGATAATCGCTCTCGCTGCCCATCGACGGCATCCGCCCCTCGCGGCAGATCGGCTCGAGCAGGTGGCGCGTCTCCCACCGCCCCGGCGCGGCGCGCGTCAGCCACGCCGCGACCGCGAGGCGGCCGCCGGGGCGGAGCGTGCGATAAGCCTCGGCGAAGAAGCGCTGCTTGTCGGCGATATGCTCGCTGCTCTCGATCGCGTAAGCGCCGTCGAACGCGGCGTCGGGGAAGCCGTTGGCGAGCCAGTCGGCGACGCGGATCGTCACGCCCGCGGCCGGCGGCGCGGCTTCGGCCTGGCGGGCGGAGAGGGTGACGCCGGTCACCTCGGCGCCGCGCGTCGCGGCGAAATGGCGCGCGGTGCCGCCATAGCCGCAGCCGATGTCGACCAGCGCATCGCCGGCCGCGATGCCGAGGCGATCGCCGACGAGATCGCTCAGCGCAAGCGTCGCCGCGGCGACGGTCTCGCGGCCGGTGCGGAACAGGCCATGGTGGACATGCTCGCCCCAGATCTCGCGATAGAAAGGGTCGAGCTCGTCGTAATGGCCGGCGACCGCGGCCGCGGTCTGGGGATCGCGCGCGAAGATCATCGCGGGGCGGCCAGGGCGCGCGGCGGCACTCAGTCGGGCCGGATCACGCCCTTGGTCGAGGGGTTCGCCGCGATCGTCTTCTTGACCTCCTTCTTCGGCTTGCGCGTTTCCTTGCTGCTCTTCATCTGACCCTTGGCCATGTCCTGCTCCTCTGGTGACGGCGTGCCCGACGATAGCGCGCCGCGCGAAACCGGCAAGGGCCGTGGCGCCGCAGGAGCTAGACTCCGGCAGCCATTCGCGCCATCGGCGAGCAGAGCCGGATGAGACGGAGCGGGCGGTGGAGAATTATGATGTCCTGATCGTCGGGGGCGGGCATGGCGGCGCCCATGCGGCGATGACGCTGCGGCAGAACGGGTTCGACGGGACGATCGCGATCATGGGCGACGAGCCCGAGCTGCCGTACGATCGGCCGCCGCTGTCGAAGGACTATCTGTCGGGCGACAAGACGTTCGAGCGGCTGGTGTTCCGGCCGGCCGAGGCGTGGGCAGCGCGCGGCGTGACGATGCTGCTGGGCCAGCGGGCGAGCGCGGTCGATCCGGCCGCGTACCGGGTGACGACGGCGGACGGCGCCGTCACGGGCTACGGCCGGCTGATCTGGGCGACCGGCGGCAGTCCGCGGCGCTTGAGCTGCGGCGGCGCGGATCTGACCGGGGTGCATGCGGTGCGCAGCCGCGCGGACGTCGACCGGATGATGGCGGAGCTGGCCGAGGTGCGCGAGGTCGTGGTGATCGGCGGCGGCTATATCGGGCTCGAGGCGGCGGCGGTGCTGACCAAGCTGGGCAAGCACGTGACCGTGCTCGAGGCGCTCGATCGGGTGCTCGCGCGCGTCGCGGGGGAGCCGCTGTCGCGCTTCTACGAGGCCGAGCATCGCGCGCACGGCGTCGACGTCCGGCTCGGCGTGAGCGTCGACAGCATCGTCGGCGACGGCGATCGCGCCACGGGCGTGCGCCTGGCCGACGGCACCGTACTGCCGGCGCAGATGGTGATCGTCGGGATCGGCATCATCCCCGCGGTGCAGCCTTTGCTCGACGCGGGCGCGGAGGGCGGCAACGGCGTGCGCGTCGACGCGCAGTGCCGCACCAGCCTGCCCGACATCTTCGCGGTCGGGGACTGCGCCGAGCACGCCAACCACTTCGCCGGCGGCGACTTGATCCGGCTCGAATCGGTGCAGAACGCCAACGACCAGGCGACGGTCGCGGCCAAGACGATCGTCGGCACCGGCGAGCCCTATCACGCGGTGCCCTGGTTCTGGTCGAACCAATATGACCTCAAGCTCCAGACGGTCGGGCTGTCACGCGGCTACGACGAACTGATCGTGCGCGGCGATCCGGCCAACCGCAGCTTCTCGCTCGTCTATCTGCGCCAGGGGGCGGTGATCGCGCTCGATTGCGTCAACGCGGTGCGCGATTATGCGCAGGGCAAGGCGCTGGTCGTCCAGGCGTTGCACGCAGATCGGGCGCAGCTGGCCGATGTCGGCGTGCCGCTCAAATCGCTGCTCGTCTGATGCCGCGGCCAGATTGTCTTCACGATTGCGCGTTATGAGCCCGAGTCGATGGCGACGGGACAAGAGATGACGGACGGGCCGATCGTGGTGGTCGGGCTGGGCTATGTCGGCCTGCCGCTGGCGGTGGCGCTCGCGCGGCATTTCCCGACGATCGGCGTCGATACCGACCGGGGTCGGATCGAGGAGCTCGGCCGCGGCCACGATCGCACGCGCGAGGTGTCCGTGGACGCGCTGGGCGCCTCTTCGCTCGAACTGACCGGCGACATCGCGCGGGCGCGCGGCGCGGCGATGATCATCGTCACCGTGCCGACCCCGGTCGACGCGACCAACCAGCCCGATCTGAGCCCCGTGCTCGGCGCGACGCGCGCGCTCGCCGGGGTGCTCGGCGCCGGGGACGGCACGATCATTGTCTACGAGAGCACGGTCTATCCCGGCGTCACCGAGGAGCTGTGCGGCCCCGAGATCGAGCGGGTCAGCGGGCTCCGGCGCGGCACCGATTTCTTCCTGGGCTACAGCCCCGAGCGGATCAATCCGGGCGACCGCGAGCATACGGTCGACAAGATCGTCAAGGTGATCGCGGGCGAGAATCCCGCCGTGGTCGAGCGGCTCGCCCAAGTCTATGGCAAGGTCACCAGCGGGGGCACGTTCCGCGCGCGCTCGATCAAGGCGGCCGAGGCGGCCAAGGTGATCGAGAACGCTCAGCGCGACATCAACATCGCCTTCATGAACGAGATCACCCAGATCTTTTCCAGGCTCGATCTGTCGGTCTACGACGTGCTCGAGGCGGCGGGGACCAAGTGGAACTTCCTCAAGTTCCAACCCGGTCTGGTCGGTGGGCACTGCATCGGGGTCGATCCTTATTATCTCAGCCATCTGGCGGTGCGCGTCGGGCAATTCCCGCGCGTCGTGCTCGCCGGGCGCGCGATCAACGACGGGATGGGCGCGTGGATCGCCGATCGCGTCCACGAACAGCTCGCCGGGCCGTCGCGCGTGCTCGTGCTCGGGCTGACGTTCAAGGAGAACGTGCCCGACATCCGCAACTCGCGTGTGGTCGACGTGATCCGCCGGCTCGAATGGCTCGGCCATGCGGTAATCGTCCACGATCCGCTGGCGGACGCGCACGAGGCCCAGCATGAATATGGCGTGCCGCTCGATCCCGCGGCGCTCGGCGGGCGCTACGACGCGGTCGTGGCGGCGGTGCCGCACGACGAATATCGTGCGCTGAGCGCGGAACGGCTGGCTGCGCTGGTCGGGCCGGACGGGCTGGTCGCCGACCTCAAGGGCATCTGGCGTGGTGTGGCGATCGAGAAGCGATACTGGTCGCTTTAACCCGTCGTCATTCCGGCGAAGGTCGGAATCCGTGGACGGCGTCCGCTCACAGTTCCAGCTGCGCCGTATCCATGGATCCCGGCTTTCGCCGGGATGCCGGAGTGATCGTCACTTGGCGCCGAAACCGGTCAGCATCGTTCGGATCGTCCGCACCAGGATCAGCAGGTCGAGCGAGGGCGAGAAATATTTGATGTAGTAGAAATCGAAATGGAGCTTGCCGAGCACCTCCTCGACATCGTGGACATGGCCCTGGTTGACCTGCGCCCAGCCCGAGATGCCGGGGCGCACGATATGGCGATAGCGGTAGAACGGCAGCTCGCTCTCGTACCAGCGCGCCAGCGGCAGCGCCTCGGGGCGCGGCCCGATCCAGCTCATCTCGCCGCGCAGGACGTTGTAGATCTGCGGCAGCTCGTCGAGGCGGAACTTGCGCAGGGTGGCGCCGAGCCGGGTGATCCGCCCGTCGTTGACGCGGGTGATCGCGCGCTCGATGTCGTCGTTCGCAAGGGCCGGCTCGGTTTCATGGCGCATCGTGCGGAACTTGACGACGGTGAACGCCCTGCCGCGATAGCCGGTCCGCATCTGGCGAAAAAAGGCGGGTCCGGGCGAATCGAGCCGCACCGCAAGCGCGATCAGCGCGACGACCGGGAGGATCGCGACGCCCACCACCGCCGCCGCGGCGATGTCGCCGATCTGCTTGATCCGCAGCCAGGCGAGGCCGGGGATCAACGACCCGAAATTATTCTCGGACAGATGCTCGATCTGGACCGCGCCGGTCAGCGATTCCTCGATATATTTGCAATGGTAGACGGGCACGCCGGAGAGCGCGCAGTCGGCGAGGAAGCGTTCCCACGATTCGGGCATGTCGGCGCGCAGATCGGCCACGACGCCGTCGAAGCGCGTCCGCCGGCTGAGTTGCTCCGGATCGACCTTGCGCCAGTCGATCTGCGGGATCGCGGCGAGCGCCGGCGCCTGGCCGGCGGGCAGGATCGCGAAGACCGGCAGGCGCGCGCGGCGCATCACCATGATGATGCCGAAATACCACAGGATCGCCGCGATGAAGCTCGCGGTGAACTGGAAGCGGCTATAGTCGAGCCGCGCGAGGAAGAAGATCGCCAGCACCAGCCCGTAGGAGCTCATGAACGACGGCGCGACGTAGAAGCCCGATTGCACGCCAGGGAAATTCATGAACGACTGGAACAGATAGGCGCCGAGCAGGAAGGCGAAGCCGGTGCCGAGCAGCGCATATTGCTGGCTGAGGCCGAAGGTCTCCGGCCCGTACAGCAGGTTGCGCAGCAGCCACGGGATCGCCACCGCGACCAGCAGGCCGAGCAGCAGCTGCGCGCCGACGGGCGTGCGGCGCGCGATCGCGAGGCGCGAAGTCTGACGCCGGACCGGGCTCATCGGCAAATGACCTGACTGCGCCGGCTAGAGCGACGGACCAACGCGCGGATCGCGGCGGACAGCGCGCCGGCGCAAGGCGTCACACCAGCGTCGCGCGGCGTGGGGTCGATTCTTCGGCAACGATGAATTCCCGCTCTTGCTCTTCGAGGCGGACGGCTGTTAGCCGACCGGTGCGGTACGCGCCAGTGTCGATCGCTATGCGATTGACATGCTCGGCGGCCGTTTCGACGACCGTATGGCCGTGCACGACGATCACCCCGTGATCGCTGCGGTCGTCGAGAAACTCGCCGCGGATCCAGCGCAGATCCTGCGGATCCTGATCCTCGACGGCGATCCCGGGCCGGATGCCGGCGTGCACGAAGACATAGCCGCCCAGCGCGAAGCTGTCGTAGCAGCCGTTCAGGAAATCGATGTGCCGTTGCGGCACCCGCTCGCACAACGCGCGATACGTCAACGCCGGATTGCCGCCGAGTTCCGTCGGCGAGACGCCATAGCTCTGCACGCATTCGAGTCCGCCAAAGCCGAGCCATGCGTCGAGATGAGAGAGGTCGCCGCCCAGCACCTGGAGAAATGCCTCCTCATGGTTGCCCAGCAGGAAGATCGGCTTCGCCCAACGGAAGGACGCGGTCGACAGGAGTTCGATCACGCCGTTGGAATCCGCGCCGCGGTCGATCAGATCGCCGAGGAACACCAGATAGGTCTCGGCCGGCGCGCGTGCCGCATTGTCCCGCTCGAGCTGGTCGAGCAGCATTTCCAGCAGATCGAGCCGGCCGTGGATATCGCCCACGGCATAACAGCGCTTGCCCGCCGGCATCGCCGACGTCCGCGGGGCAACGCGCGATTTGCGGAACAGGCCAAGCATCGTCATATCCCAAACATCAAATCGCGCATCAGCGTCGCGGCAGAGCGGAACCGCCGCGCGCCTCCGGTGTTTTGCGGACATAGGGACTTGCCGGCGATGTGCAATCGTCGGCCATGTCCGCGATACGGCACGGGGCGGGCGGAGGCTAGGCAACGGCAACTGCCGGGCAGTCCAACTGCCGCTCGATATATTTACGCTGCGTTAACGACGTTATGCTGTCGGCCGTCCGAATGAAACCTTTCGGTAAGCTGTGGCGACTATAACACGGTTCAATTGTTCCGCCGGAAACGATGATTTCGCTGTTGTGTTTCGATTTTCCGGAGGTTAGAGGTCGACTCGAAGTTCAGAGAAGGGGTGTCAAATGCGTTTTGGAGCTTTTGCAACGTCGATCGCCGCGGTGGTGATGGTCGTCGCTCCCGTCGCCGTCCAGGCGGCTGAAGTGGCTGGTAAGGTTGCAGCCGGCAACGGTGAGGTGTTCGTCTCGCGTGACGGCGGCTTGCTGCGGGCCACCCCCAACATGTCGCTCTATGCGGGTGATCGCGTCGTGACGCGTGCCGGTGGCACCGCCAAGCTCGCGCTCAACTCCGGTTGCAGCCAGACGGTCGGCGCGTCGGCGATCGCGACGGTCGGCACCGGCTGCGGCGAGGTCAAGAATTTCGACGCGGGTCGCGCCGGCTATGCCGGTCGCAGCAGCGCCGCTACCGGGACGACCTATTTCCTGGTCGCTGCCGCCGTCGCCGCGGCGGGCTTCGGCATCTATGAGGGTGTCAAGAACCGGCACGATCATCGCACCAGCCCGTAAGGCCGGAGCTTCGGAAAAAAGAGAGCCCGCCACTGGATTGTGGCGGGCTTTTTTTTGATTTTCAGGCAAGCGGCAGGCATACTGCCGCGCCGTCCTGCGCCAACCGCTCCCGTCGAGACGACGTCATGCCTCTGCCGACGATCCGCTCACGATTGCATTGCGCCATTTCCGCTCTGGCAACGGGGCTCGCCTTGCTCGGCATGGCGGCGTCCCTGTCGTGCCAAGCGTCCGCCACGGTGCCGCGCGACACTGCCCGGCAGCAGGCTGCGGTCGAATATATCGTCGGTGAAGACCTGCGCATCGCCACGGTCGCCTATCGGCTCAATGCGGCGAGCCTGCCGCTGTGCCCGAAGCATGGCTATGATGCCGGCTTCGTCGTCCATGCGCTCGACCAGTACCAGCGGGCGTTGCGTCCCGCCGCCGCGCAGCTCTTCGGCCTGACCGGGCAGCCGGGCATCTCCGCGGTCGTGCCGGGGGGGCCGGCGGCCTCGGCGGGCCTCCAGCCGGGCGACAGCTTGATCGCCGCGGATGGCATCACCTTTGCCCCGGCGGCGCCACGGCCGCCGTCCGCCGGCACTTATGCGGCCGTCCAGCAGGCACTCAACCTGATCGACCGCGCCGCGGCGGACGGCGTCGTCCGGTTCAGCATCCTGCGCGCCGGCCGGCCGCTGGAGATCGAGGTCCATGCGACGCCGGCCTGCGCGGTGCGCGTCCAGCTGCAGCCATCGGCGGAACTCAACAGCTGGGCCGACGATCGCTACGCGACGATCACCACCGCGATGGCGCGTTACACCGCGGCCGACGACGATCTGGCGCTGGTGATGGGGCACGAACTCGCGCATGCCTATCTCCATCACGAGGCGCTGCTCGACCGGCGCAGCGTCGCGCGCGGGTTGCTCGGGCCGCTCGGCACGCCGCCGGGATTGGTGCTGGAGACCGAACGCCAGGCCGATTATCTCGGCCTCTACATCGCGGCGCGCGCCGGTTACGACATCAGCCGCGCCGGCGATTTCTGGGAGCGTTTCCGCGCCGAGCATGGCGGCGGCGATTTCCTGCTCCATACGCATCCGCGCGGCCGCGACAGCCTGCGCGCCGGCATGGCGACGGTGGCCGAGATCGCGCGCCAGCGCGCCGCCGGGCAGGAACTGCTGCCCGATCCCGCGGTGCTGCGCCGCCAGCCGTAGCCCGGAGCGGCGCGGTTGACCCGGCATCGCGAAACGGTATCAGCGCGCATGGACTGGATCGAATTCAAGTTCTGGATCGAGCGCGTGGTCGGGCTCGATAAGGATGCGCTGCACATCTATGCCGCGTGCATCATCCAGATCGCCGCGGCGCTGCTGCTACGGCGGTCGCTCGCCGCGAAGCTGCCGTGGCTGGCCGTGCTCGCCGCGGTGCTGATCAACGAATGGCTCGACTTGCACGTCGAGATCTGGCCTGACCGCTGGGAACAATATCGCGCCAGCATCCACGACATCCTCAACACGATGCTGCTGCCGACGGTGCTGGTACTGCTGGTGCGGTATGTGCCCCAATTGACGCACCGGCAGCTCGATACCGATTTGACACCTGTCCGGACCGCTAAATCTTTCGGGCGATGACCAATTTCATGTCGGTGATATTCTCGGCGTATTTCGAATAGAGATCCATCGGATATCTCTTGTCGTACAGCAGATAGTCCTGATCGACGACGATCTCGCAGCCGGATCGGGATAGCGTGTCGATGATTTCGGCCCATTCGATATGGTCATCGGGCCAGACGTGGATATCGCCTTCCCTGCTGTACCGCGGGTTGAACAGCCGGACGATCCGATTCACGTAATTCGAAGGTCTCAGATATTTCGTCCACCAGCGTTGGGGCGCATTGACCTCCGACCTGAACCGCCGATGGATCGCGCTCGGCTGCCAATGGCGTTCGTTCAGCTCGTGATCGAGCAGAATGACGCCGCCTTTCGTGCACACCCGCGCGAACTCCTCGATGATGGCGAGATAGTCGGGGATGTGGTGGAGGACCGAATAGGTCGCGACCAGATCGTAACTTTCATCGGGAACATTTTCGAGCCCCCGGCCGTCCAGCAGCAGAGTCGCGAGGCGATCGGACGCGTAACGGCTTTTCACCAGATCGAGGAAGCCGGAGGAGACGTCGGCGGAGGTCACCCGCAACCCCAGATCGAGCAGGTGGCGGCTGAGATTGCCCGAACCGCAGCCGAAATCGAGCGCGTGAAAATCCCGCGAACCTCTTCGGATCGCATCGCGGGCGCGCTCGAGCGCCGCGACCAGGCGGGCCTGCTCGACATCGTTGAAGATTTCACCGTGGACCGCCTCATACTGGCGCGCCATGCGGTTATGAACCCGGATGTTGCGCTCGATCTGCTGCTGCGCGCGGCTTTCTGCGGTCGTCATTCGTCCTCCATCACGTGGCCTGCCCGCCAAAAGCCCGGGAGCACATAGCCGAGAAACGCTGGTGCGCTCAGCAGCGACGGCTCGAGGTCCAGGTGTTTCCGGGAATAGCGCCAGGTCAGCAAGTTGTTGATGATCGTGCCGATCAAAGCCGCCGTCGCCGCGCCATTCGCGCCATAGCGCATGATCAGCGGGACGGCGAGCAGGATACCCGCGGCCACCGATATTGCGAAGAAGAGCATCAGCGGACGTTCGGCGCGGACCATGACCAGGAGGGTGGTTCCGACTCCGCAAAATCCATTCACGGTCTGGGCCGCCGCGAGGATCAGCAGGGGTGTCGCCGCTCCGGCATATTCCGGCCCGAACAAGGAAACGATCAGCCATTTTCCCATCAATGCGAGCGCCACAGTAATCAGCAAAGCGGCGCCGAACATGGCGCCAGCCGAGGCGCCGAGCAGAAGCTGCAGCCGGCGGCGATCGCCGAGCTCGTAGAAGCGGCCGATCGTGGGGGCGAGCACGACATTGAGCACAGTGATCGGAAGCGCGATCGGCACCGCGCTCGACATGGCGACGCGGAACGTGCCGGTCTCGGCCGCGGTCGTGATCAGGCCCATCAGCAGGATCGCATAGACCCCGTCGAGTTGGCGCAAGCCATCGATCAGCCACAGCGGCGTGGCCGCGGTCACCCAGCTGCGGAACCGGGCGACCGGTCGCGTGCTGCGGGCTTGCGGTGGAATCGCCGTCACCAGCCACGCGACCCCGATCGCCAGCGCGACCAGGGCGGCCAGCGCGTGAAGGGCGATCGCCGTAGCCGGGGACAGGCGCCCGTAGCGCAGGAATATCGCGAGACAGAGGATGGAATGGATCAGCGGGCGGATCAGGATGTCGAGCAGCTGTCCCTTGATGACGCGGTGGAGACCGCGCAGCTGCGCGCTGATCAGGGTCGTGATCGTCATCAGCGGGATCAGCAGCGATCCCCAGATCGCCGCCGAGCGGAATGCGGGATCGATCGGCTTCGGCCAGAAGAATATGCTCGAGAGGAGCGAGGCCGACAGCAGCAGCGAGACCAGAGTCACCGCAATCGTGAGCCATTTGAGCACCCCGCCGAGCAGCGGCCAATCGTGCAGCGTCTGCGCGGCCGCGACCTCACGCGTCGCGAGACCGGGGGATCCGATCTGCGCGGCGACGGCGAGCAGCGCGACCAGCGCCATCAGCACGCCATAGGTGCCGAAGCCGGCGGGCTTGAGATAGCGGGCAAGCTGGACTCCGACCAGGAAAGTCGTTGCCATCCCCGCTACCCGCAGGCAAATGCTCCACAAGGTGGTCGACGCCAGTGAACGGGATAGCCCATCGGCCGGAAATATCGACAATAGCAGTTTTCGCACGGATCAGTCCTTACCCTGCTGGCTCCTTGGGGTTCCGGAACCGCGTCCGCAATCTTATTCCCGTCCATACCGCCGGACGCCCGGCATATCGGGCATTGTGCGCCGATCGCCTGGGCGGCCAGCGCTCCAGTGAGGATTTCCATCGGCCGTGTCCGAACCGCTCCGCATCGCCCTCGTCCTGCCGACCCTGAATATGGGCGGGGCCGAGCGGGTGACCGTCACCCTTTCGCGCTGCTTCCGCGACGCCGGCTATGCCGTCGACTTCGTGCTGCTCAGCGACGAAGGCGAATTGCGGCGCGAAGTGCCCGCGGGTTGCCGTATCATCGGATTGGGGGGCGTGCGCTTCCGCAGCGCCTATGGCCCGCTCGTCCGCTATTTCCGGCAAGCGCGGCCCGATGCGGTGCTGGTGTCCATGTGGCCGCTGACGACGATCGCCTTGCTCGCCCATCGGCGCGCCGGCCTCCCCGGCCGGATCGTCGTCGCCGAGCATAATACCATTTCGGTGGAGCAGCGCAGGCGCGGCATCGGGAAGTATCTTCTCGTCCGCCTGACGACGGCGTTGAGCTACCGCGCCGCAGATGCGCGTGTCTGCGTCTCCCGCGGCGTCGCGGACGACGTCGCCCGAACCTCGGGCCTGCCCCGCGAGGCATTCGAGGTAATCGAAAATCCCGTTCCGCCGCTCGATCAACGATTTCCGGCGGAGACGGTGTGGAGCGTGCCCCCCGGCCGACGGATTCTCACGGTGGGCCGATTGGCCGAGCAGAAAAACCACGCGTTGCTTATTCGTGCATTCGCGCCGCTAGCGGACCTGGACGGTGCGCAGCTCGTGATCCTGGGCGAAGGACCCTTGCGCGAGGCGACCGAGCGGCTGATCGATGCGCTCGGGCTGGAGGGGCGGGTCCTGCTGCCTGGCGCGACGCCGTTCCCCCAAGACTATTACGCGACGGCCGATTTGTTCGTGCTGTCGTCGGACTATGAAGGTTTCGGCATGGTCCTGATCGAGGCGCTGGGGCACGGCCTCGCGGTGATCAGCACCGATTGTCCGAACGGCCCGGCCGAGATCATCACGAATGAAGCGCTCGGCACGCTGGTGCCGTGCGGCGACGTTGCGATGCTGACGAGGGCGATGCGCGAGGCGCTTGGCCGCCGCCACGATCCCGCGCCCGCCCGTCGCCGCTACGACGATTTTTCCGTCGCGCGGATCGGGCCGAAATATCTGGACCTGCTGGTCGAGAAAACGAGGCGATGAGCGTGACCCCGAACAGCTGCATGCTTTGCGGGGGAGCGAGCGCGGGCCCCGCCTTCCCCTATGCCACGCGCTGGGGCGGGAGCCGCTTCAGCTATGTCGAATGCGCCCAATGCCGCTGCACCTTCGTCACGCCGGTGCCGACGCCCGCGCAGTTCGAAGCGATGTACCGCAAGACGGCCTATCACGACGTCCACTACGACGGTCTCGAAATTTCCGACGATATGCGAGGCGCGATGAACATGCTGTCGCGCCATGCCCCGGCCGGGGGCCTGCTGCTGGATTTCGGCTGCGGCAACGGCGCCTTCCTACGGGCGGCCACCGAGGCCGGATATGTCTGCCACGGCATCGAACTCGACGAGGAGGCGCGCAAATCCGCCGCGCGCAACAGCGGCTGTCCCGTGCGTTCGCTCGAGGCGACCGTCGCGGCGGAGGGTCGCTATGCGGTCATCCATCTCGGCGATGTCCTCGAACACCTGCCCGATCCCGCGGCGACGTTGCGCACGCTCGAGCAGCTGCTGGATCGGGACGGTGTCTTCTTCGTCGAAGGGCCGCTCGAAAAGCAGCGCAGTCTGGTGCGCTGGACCGCCGCCGGCGTGAAGCGGCTGCGTCGTGCGTTCGGGAACGATCGGGAAGGCGCTATTCCGCCGTTTCACCTGACGTTGACCGATTGGCGCTGCCAACGACGCTTTTTCGAGGTGACCGTCGGATATGCCTGCGTCGACCATCGCATCGAAGAGACGGGCTGGCCTTATCTGCAGGCGGCGGGCGCCGGTCCGTCGTGGGGCGGACGTATTCGCAAGGCCATCGGCGTGGCTGCGAAGGCGGCCGCCAACATCCCGTCGCTGGGTCTCGGCAACCGCTTTCAAGCGGTGCTCAAGCCGCTCGAGGAAGGAAGCCCGGTGGCCTGTGCCTCGCCCGCGGCGAGCGATTGATGTCGGCCTCGAACCGCTCGGCGACGTCGCGGCCGCGCGTGCTGTTCATCAGCTACGACGGGATGATGGAGCCGCTCGGCCAATCGCAGGTGCTGTCCTATCTCGAGCGACTGACCGCGGATGCGGATATCCATCTCATCAGCTTCGAGAAGCCCGAGGATCGTCACGATCGTGCGCGCCTGGCCGGAACAGCCGAGCGGATCCGTAGCGCCGGCATTCGCTGGACGATGCTGCGCTATCACCGCAAGCCGAGCGCGCTCGCCACCGCGTGGGATGTCGTCCGGGGCATGCTGGTCGCGCTCGCTTTGGCGGTGCGCCACCGTATCGATATCGTGCATGCGCGCAGTTACGTGCCGGCGCTGGTCGCCTTGCCGGTCAAGCGCCTGACCGGCGCGCGCCTGCTGTTCGACATGCGCGGCTTCTGGGCGGACGAGCGCGTCGATGGGGGGCTATGGCCCGTGGACGGCTGGCTTTATCGAATGGCCAAGCGGCTCGAGCGCAATGCTCTGCTCGCTGCCGATGAAGTCATTTCGCTGACCGAGGCGGCCGCGCGCGAAATCAGGACGTTCGACTATTTCGCGGGACGGGTCCCGCCGATCAGCGTGATCCCGACCTGCGCCGACCTCGGCCGCTTCCGTCCGGCTGCGGGTAGCACCAGCGACGGAACGCCGTTTCTGCTCGGCTACACCGGCTCCGCCGGCACCTGGTATCTCATCGAGGAAGTGATCGCTTTCTTTCTCGCGATCCGCGTCCGCATCCCGAATGCCCGCCTGCTGATCGTCAACCGCAGCGATCATCGCTTCATTCGCGAGAAATTGTCGGCTGCGGGAGTCGAGGATGCTGCGGTCGATCTGGTCGCGGCCGAGCATCGTGACATGCCCGAGCTGGTTCAGCGCATGACGGCGGGCGCCTGTCTCAGCCGCAAGCCGTCCTTTTCGGCGCTGGCCAGCGCACCGACCAAACTTGGCGAGATGCTCGGCTGCGGCATCCCGTGCGTCGTCAACGATCGGGTCGGCGACATGGCGGAAATCATCGAGCAGTCGCGCTCCGGCGTGGTCTTGCGGGATTTCGACGCGAGCTCGATCGACACTGCCGCCGAGGCGCTTATTGCCCTGGCGAACGATCCCGGGATTCGCGAACGCTGCGTCCACACGGCCCGGACCCATTTCGCCCTGGACCGAGGGGTCGCGAAATATGCGGCGATTTATCGACGCTTACAGAAGTAGGAATTCCCGCAGCTGAGAACCGAACATCGCTGCTCCGCCACGGTCAGCTCTGCTTTTGCATCCAGACATGGAGATTGGTGGAGGAATGGTATTGATGCCAGGGCCTGACCAATTCCTTGATCGTCTTTCGCGGACGAAACAGATCTATCGTGCCCGAATGGCGCAGAAACGCAAAACGATGGCGGTAATTCGGTCGGACCGGGCTTAATCCGCACTTTTCCGCCAATCGCTCGAGCGATTTCCGCTTGAAGCAATTGATGTGCTCCAGCGGATGGATCGCCATGATGTCGCGGGGCTGCACGATCCGGTCCATCGTGTCGAGGCGTGCGATAACCCGTTCCACGCCCTCCCCCGAAGGCACCGAGATCTTGAGAATTCCGCTCGGCGCCAGCGCTTCGCTGAGCCGCGTCGCGAGAGCGAGCGGGTCGGGCACATGCTCGAATACCTGCTCGGCATTGATGAAGTCGAATTGATGCTCGGGGATCTCGTCGTCTGAAACCACCCGCACGCCATGTTGCCGGGCGAAATCCTGCCGCGAGGTCGACAGGTCCGCGCCGAACGAGAGGCAGCCAAGCTGCGCCGAGATTCGCGGCCACAATGCCCAGCCGGTGCCATAGTCCAAAGTGCGCATCCGATCGAGGGGAATAGTGAGATAGGACGAGGCCGCCATGATTTCATGCGCATCGCGTGAAAGTCGAGGTGCACATATATCGTCTCGATAAGAAGCAAAGGCGGTCTCCGGATCATCGGGCTCTTCAATCCATTGCGTATACAGTTCGAAAAGAGAAGAGGAATCACCAATGTATTTTTGAAATATAAGGCTACAAGATCGGCAGTTTCCTAAATGATAGGAAGATTCTTCCAACATGGATGGATTTATCTTATAATAAGTTGTTATGTATTTACTCATCCACCCTTGATCAAAGCGAATATCATACATATCTGAAGTATCAGTTGATAGGCAGGCGGGACATTCCGATCTTTCACGGAAAGAAAACTTTTTATATACATCGAATGTTGAAGAATCAGACACGGAATTCTCGCTCTGGATGGGTTAAATATGCAGAATTACGCATCAATATTTACGTCTAGAGCTGCTTGACAGCGCACGATACGTGATCTGCCGATCCTGAAAGCCAATTGAGTAGCAGATCAGGTCCCGCTATTCCCCCGGGAATGGACAGTGGTTTTTTGGCAGCAGCCGGATGAGCAGCGAGGGCGCAGGCCGTGTGTCCGTTCTGCAGCAGCTGGCTGCCATAATCCGCTGCCCGCGCTGCAGTTCTGCCGTCCGTGCGGTGGACGAAAAGTATTGGTGCGACAATCGCGCCTGTCGCTATCATGCGGGATTTCTCACATCGTCGGGCAAACCTGTCCTGATCGACTTCGAGGAAAGCATCTTCACTCCCGAGGTGTTTATCCGCGATAGCGGGATCGTATTGGAGCGCCCGAAAGGCCGCGGAGGGATTGGCCAAGTCCTACAAAGGCTCATCTATGGTGGCAATCGCGTTGCCGCCGAGAAAGTCTGCATCGATCTGATCCATCTGGTGCAGGCAATGACGCCGCGCCCGCGCGTTCTCGTCGTCGGCGGGGGAACGATCGGCTCTGGACTGGAGGCGCTCTATGCTGCGGCGGATATCGAAATCGTCGGCACCGACGTCTATTCGTCTTCACACACCGCGCTGATATGTGATGCCCATGCCCTGCCGTTCGTCGACGCCAGCTTCGATGGCGTGGTGATCCAGGCGATCCTCGAGCATGTGCTGGAGCCGCAGCAGGTGGTCGACGAGATCCACCGGATCTTGCGGCCGGGCGGCGTGGTCTATGCCGATACGCCATTCATCCAGCAGGTCCACGAAGCCGCGTATGATTTCACCCGATTCACGCATAGCGGTCATCGTTGGCTGTTTCGCCGTTTCGAGGAGCTGGACTCAGGCCCCGTTGGCGGCAGCGGCCTCGGACTGATCTGGTCGATCGCCTATTTCCTGCGCTCGTTGGGCGTCGGGCCGCGCCTCGTCGCGCTCGGCACCGCCCCGTTCTTCTGGCTCAGATTTCTCGAACGACGGGCATCGCGGGGCGGCGCGCTCGACGCTGCCGGGGGCGTCTATTTCCTCGGCACCCGATCCGATCGGACGCTGCGAGCGAACGAATTGCCGGCTTATTATGCCCGAAGCCGATTCGGCGAGGGGCCTCATCGGTAGCAACCGGATGATCGGGATGCTAATGCCCGCGTCGCTCGATGATATCGGAACGGTTATGTCTTTTTCTGTCGATAGAGGAAATATCGATCAGGCGACGGTCGACGGCTTCGGCGAAGAATGGACGGCGTTCGACCAGACGAGGTTGACCGGCGAAGAATATGATCGCCTGTTCGACGCCTATTTCGCGATATTTCCCTTCGCGAGCTTGCCGCCCCGCGCCGAGGGCTTCGATCTCGGTTGCGGTTCCGGCCGTTGGGCCGAACGAGTTCTGGAGCGTGTCGGCAAGCTTCATTGCATCGATCCGTCGGCCAAGGCCCTGGAGGTCGCCGAGCGACGATTGCGCAACCGTGCCGGCGCCACGTTCCATCTCGCCGGCGTCGATGCGATACCGCTCGCCGACGGCAGCCAGGATTTCGGCTATTCGCTGGGCGTGCTGCACCATATCCCTGATACCGGGGCGGCGATGCGCGACTGCGTTCGCAAGCTGAAGCCGGGGGCGCCGTTTCTCGTCTATCTCTATTATCGGTTCGACAACAAGCCGGGCTGGTTTCGTGCGATCTGGCGGATGAGCGAAGTCGGCCGCGCGGCGATCAGCCGGATGCCGTTCGGTCTGCGCAAGGCGGTCACCTCCGCCATCGCATTGGCGGCATATTGGCCGCTGGCGCGGCTCGCGCTCGTCGCGGAACGGTTGGGGCTGAATGTCGCCAACTTTCCGCTGAGCCCGTATCGTCAGAACAGTTTCTACACGATGCGGACCGATGCCCTAGATCGGTTCGGAACACGGCTGGAGCAGCGTTTCTCGCGCGTCGAAATCGCGGCGATGATGGCGCAGGCGGGGCTCGCCGATATCCGGTTTCACGAGGCCGTTCCTTACTGGGTGGCGTGCGGACGCAAGGCTCCTTGATGCAGGGCGCCGAGCCAATTCGCGTATTGGCCTATATGAAATACGGAGCTCTCGCCGCCAGCACGCGCCAGCGCCTGCTGCAATATGCCGCGCCGCTGCGCGCCGCCGGCATCGAGATCGACTATGTGCCGCTGCTCGACGACGATCATATCGCGCGGATCGCCGCCGGCCGTCCGACGGCGAAGATGGCGACGGTGCGTGCCTATCTGCGCCGCTTCGGACAACTGGCGACGCGCCGCCGGCACGATGTGGTGTGGGTCCATTGCGAGCTGTTTCCCTATCTCCCCGGCCTGTTCGAGCGGCTGGCGGGGTTGGGCGGCAAGCCGATCGTCTACGATTTCGACGACGCCATATTCCACATGTATGATCTGCACCCGTCGGGCGCGGTGCGCCGTCTGCTCGGGACCAAGCTGGCGCCGCTGCTGTCCGGTGCCGCCGCGGCGATCGGCGGGAACGCCTATCTTCGCGATTATGCCGCCCGCTACTGCGCCAATGCGGTCGAGATCCCGACCGTGGTCGATACGGATGCCTATCTGCCGGCACCTCGCCGGACCGACGCGAACGCGGTGGTCGGCTGGATCGGCTCGCCCTCCACCTGGCGCTATGTCGCGCCGCTCGTGCCGCCGCTGTGCGCGGCGCTGGCGGCCTCGGGCAGCCGCTTCAGGGTGGTGGGCGCGGGGCCGGGCGCCGAGGGCATCCCGGGAATGGACGCCATCACCTGGGATGAGGCGACGGAAATCGAGGAAGTCCAGGCCATGGATATCGGCATCATGCCGCTGCCCGACGATCCGTGGGCGCGCGGGAAATGCGGCTACAAGCTGATTCAATATATGGCGTGCGGCCTGCCCGTCGTCGCGTCGCCGGTTGGGGTCAATCGCGAGATCGTGACGCATGGCGTGACCGGCTTCCTGGTGGAAACGACCGACGAGTGGATCGCCGCGCTCGTCCGATTGATCGGCGATCCCAAACTGCGGCGGCGGATGGGTGACGCGGGCCGCGCCCACATCGAGCGGCATTATTCGCTGCGGTCGCAGGTCCCGCGGGTGGAGGCGCTGCTCCGCGCCGTGGTCGCGCCGCGTGCTCAGCGAACTCGGCCGGCTTCATAGCTCCGCGTTGGCGCAACCATGCTTGCCGCACCAACCGGCCACCGCTAACGGCTGAGTCGATGCCGAGTTTCGTCACCCTGCTTGCCGGAACTTGCCCACCCGATCCCGCACGGCGGCGATAGATCATGCTGGTCTACTGGGGAATGTTCGCGGTCCCTTCACTCTTCGCATTGATCGGCGGGGAGCAGGAGCAGCAGGAGCGCGGCTCCGCCAACTGGCTCGGCCTGGCGGCCGTCTTCGTCGTCTTTTCGCTGCTGATCGGCCTGCGCTACGAAACCGGCGGCGACTGGGAAACCTACGATTCGATGGTCCTGGGTCTGGCCAACGAGGATTTCCTGCCTTCGTTGGCGACCGGCGATCCCGGCTTTGCCGCGATCAGCTGGGTCTCGAGCTATCTCGGGTTCGGCCTGAACGGCTCGACCACCTTTTGCGGGATCGTCCTGATGTATGGCCTGGTGCGCTTCTGCCGGGACCTGAGCGATCCCTGGCTGGGGATCGCGGCGGCCGTGCCCTATCTCATCATCGTCGTCGGCATGGGCTATATCCGCCAGGGCGCAGCGATCGGCTTCATCCTCCTGGCACTGCGGCAATTCGATCGGGGTGACATCGCCAAATTCCTGGTGCGCGCCGGGTTGGCCATTCTGTTTCACATCACTTCGATTTGCCTGCTGCCGCTGGTCGGGATCGTCATCTTGCGGCAGCGGATCGCCTTGCTGGTGCCGACGGCCGTATTGGCGGCCGGCAGCTATTATTTCCTGCTGCAGGATCGTCTCGACGCTCTCTACGCCGGCTATATCGAGGCGGAATATGATTCGTCCGGAGCGTTGGTGCGGCTGGTCATGAACGGCGTTCCCGCGGCGTTGTTCCTGTTTTATCGCAAGAGTTTTCGTGGCTCTCAGAATGCCCACCTGCTGTGGCTGCTGCTCGCGACAGTGTCGCTGGCGATGCTGCCGCTGTTGCTGGTTGTTCCCTCGACCACGGTGCTCGATCGGTTCGGCCTCTACTTCATTCCTCTCCAGATGTATGTCTTCGGTCAGTTGCCGCAGGTCGTCGGCGGCGGGGAGCGGGGCGCCCGCCTCGTGCGGCTGGCGGTGGTCAGCTATTACGCCGTGGTGCTCTACGTATGGCTGAATTACGCCGACTTCGCTTACATGTGGGTGCCGTATCGCTTTCTCTTGACGCAATGACGGCGGCGCGTCCGAAGCTCGTCATCAGTGCCAATGCGGCCTGGAATCTCGCGAATTTCCGATCCGGACTGATCGCGGCGCTGATTGCCGCCGGATATGAAGTGATCGCCGTTGCGCCACCGGATGCTGCTGCGGAAAAGCGCCTCGCGGCACTCGGTTGCCGGTTCATCGCGGTTCCGATCGCCAGCCAGGGCGTCTCGCCGTGGCATGATCTGAGGACCTTTTTCGCCTATCTCCGCTTGTTCCGCGCGGAGCGGCCGGCGGCCTATCTCGGCTATACGATCAAGCCCAACGTCTATGGTTCGCTGGCCGCGCGGGCCTGCGGCGTACCGGCACTCAACAACATCTCGGGTCTCGGCACCGCCTTCATCAAGCGCAGCTGGCTGACCGTCGCCGCGAAGCTGCTCTATCGCGTCGGGCTGGCGGGTTCGCACACCTTGTTCTTCCAGAACGAGGCCGATCGCGCTTTGTTCGTCGCGGCACGCCTGGCCAAGGCGGAGCGTGCTCTGCTGCTGCCGGGATCCGGGATCGATCCTAGGCAGTTCCCGGCCGCCCCACCCCGAACCGCAGAAACAGGCGCCGAGATCGCCTTCTTGTTGATCGCTCGGCTCGTGCGCGACAAAGGTGTGTTCGAATATGTCGAGGCGGCGCGTCTGCTGCGCGAACGGCACCCCCAGGTGCGCTGCCGGATCCTGGGCTTCCTCGATGTCGAGAACCGTACGGCGATCAGTCGCGAGACAGTCGCGAGCTGGATGGAGGAAGGCGTCATCGACTATCTCGGCGCGGCCGACGACGTCAGGCCCCATATCGCGGCTTCCGATTGCGTCGTCCTACCCTCATACCGCGAAGGTACGTCGCGGGTGTTGCTCGAGGCCGCGGCGATGGCGCGGCCGATCGTCACGACCGACGTGCCCGGTTGCCGCGAGGTGGTGGAAGATCGAAGGACCGGTTTGCTGTGTGCGGTACGCGACGGGCGCTCGCTGGCCGATGCCATGGCGCGGATGGTCGAACTGGAAGGTGCGGCACGGACGGCGATGGGGCTGGCGGGGCGCGACAAAGTGGTCCGCGAGTTCAGCGAACACCTCGTGATCGACCGATACCTGCAGCGCATCGCGAACGCGGTCGCGCGCTAGCGTCAATCCGCGCGGGCATGTCTCCCGCGCGCGGCGGTCGCGGCGGACGCCGCTTTCCGCGGGGCGGGAACCGCGACCAGTCCCACCGCGAGGCCGACGATGGCTTCGATGGCTGCGGTCCGCGCCGGATAATCGACCAGGCTGTGGACAAGCACGACCCCGATGATGACCGTTCCAGCGCGGGCGAGGACGCCCGCACTTGCCTCGCTCGACCACACGGTCCGGCTACGACGCGCATACCACAGCAGCCAGGCCGCAAGCAGTGCCGCGCCGGGAATGCCTGTTTCGAGCAGCAGCTCGGCATAATCGTCATGCGCATGGTTGACGTAGGTCGTCGAAATCGTCTCGGGCTTTTCATAGCCGGCGTAGACCGGCACGAACGTGCCGAGGCCGGTGCCGAAGGGCAGATGATCGACCGCTGCCTCGAACGTCAGCATGTTGGTCGTCCGCCGCGTCACCGGATCGTGCAGGCTCAGCGTCTTTTCCTGGAAGCGGCCGCCGAGCGGGCCCAGCAGAGCGAACGCCAGCAAGATCGCGACGACACCCATACCGGCGAGCGTGATCCACCGTGGAGTGGTCTTCACGAGTGCGTATCGCCAGACGGCGAAGCAGGCGAGCAGCACCGGCACAAGCATGATCAGACCGGCCAGCGAGTGATTGAGCAACAGCCCGAAGCACAGGAACAGCAGCAGTCCGAGCAGTCCCCACCGGCGCCCCGCGGCGGCGCGGCGGCGCGATTTTTCGTCCTGCGCCGCGAGCGCCGCGACGCATGGGAGAGTGGCCAGAAACATTGTGGCCAGATGATTGCTGTTGGCGAAGAAGCCGACTGCAGACGTGTCGTTGGTGACGTCATAGAAATAGAAGAGGGAATCCGGCCCCCCGCTCAGCTGCAGCCCGCCGACCAGGGTCGAAAGCGACGTCACGGCGGCCACCGTCACGAAACAGGCCAGGCGCGATCGGCCCGACGCATTTATCGTCAGCAGGACCATCGCGAGCGGGGGCAGCAGCCCGAGCCCGGCGGCGATGGTCCGATCGGCGTCGAGCGACAAGGACAGCGTCGGCAACGGCATGTCGAGCAGGCGATAACCGGCGGCGATATCGCCGCGTCCCGGCAGGTTGGACCAGATGCCCGCAGGCAGCGGGATGAGTTGATAAAGCACCAGCCCGGCAGTCGCCATGAGCAACCAGACCAGGGTCCGCGATGCAAACAGCTCTTCTCCCGGCCGTCGCCGCAGCGCGAAGCCGGCAAGCGCGATCACCGCAAGAATTTGGAGCAGTGCGTTGGCTGGCGCGCCCCCGGCGCTGGCGCCACCCAGCAGCAGACACAGCAGTAGGTAAGCCGGTGCCGGCACCTCGGAAAGTTTCAGTATCCGCACGGGCGAAAGCTCCGGGACGCGCGGTGCGAGGGGGCGGTGGCCAAAAGGCTCGGCTCCCTCATCGACGCGGCTTGACAGATATGGCGCCGAATTCCGCACTCACTTGCGCATTGGTTTCGCCGGGGACGCCGAACAGCGTCAGCGTCTGTGCCTTGCACTGCGCCGCCGGGACCGCGACGGGGATCCGGCGGGCGATCGGCGCCGGGCCCAACTGCGCGAACTCGAGCCGGGCGATCGGACCATGCGCGGGCAAGCAGGCAATCTCCCAGGCGAAGCTTCCGCCTAGGGCGCTTTCGCTGTTGCCGGTCGCGGCGGCCGTGAGAGCGTAATTGCCGGACGGGAGAAACAGCATCTGTTCGGCGATGCGGGTACGACTGTCGCCAAAGAAATTCACCGCCAGCGCCGTTCCGGGCGGGACATGCGAATCGTCGATCATTTCGGCGGTGGCGCTGTCGCCGGGAAACAGCTCCCAATTGAACGGCGGCGGGCCGGGCATCTTGTGGAACGTGCCATCGTAGACAGACGAGATCGCACCGAGCGCGTTGGCGGGCAGAAAATTGACCCATGCGAGATAAGCGCGTTCATAATCCCGCTGCGCGATCAGGCCGTTGAGGAAGCCGCGTTGTTCCTCGACCCTCGCTTCTTCGGGCGATTTGGCTCGGAGTGCCGCGAACAGCACGGTCGGGTCGCCGCCGTGGCTGGCGACATATTGCACGAAAGTGCTGCGCCACGGCGGATTTGCCGCGAGGATACGATCCAGCGTCCCGCCGGCGCGCGGATCGCGGGCAATGAGATAGAGTGCCTGCATCAGATGGCTGTCGGTTCCTTCCTCCGACGGCAGCCGCAGAGCGATCGCGATTTGCGCCATCGCTCCGGCGACGTCGCCCGCTCGAAGATATTGTTCGATGAGGAACAGATGCGCGGGCACCAGGCGCGGATCGCGACGGCTCGCCTCGCGCATCTGCTGTGTCGCTCTGGCCGATCGGCCGATCGCCCGGCTGTGCAGCGCCGCGACGAAGAACGGGTCGCTCGACAAGGGCGCGTTCCGCATCGCGCCGGCCAGCTTCTCCATGATGTCAGGCTTGGGTGTTCCGGCAAGGCTCAGCCCTTCGCCTTCGGCCTCGGCGAAGCGCCGCCTGTGGCGACGATGCGGTGAGCAGCGAAAGGCCGGCTTCGCGGATGACGAACCACAGCAGCAGGACCGCGCCGAAAATCAGGATCAGCCGCGGCGGCGAGGCCAGCGGGTTCACGGCATTCGAAGAATCACGATCGCTCATGTCAGTTGGATAGTTCGATCATTTTCTTCCGTGCGCCCTGACCATAAGCATAAGCTTCGCCGCCGTAGCCATAACCGTAGCCGTACCCATAGCCGCCGAGGCGCTCGCTGTATTTCGTCAGGACCGCGCCGATCAAGCGGCTGTTGGCGGCGCGCAGGCGGTTGA
The DNA here is from genome assembly GCA_964236935.1 of uncultured Sphingomonadaceae bacterium. Lineage (GTDB taxonomy): Bacteria > Pseudomonadota > Alphaproteobacteria > Sphingomonadales > Sphingomonadaceae > Solisphingomonas. The sequence goes on from CAXSHP010000003.1 coordinate 37,079, forward strand.
CGGTGTTGACCGCCAGCGGACGACGGGTCACTCCCGCCTCACAGATCACGATCGTGCCTTCGACGATCGCGCTGAGCAACGGCGCATCGGCCAGGCCCAAGACGGGCGGCCCATCGACGATGACGATGTCGAACACGCCGACCAATGCCGCGAGGATCTCGCTCATCCGCGGTCCGCTGAGCAATTCCGCCGGATTGGGCGGGATCTGCCCGCTCGCCATGATCGACAGATTCTCGGCGCCCGTTTCATGGATCGCCAGCCGCATGTCGATCGACCCGCCGGTCAGCAGGTTGGACAGTCCCGGCGCGTCGACCGCGTTGGTGCGGAAGGTCGGCTTGCGCAAGTCGGCGTCGACCAACAGGACCGATTTGCCCAGTCGCGCGAAACTCTGCGCAAGCGCGAGGGAGGTGCTCGACTTGCCCTCCGATGCGCGCGAACTCGTCACCAGCAGCGAGCGGGGAAGACCATGCTCGGTAGCGAATTCGAGCGAGCTGCGGACCGACGAATAGGCTTCGGCGACCGCGGAGCGCGGATCGCCTAGCAAGGCGATGAAATTCTCGTTCTTGCCGGCCTTGGGAATGACCCCGAGGGGGGTAAGGTTGAGCTTGCCGCGGACATCTTCGGGGGTGGTGATCGTGTCATCGATGAATTCTATCGCGAGCGCCGCGGCGAAACCGAGGCCAAGGCCGAGGATGATCCCGACCGCGATATTGAGCATCATGCGGGGTTTGATCGGCCGGGTCGGCAGCTCGGCGCGATCGACGATCGACACCAGATTCTCCCCGATCCCTCCGGCGATACCGACTTCCTTGAAGCGTTGCAGCAGGCCGTCGTACAGGGTCCGATTCGTGTCCACTTCGCGCTGGATGATATTGTACTGGATGCTGCGGCCGCGCAGATCGAGCACCGACGATTTGAGCGAATTCACCTTGGCCTGAAGCTCGCGCTCGCGCGCGACGGCGGCGGCATAGTCCGAGCGCAACGCGCCGGACACGTTGCCGTTCTCGCGGCGCAGATCGGCCTGGGTCGAGTCGATCCGGATCCTGAGGCGCTGCATCGCCGGAAAATCCGGGCGATAGACATTGAGATTTTCGTCGTATTGCGCCTGGAGCTCGGCGAGCTTGGTGCGCAGCGCCTGCGCGGTCGGGCTTTGCAGCATTTCGCTGGTGCTGCGGTTGGTCTGCGCCTGACGATAACGCTGCTCCGCGGCGATGCGATCGTTCTGCGCCGCCGACAGCGCGTCGTTCGTCGCAATCAGCGACGAAGCCGCAAGCGAGCCGCCGGAATTGTCGCCGACGCCGTCCTTACCGCCGCTGCCGGCGTTGAGCGAGATGATGCCCTCGCGTTTGGCATAGGCGACTAGCAGCCGTTCCGATTGTTCCAGCCGGTCCTTCACCGTCGCGATGCGTTTCTGCAGGAAATCGCGGGCGTAGGCAGTGGTTTCATAGCGCCGCTCAAGGTTCGACGAGATGAAATTGTCCGCGAAACCGTTGGCGACCGTCGCGGCCAAGCTGGGGTCGGCGTTATCGAAGCTTACCGCGACCAGCCGGCTGTTCTTCACCGGCTCGATCCGCAGGTTCCTGACCAGCGTATCGGCCGCCTGCTTCTCGCGCACATCGCGAGGCGCATCCTTCGCGACGACGGTGGCGTTATTCGAAAGATTCATCTGCCGCGCGACGCGCTCCGCCAGCGATCGGCTTTTCAGCAAACCATATTGGGTCGCCATATAATCCGAATCATTGACCTTGACCGGCTGGACATTGCCGACCTCGATCACCTGGGTCGGCTCCTGGTTGATCTCGAGTACGACCGTGCCGCGGTAGATCGGCGTCGTGAGCAACGTCACGGCGATGGGGATAGCGAGCCCGGCGGCGGCCACCCCGGCGATCAGACAGCGCCATTTCAGTAGGATACGCCAGATTTCGGCGATCGACAGATCGGGTCCCGCTTTCGAGACTGCCTGGATCGTCGACGGTACGGTCAATGCCCCGCCATTTGCCCGCTGCGGCAATTGTTCTGGACCGCCGGGGGAGGAGACGAGAAAATTCTGATTCAAGGCAGGTTGTCCTGTGGCTTGATGTCGGGTGCCGCGCGGCGGGCTGCGGCTCGATAAGCGCAGCTATTTCACAGCGGGCCAAACAAAGCGAGCAGCGGGATCGTCTGGATAAATTCGCGGAAGCCCCGCTTGAGGCCGGAACCGTCCACCACGACCACGTCGTTACCGTAGAGCTTGGGGTCGGGTTGCTTGCCGGTGCGGATGGCGGAAAGGTCGAAGGCGGCGGCCTGGCGCTTGCCGTTCAACGTGCGGAAGACCACGACACGGCGCGGGTTGCCGTTATCGTCGACGCCGTGCGCCAGTGCGACGGCCTGGATCAACGACGTCGAGCCGGTGATCGGGAACACGCCGGGGCTCTTGACCGCGCCTTCGACCGTGATCCGCTCGCTCACCGCTTCCTTGACCGCAACCTGCACCTCGGGAGACTGCAAATAGCGGGCGCCCAGCTTCTCGCGCAGCCGATCGGCCAGCTCGCGCGGGGTAAGTCCCTGGGCAACGACGTCGCCGACCAGCGGCATCGTGATGACGCCCGTGGGATCGATCTGATGCTCGCCCGAAAGATCGGGCACCTGGAACACGGTGACGACGATCGTATCCAGCGCGCCGAGCCGATAGGCTTCGCTCACGGTCGGTGTCTTCGGCGCGTCGGGCGGTCCGAAGGTCGCGGGATCGTAGGGCAGATCGGTGCGCGGTCCCGCGGCGCACGATGCCACCAACAGCAGCAGGCAGCCGGAGACGACCCGGGGGCTGCGGCGGGCGGACTCGACCATCGACACGAAACAACCCTTTTTGCCACGACACCGCGCGTCGTACGCACGGAGCCGGAGCGACCTCTCGCCCAACCGATTTCGACTGTGCCGAAACGACGCTCAAAGAGCAAGGCTGGGATGTATCCGACGCGCATCCCCGCCGATCGGAGCTCTTCGCCCGCGCCTGCTTTCCCATCAAGCCGCTGAAGGCGGATGGTCCGAAAAAGAAAGACACCGGCCCAACCCCACCCTAAGTGCGGGGCAAAGCTGGGGCTGGCCGATCGATGTGCGGAATTGCGGGGCTGCTCTCGGCCCGACAGATCGACGAAATCACGATCCGCCGGATGACCGATGCGATCCGCCATCGCGGCCCCGACGACCAGGGGCTGTGGATCGACCGGGAGGCCGGCGTCGGCCTCGGCCATCGGCGGCTGTCGATCATCGATCTGACGCCTTCGGGTCACCAGCCGATGATCTCCGCGAGCGGGCGCTACGTGCTCAGCTACAATGGCGAGATCTACAATCATGGCGCGCTGCGCGGCGAGGTCGAGGCGGCGGGCGGCGCGCCCGAGGGCGGTTGGCGCGGGCATTCGGATACCGAGACGTTGGTCGAGGCGATCGCGCTGTGGGGGCTGAAGGATGCCCTCGGCAAATGCGTCGGGATGTTCGCGCTCGCGCTATGGGACCGCCGCGAGCGGATCTTGCAGCTCGCGCGCGACCGTTTCGGCGAGAAGCCGCTCTATTACGGCTGGGTCGACGGCGATTTCCTGTTCGCCTCCGAGCTCAAGGCGCTCCGCAGCCATCCGGGTTTCCGCAACGGCATCGATCGCAATGCGCTACGGACGTTCGCCGCGCGCACCTACATCCCGGCACCGCTGTCGATCTTCGAGCGCATCTTCAAGCTCGAGCCCGCCACGATCCTCACGACGTCGGCGGCGGTATGCGGCCCCGGTTCGGCGCATGCGCCCGCGCACGACCGGCCGGTCGCGCATATCGCGATCGAGCCCTATTGGTCCTATCGCGATATCGTCCGACGCGGCCTCGATCGCCCGATCACGGACGAGCGGGAGGCGCTGGAGCAGCTCGAAGAGGTGCTCGCCGAAGCGATCCGGCAGCAGTCGGTCGCGGATGTTCCCGTCGGCGCGTTCCTTTCCGGCGGAATCGATTCCTCCACCGTGGTCGCGCTGTACCGCAAATATTCCTCGGGCCAGATCCGCACCTTCTCGATGGGCTTCGCCGAAGCCGGCTTCGACGAAGCGGTCTACGCAAAGGAGGTCGCCCGGCATTTCGGAACCGAGCATCACGAACATTATGTCACCGTCGCCGAGGCGCAGGGTGTGATCCCGCTGCTGCCGACGATGTACGACGAGCCGTTCGGCGATTCCTCCCAGGTGCCGACCTTCCTCGTCAGCCGCTTCGCGCGCGAGCAGGTGACGGTCGCACTGTCCGGCGACGGGGGAGACGAGCTGTTCGGCGGATACAACCGCTATATCATGGCGCCGGCGATGTGGCGTCGGCTGGAGCGTCTCCCGCCCGCCGCGCGCATTGGGCTCGGCAAGGTCCTCGAGCGGATCCCGCCGCGCGGCTGGAACATGGCGATCCGGCTGCTGTCCGGAAGCCGGCGCCATCCGTCGTTCGGGACAAAGGTCCGCAAGGTCTTCCGGATGATGAAGACCGCCGACGGCCTCGACGATATCTTTCGCACATTCCTCGACGAATGGTCGGGCGAGGCTTCGCCGGTGCTGCTCGACGGTGCCGCAGCGGAGGACAGGCCGTTCGATCTCCAGCTCGGCGGGGCCGCGTCCGATGAAGCGCGCATGATGTATTGCGACGCCGTTTCGTATTTGCCCGACGACATACTGTGCAAGGTCGATCGCGCGGCGATGGCGGTGAGCCTCGAGACGCGGGTGCCATTCCTCGACCATCGCGTCGCCGAGCTCGCCGCGCGCATTCCGCCGAGCATGAAATTCAGCGACGGCAAGGGCAAGCAGATCCTCCGTCGGTTGCTCTATCGCGAGGCACCGGAGAAGCTGTTCGATCGCCCCAAGGCGGGCTTCGGCGTGCCGGTCGGCGAATGGATGCGGGGGCCGCTGCGGCCGTGGGCCGAAAGCCTGCTCGATGCCCGGCGCCTGCGCCAGGAGGGCTATTTCGACGCTGCCAAGGTTCAGGAGCGATGGCAGCAGCACCTGCGCGGCGAGCGCGATGCCACGGCGGCGTTGTGGAGCATATTGATGTTTCAGGCATGGAACGACGCCTAAAGTTGGTTCGCTGAGATTAAACTATCAGTTCCCCGGCGAAGGCCGGGGCCCAGGTGGGAGACCCTGATTGATGGGCGTCGAGCCTGCCCCTGCGGCCTTCCCGACTGGACCCCGGCCTTCGCCGGGGAACGATTCACCAAGACGAAACCGACTGTAGGGCACTTTGGAATAAGTAATCCGCCCGCTCGCCCTGAGCCTGTCGAAGGGCTCTCCTCCTTTCAACCGAGCGAGCGAGAAGGAGGGGGC
>CAXSHP010000004.1:0-24215 GCA_964236935.1 uncultured Sphingomonadaceae bacterium
CGAATGGTGGAAGTGGGGCGGGGGCGGCACCGTCTGGAACGCGATGGCCTATGATCCCAAGCGCGCCGTCGTCTATATCGGCACGGGCAACGGCAGCCCGTGGAACCGCAAGATCCGCAGCCAGGACAAGGGCGACAACCTCTTCCTCTGCTCGATCGTCGCGCTCGACGCGAAGACGGGCGCCTACAAGTGGCATTATCAGATAAACCCTGGTGAAACCTGGGATTATAATGCCGCCATGGACATGGCGCTGGCTGATCTGGTGGTGGGCGGCCAGTCCCGCAAGGTCGTCATGACCGCGCCCAAGAACGGCTTCTACTATGTGATCGATCGGACGAACGGCAAGCTGATCTCCGCAGAGCCGTTCGCGAAGGTGACGTGGGCGACGAAGATCGACATGGCGACAGGCCGTCCGGTCGAAGTGGCCGGCGCTCGCTTTCCCGACGGCAAGGACTTCGAGTTGTGGCCGAGCATGCTGGGCGCGCATAGCTGGATGCCGATGGCCTTTAGTCCGGCGTCGGGCCTGGCCTATATTCCCAAGATCGAAGCCGGCGCGGTGTACAACGACCGTGGGATCGACCTTCAGCATTGGAGCCGCATTCCCGGCAATGCGGTGGACCTTGGCGTGAACATCGACACGCGCGTGGAGGACAAGGCGCTTCAGAACAGCTCCTCGCTCCTTGCCTGGAATCCGGTGACGCAGAAAAAGGCATGGGAAGTGAAGACCATCGGCGGATGGAACGGTGGCGTGATGGCGACGGCCGGAAACCTGGTGTTCCAGGGACAGCTTGATGGTAGGTTCAGCGCCTATGTGGCGGGCACCGGGAAGGAGGCATGGCATTTTCAGGCGCAGGCGCCGATCATCGCGGCGCCGATCACCTACAAGGCCGGCGGAAGACAATATATAACCCTGCTGGTGGGGATGGGCACCAGCGCCGGTTCGGATACCAAGACCCATGGCGGCGTCGTGACCGATTACCGCACGCACGCCAAACGCGTCCTGACCTTCGCGATCGGCGCGGCGGCGCGCTTACCGGCAGCGGCGAAGCCCCAGCCGGTGGTGCCGGTCTCCGATCCGGACTACCGCAAGAACGACAGCCTCGCCTTGGCCGGGCTGATGATCTATGGGCGGCGCTGCAGCGAATGCCACGGCGTCGCTGCCGTCTCCGGGGGCATTGCGCCCGATCTTCGCGCGTCGCCCATTGCCTTCTCGGAAGAGGGGCTGAGGAGCGTCGTTCGCGATGGCGCGTTGCGCGGGGCGGGCATGCCTCAATTCGAGGATCTGAGCGACAAGGACCTAGCGGGCGTTCGCCAATATATCCGCAGCAGGGGGGCCGTCGCGCATTCCCCGGCCGCCGGGGACGACGTATATGTCTTGCCCTAATCGATCGGCGGGGAGGCTTTCGCTCGCGGTTCGACGTCGATGGCAGGCCGAGGGCTTCGCAGGCCTCGGCACCAAGGCCCTGAGCGGCAACATTGATCCCTTAGGAGATTTGGCCCCGGCTATCGGGCCGCATGCATGCTCGATCGGGGAACTATTTGGCTCGCGCGCGAACAGGGGCCTTGCGCGGCGCGACCGGGCGGGCGGCGACCTCGCCGGCGGAATTGGATGACGAAAGGCCCAGCAAGGTTAGGTTGGCGGCCTCTTCCGCTATCCGCTCGTTCGCTTCGCGGCTGCGGCTCAATTCCGGGCGGAACCAGTAGGACATCCAGTTCACGCTACCGAGAATGAGCTTGATGCCGAGATCTGGGCTGATTTCCCTGAACTGCTTCGCCGCGATGCCTTCCTTCAGCACCGAAACGAACAATTGCTCGAACTCGTCACGCATGGCGACGACCTGTTCCAGGGTCTGCCGTTGCGTGGGGGTGGTGCTGCCGCTGGAGTGCAACTGCACACCCTCGATGGTCACCTTCTGCATCGAGAAGTTATCCATCAGGTCCATCGCCTGATGATATAGCATCTGCCACAGCCGATCGCAGGGCTCGGTAGGCTCGGCCGCGATCAGCTTCACCCGGGACAGGCTGCGTTGCATCGTCTCGATATGGATGGAGAAGAACAAGTCGGCCTTGCTCTTGAAATAATAGTAGATGAGGCCCTTGGTGCTGCCCATCGATTCCGCGATCAAATCGATCGAAGCGCCCGCATAGCCCTTCTGCCTGAAAGCTTCTGCGGCCGCCGCCAGGATCTCGGCGCGGATATCATCGCTTTTGCCGTTCAGGCCGAATTTGCCGGCCGACGAATTCCTACCCGCCATGTTCTGATCCCAGTAGCCTACGCACGTATTTAGCCGCGAATACCGGAACTGGCCAGCGACCTTGTGACTCCCGATGAATTGACGAATGAAAGAAGCGGCGTCAATGGACTGAGTAGGATGTAAGGGCAGGAAGGGATTATGTCGGGCAGCCCGCCATATGGACGGCGATTAGTCGCCGTCGTGGCGTGGAATGCACGAGCCCCGGCATGAGGATGGGATCGTCCGCCGCCTCTTTTCCTGCGCCCCGTTTTCCGGGCATCGCGAATTGGACAAGGCAAGCCTCATGGAAATCGCAGACGATGGCGCGCATCAAGGCTTTCAAAGCCTGCGAACGCGCCGTGCCTGGTATTTCATCGCCGTTCTTCTGCTCATCGGAATGCTGTCCAATGCGGATCGCGTGGCGCTCGTCGCGCTTGTCGTCCCTGTTCAGAATGATCTCGGGCTCTCCAATTCCCAGATGGGTCTGCTTCTGGGACCCGCATTCGTGGTTTCCTATGTAATAGCAAGCCTTCCCATGGGCTATTTTGCAGATCGCGTAAATCGCCGCAATATTCTAATTGGTGGCGTGCTTCTATGGAACATGTCGACGTTTGCATCGAGTTTCGCCAGATCTTTCGAGATGCTGCTCTTCCTACGATCTGGTGTAGGCGTCGGCGAGGCTTGCTTCATTCCTTGCGCCTATTCGATGATAGCGGACTATTTTTCGCCCGATAAGCGTGGCCGAGCGATTTCCCTCGTTGCGGCCGGGTCCGGCCTCGGCAGCGGCCTGTCGCTATACATTAGCGGCATGCTGCTCGCCGGCAGCGGAACGTCCCTCATCGCATTCCTCGGCGACCTCGAACGATGGCGCCTGATATTGGCGACGTTCGGCGCGCTGGGACTGATTCCCATCCTGCTGCTGCTGTTCATCGACGAACCGCGAAGGCACAGGGCGCCGGCCGCGCCGGCCTCCGACCTTGGATCGCGCGATGCGCCCGACCCGTTCTTCAGGGAGCACTGGCGGGAGCTGGCCTTGATCATTGCGCCTTATGTCCTGTCCGGCTTCATTATTGCCGCGATGGTTTCCTGGCTGCCCGCGACGTTGAGCAGAGAGCAAGTTTTGAGCCTGGCGGACTCGGCCAAGATCAATGGTGTCATGATGTTCGTGGTGATGCCCGTATCCGCAGTGATAGGTGGCTTTCTGGCGGACAAGTTCGTCAAGGCATATGCCGATGGAAGGTTTCGATTGGCCGCGATGCTCGTGCCGCTTTATTTTCCGGCGTGCTTGTTGATCCTCTGCGCGCCGAGCCAGCCGTTTAGACTGGCCGGCATGGCGCTGTTCTACTTCGCGGCTGGCGTGATATCCACTTCGGTGTTCGCGGCCGTTCAGGAAATAGTTCCGAACCCGCTTCGAGGCAGGATGCTGGCCCTGTATCAGCTGCTCGCGAACCTCCTCGGCGCCAGCCTTGGCACGATGAGCGTCGCACTGGTGAGCGACTATGTCCTCGGCGATCAGAATAAGCTGGGGGCATCGCTTATGATAACGGTCATCCCGTGCGCGGTCGTCGCGTCGTTGCTATGCATTTTCGGGTTGCGGCCCTATCGCAAGCTGCTCGCGCTGGCCGGGCAGGATGGACGCCTCGGCCCGGCCTAGCGGCTGTTCAGAGCCCCACCGGCATCTGCCCGAGATTCTCGCCTTTCATCACCGTCGAGCCGACCGCGTCAGCGCGGGCTGATCCGGCGCGGTCGCACCCCCCGGGGAGAGATCCGGAAGTTCCATGTTTCGTTCGAGGAGTGGGCGGCTTCGCGGCCCGCGGGCATGATCGCAACGTCATGCCATCGCTGGTTCCAGCCTGCGACCCAACGCATAGTCCCCCGCTATCGTCGTGCGCTGCATGATGCGCACTTCATCGACCGGTGCGCCGCTCACGGAATGCAGCATCCGCCAATTGTCCCACAGTAGCATTTCCGACGGCGTCCAGCTGTGGTGATAGGCCGGGCAGCTACGGACATGCTTCACCAATCGCGAAAGCAGCTCATGGCCTTCGGGCGTATCATGGCCTTCGATATAGAGCGCGTGCAGCGGAGACACGGTCAGAACCTTGCGGCCGGTCTCGGGCTGGTTGAACGTGATCGGATGGACGACCGGCGGATAGTCGAGCTCGATCCGCGCCTGGACGCGGGCCGCGGTGGTGCCCTGCACGATGGTGCGCAGGCGTTCCGTATCGCGATACCGCGCCGACGGAATGTCGACACAAAGCTGGTAGACGATGTTCAGCCCTTCGATTTCGCGCTTCAAAGTATCCGGAAGCATATCATAGGCGACGATGCGATCGATGAAGCCGGTCTTGCCGCCCTCGCTGCTGATCTGCAGGGCGCGCAGAATGCCGCCATGATTGATGCTCGGCATGAACACGAGATCCATGTGCCACGGCGTGTAGGCTATTACCGGTACGTCATCGACCTCGCAGATCCCGCCCTTGGTCGCGTCCGACACCAGGGTGATGAGATCGGGGTTCTTATCGGATTGGAGCTCCTTGACCGGGTGCGGCTCGAGCGGCCCAAATATCCTGCTTAGATCGAGCTGGAACTCGTCGGTGACGTCGCCGTCCCGGAAGACGATCAGGCCATCCTGAATCCAAAGGTGGCGCAGATCCTCCCTCATGGCCTCCTGCTCGATATCGCTCGGCTGCAGCCCCGACACGACCTTCCCGAAGCTGAGCTCGGGCGAAAGAGGCCCGACGGTGTAGCCCATATATCCCTCCAAAAATTACCTCTCGACGCTCCTTGCCGCTTTTGTCGGGATGTCCACGCCAGGTGGGCAACGGTGCCGATGATCTCAGGTTGTCGAGGAAGTTTTCGAGGTGCCCCATGTCGGTTGGGAAGAGGCATTTCGCGACTAGGGAGACGACTTATCCAAGCCATCGCGACAACATTGGACTCGGTATCATTTTCGCCATGCGGGCGCAATGGCCTTGAGAACGCCAACGGCGGGAATATCAATGCCGGCCTGTCGCCGCGATGCGTTCCTGTCGCAGGGCCGACCGACGCACCTTGCCCGCCTCGTCGCGCAGTTGCGCTGTGGTGAACTCGGACGACCGGGGAAGTTTGTACGGCTGAACCTCGTCGCTCAGTCCGGCGATCAGCTGGGCGTGGCTCATGGCCGGGGCGTCGGATTCGAGCTGCACGATCGCATGGACGCGCTGGCCGAGATCTTCGTCGGGCAAGCCGATGACCACGGCCCCCACGACATTCGGCAGGGCGCCGATCGCCGCCTCGATCTCGGCCGGATAGACATTGGCGCCGCCGGTGACGATCAGGTCGACGCGGCGGTCGGCGATGTAGACATATCCATCCTCGTCCAGCCAGCCTATGTCGCCATAGCTTCGCCAGCTGTCACGCTCGCGGGCCTCCGCGCCGATATAGGCGAAGCTCTCCTCGCCAGCGGTCCCCGGCCGGAAATGGATGTCGCCCACGACATGGGGCGGGCATGGCCGCCAATCGTCATCGAAGACGCCGACCTCGCCGCTGATCGGCCGGCCGACCGAGCCGCGATGCGCGAGCCATTGATGGCCGTCGATCAGCGTTAGCCCGATCCGTTCCGCGCCGCCATAGAGCTCCAGCACCGCGCCCGGCCCGACGATATCGATCCACGCCTGCTTGACCCAGATGGGGCAGGGCGCAGCCATGTGTAGTATCGTGCGGAGCGAGCGCAGCGCTCTGGCGGTTCGATCCTTTTCGGGCAGCTTGATGATCCGGCTCATCATCGTCGGGACGAGATAGGCCCAATCCGCGCCATGGCGCTCGACCAGACGGACATAGGTTGCGGCGTCGAAGCTGCCCATTTCGATGATATGGCTGCCCTGTGCTAGCGCGAGCAGCATGTTGTTGAACGGCGCGGCGTGAAAGAGCGGCGCGGGATTGATGATAGTCGATCCGGGCAAGCGCCGCCGGCCTTCCTTGTCGTGGCTCCAATGCCCCGGATTGACGTCGACGATGAGCTTGGGCCGTCCGGTGCTGCCCCCGCTGGTTCCGATCTTCCAATGGCGCGCGACCGCGGGAGGAAGCGGCGAGCCATCGAGCGATTGATCCGGCAGCGTGCCGCCGGGTAAGACAGGCGTGCCCGACGGCACCGGAACACCGCCGATCACAAGCCGGGCGCCCGCCAGCTCGACGATCTGTTCGCTTTCCCGAGCGGTCAGCCGGTGCGAGACAGGCGCGACCGTGGCCCCCAGCTTGAAGGCCGCGAAGGCGGTCTCATAGAATTCGAAGCCGTTGGGCAGCGCGATCAGGACGATATCGTCGGCCCGCACGCCCAGGCTGGCAAGCTGGCGCGCCCGGCGATTGGCGCGCTCATCGAGCTGTGCCCGCGACAGGGTGAGGTCGCCGACCGTCAGCGCCGCGCGTTCGGGGGCGATGGCGGCCTGCGCGGTGAGCAGCATGCCGAGCGGCGCGCCGGGCAAGGGGGCGCCGTCCGGGCCGAGCAACCTTGCGACATCCGATGCCGAAAGACGCGTTGCCGCGATCCCACTTGCCTCCATCTTGCGATCAGCCGGCAATTTCGGGTCTCCGCAACGCGCCACGGAGGTCGGGATGTGCAACCTCCAAGATCGCATTGGCAAGGGCCTGGCCTTGCAGGCCCGTCAGCCGTGCGGTTCCATGCTCGGTCACCAGATAGTCGATGCCGTCGGCCGTGAGCGTCACCGGGGTGCCGTCGGCCAACCGGTGGACGATGCGGCTGACAAGGCCGTCCTTTGAGGTGGACCGCAGCGCCACGATACTTCGGCCGGACGGCGCGGCCGATGCGGCATAGGCGAAATCGGGCAGGCCGCCGGGGGCCGAAATGATCCGGCCGTCGACGCATTCGGCATTGGCCTGTCCGGACAGATCGATCTCCAACACGCTGTTGATTGCGGTCATCCCGCCGATCCGCGCGATGGTGGCCGGATCATGGGTCCGATCGCAGGGCTGGAAGGAGAAGGCCGGATTGTCGTGAAGCCAGCGATAGAAGTCGGCGGTACCGGCGGCCATCGTCGTTATCACGACGCCTTCGATCGCGCCGCATTCCACCAGCGGGCGCAGTCCGTCCGTGACGATCCCGCTGTGAACTGCCAGGCGGCGGTGCCGCAGCCGGGCCAATATCATGCTCGGCAGGGCACCTATGCCGAGCTGCAGGACGTCGCCGTCCCGGACCAGTTCGGCGACATGATCGGCGATGCGCCGTTCCAGCGCATCTCCCTGGGTATCGGCCATGGTTTGCACCGGGCCGGGCGCGTGGAATGCATGGTCCACCTGCCGTTCCGTGACGAAGGCGTCACCCTGCGTGCGCGGAAAGTCCGGATTGATATGGGCGATGACCAGCGGCCGCCGCGCGAGAATGGCGGGCATATAATCCACCGAAAGTCCCAGCGACATGCGGCCGTCAGCATCGGGCTCGGAAAGCTGCAGGAGCAGGATGTCGGCCGGCAAGGCGGTGCTGCCGGAAAACAGGCCGGGGATGGTGGAAAGACGATCGCGTCGGAGCGAGACCAGGCCTCGCTCAAACGGTTTGCGAAGCGCCTTGCCGGGGAAGAAGGAGGTTATCCCGAACCGTCCATCGGCATAGGGCGCCGGGCCCATCGGCATCAGCATGGTCAGTGTGGCGCCCGGAAGCGCATCGCCCTCGCGCGCCAGCGCCTCCGTCAGCAGCAGCGGCTCGCCGCATGCCGAATGCACGACGATCGTCGCCCCCGCCGGGATCAGATCTATGGCGTCCGCCGGACCGGCGAGCCATTTCATCCGCCGATCACACGCGCTTCGCAGGCATTCATCGCCAGAACGTCACGCTCGATCACCCTCAGGCGGAAAAGAATGCGCTCGCTCTCGACGAAGGCTTCGAGCCGCAGGGTCTCCCCTGGGAAGACCGGGTTGGTGAAGCGGACATTCATCGCCCTCAGTCGGGAGGAGTCGCCATCGCAAAAGGCCTGGACCACAGCGCGGCAGGCAATCCCCATGGTGCACAGGCCGTGCAGGATGGGCTTCGGAAAACCCGCCGAGGCCGCGACCTTGGGATCGGCGTGGATCGGATTGGAATCTCCGTTGAGCCTGTAGAAAAGCGCCTGGGAAGGAAAGGTGGGCAGGTCGCGCATGACGTCCGGCTGCCGGTCGTCCGGCACAGCGACCGCTGGGGCGGGCTTCTCGCCGAAACTGCCGCAGCCGCCGTCGCCGCGCAGGACCACCGTCGAGCGGATGCGGGCGACAAGCTCGTCGGACAGATTGTCGTAGAGCAACTTCTCCTGCGTCAGCACTGCGCCGCGTTCTGCACCCTTGTCGTCGATCGCAATCACCTTGTATTCGGCCCGCACCTCGCCCTCCGGCGGCAAGGGGCGAAGCATCTCGATCGTCTGGCCGCCGTGCAGGATGCGGACCCAATCGATGGCGTAGCGCGGGTCCTTGAACCAGAAGCCCGGATGGGCCAGCACGCAAACCATGGTGGGCAGGGTGATAAGGTCCTGCTCATAGGAATAGCGTAGATCGGTTGCCGAGAGCGGGTCGGCCGAAAACCCGACGCTCAATGCATAGAACATGCTATCCTTTGCCGTGTACCGGTGGGTTTGTACCGGCAAGGCCTCGGTCATTACAGCATTCACATCCATGTGTGCGGGCCCATCTTCTGCAAGAAGGAGGGGGTACCGAACGTCGATTCCGCCCTTGCGTCGGCGGATACGATCTGGCACATTCTTGGCAATTATACCAAGTAGCATGACCGTTCAATATTTGTTTTGGATGGCCTTATCCTGCCGCCGCCGAGCCCGGAAATCGGGTATGGAAGGGGAGGGCGCTGCCACTCGATGCGAATTCGGGAGAGCGAGAAAATGGGAAAGACGGAATGAGCACAAACGTTCAATTGCCGAAGCTCGGATTTTCGATGAACGAGGGCGAGGTGACGGAATGGCTCGCCGAGGAAGGGGCGTCGGTGGAAAAAGGCCAGCCGCTCTACGTAGTTGAGAGCGATAAATCGGCCACCGAGATCGAAAGCCCGGCGAGCGGGACCCTCTCCATTCTGATGCCGGCGGGGGAAACCTATGCTGTGGGCACGGTGATCGCGACGATTTCCTGAAGGGGGTCGTCAGATGAAGACCCGCGTCACCGAGCTGCTCGGCATCCGCTACCCGATCATACAGGGCGGCATGATGTGGGTCGGCCGGGCCGAACTCGCCGCCGCCGTTTCGGAAGCCGGCGGTCTTGGCACGTTAACCGCTCTGACCCAGCCCACGCCCCAGGCGCTCTCGGAGGAGATCGAGCGGTGCCGGGGGCTGACGGGCAATCCGTTCGCCGTGAACCTTACCGTCTTTCCGTCGATCAACGCGCCCGACTATCGCGCTTATGCGCAGGCGATCATCGACGCTAAGGTGCCGGTGGTGGAGACCGCGGGCACGCCTGCCATCGCCGAAATGTGGGAGATGTTCCGGGCGGCGGATATCCCCATCGTCCACAAATGCACCTCGGTGCGGCATGCCCTCTCCGCCGAGCGCAAGGGGGTTGCGGCCATTTCGATCGACGGCTTCGAATGCGCCGGCCATCCGGGTGAAGATGATATTCCAGGGCTGATCCTGATTCCGGCGGCGGCACAGAAGCTGCGCATTCCGGTCATCGCCTCGGGCGGCTTTGGTGACGGGCGCGGCCTAGTCGCCGCGCTTGCCCTGGGGGCGGACGCGATCAACATGGGCACCCGCTTCTGCGCGACGGTCGAAGCGCCGATCCATGCCGCCTTCAAGCAGGCGATGGTGGAAGCCGACGAGCGGTCGACCCTGCTGATCTTCCGCACCATGCACAATACGGCGCGGGTGGCCAGGAACGCGATCAGCGAAGAGGTGGTTCGCCGCGAGAAGGGCGGGGCGGTGTTCGAGGACATACGCCACCTCGTAAATGGAGCGCGAGGCCGGGAGGGGCTGGAATCGGGCGATCTGGATCATGGCATCTGGACGGCAGGGCTGGTGCAGGTGTTGATCCACGACGTGCCGTCGGCCGGCGATCTGGTCAGGAGGATCGTGGCGGACGCGCGACAGCTGATGGCAGGTCGGCTCGCATCGATTGCGACCAGCTAGGCGCACGTTTCCCGGCTCGCGGGCATCCCCCGGCCGATCTCATTCAAGCGATCGACTGAGCATCGGAGCTACGTCCAAAATCGGTCTTGCGCCACAAGATACTACTCCGTATGTTAACATACAGCTTTTCAGCCGGGATAGGAGTTCTCAAGATGCGCGTCGGGCTGGGCATGATATTTCAGAATCTCGATGACGAGCGATCCGACTGGGAAGTCTATAAGGCAGAGCTGAAGATAGCCAAGCAGGCAGAGCCGCTCGGCTTCGACTCGATCTGGGCTACCGAGCATCATTTCACCGATTATATGCTGGTGCCGAGTCCGATCCAATTCCTCACTTATATGGCGGGATGCACGTCGCGCATCGAGCTTGGCACGATGGTCGTCGTCGTTCCCTGGCACAATCCGCTGCGGGCGGCGGAAGATGTGCTGATGCTCGACAATATGTGCGGCGGCCGCCAGATCCTGTCGGTTGGACGCGGGATCGCCCCCATCGAGTTCGATGCCTTTGGCATCCCCCTCAAGGATACCCGGTCGATCTTCGTTGAATCCGCGGAAGCGATCCTCAATGCGCTCGAGACGGGCATCATCGAATATGATGGCTGTTTCATTAAGCAGGCCGCGACGCCGCTGCGCCCAAGGCCCTTCAAGTCGTTTCGGGGTCGTACCTACGCGTCGGGCGTCTCTCCGGAGACAATGCCCATCCTGGCCAAGCTCGATGTCGGGATGCTGATCGTGCCGCAGAAGCCCTGGTCCGAAGTGCAAAAGGATCTGGCGGCGTATCGCGAGGCGTTCCTAGAAGTGAATGCGCGGCCGGCTCCGCCGCCGATCGTCGTCGGGTGGACGTTTGTCGATGAAGATCCGGAAAGGGCGCGCGAGCTCGCACGGAAATATATCGGTCGCTATTATGCCTCCACGGTGGACCATTATGAGTTCTCGAACGCCGAACTTCATAAGGTGCCGGGCTATGAATATTATCAGCGTATCTCGAACAAGATCCATGAGGTTGGGCGAGAAAAATTCCTGGATTTCCTGACGGATCTGCAGGTCTATGGTACGCCGCAGCAATGTCTTGAGAAGCTCGAAAGCATTTCGCGGAAGACCGATATGGCTACGTATGTCGCGGTGCTGAGCTATGGCGGCATGTCTGCTGCGGAGGCGGAGCGCAATCTGCGCCTGTTCAGCACATCCGTCATGCCCGAGCTGCAGATCTGGGGTGAAGCTCGGGAAGCGGCTGATGTGGAGCGTCAGCCGGTGGTTGCAAAGAAGGCGAGAGGAGCCGTGAGTGTCGGAGCGATTTCGTAAGCTGCTGCAAGGCAAAGTCATCGTGGTTACCGGTGCGGGCGGTGGCATCGGGGCGGAGATAGCGAAACTTAGTGCGCGTGCCGGCGGAAAAGTAGTCGTCAACGACATCGGCGCGAATGAGGCGGGCGAGGGCAGCAACGCGGCCCCCGCGCACAATGTGGTCGCCGAAATCAAGGCCGCCGGAGGCGAGGCGATCGCCAGCTTTCGCAACGTCGCGGACTGGAACGATGCGCAGGGCATCATCCAGGATGCGCTCGACGCATTCGGCCGGATCGATGGCGTGGTCAACAATGCCGGCATCGTGTCTGACGCGATCTTCCACAAAATGGAAGAGAAGGCGTGGGATGCCGCGATAACCGTCAATCTGAAGGGTAGTTTCAACGTGTCCCGTGCGGCGGCGCCGCATTTCAAGGCGCAGAATAGCGGCGCCTTCGTCCATATGAGCTCGAGCAGCGGCCTGATCGGCAATTTCGGCCAGGTGAACTATGCAGCGGCGAAGATGGGCATCGTCGGCATGTCCAAATGCATCGCGCTGGACATGGCCCGGTTTTCGGTGCGTTCCAACTGCATCGCGCCCGCCGCGTTCACCCGGCTGGTGGGAACCATCCCGGCGGATAAGGGGGACAATGAGGATCGGCTTGCGATCGTGCGCAAGATGACCCCGGACAAGATCGCACCCTTCTCGGTATCGCTGTTAAGCGACGAGGCGGCTGACGTTACCGGGCAGGTCTTCGGTGTCCGGATGAACGAGATCTTCCTCTACAGCCAACCCCGGCCCATTCGCAGCGTCCACGCGGGTGGGGATGGTTGGACTCCGGAAGCCTGCCTGGACATTGCCCTGCCGGCGTTGCGTCCGTCGATGCATAAGCTCGATCGTTCCGGCGACGTGTTTCCGTGGGATCCCATCTAAGTGGCCGGGGCGGTTCCGAAGCTTCCGTCGAGAAATGCAGCGGCCCCGATCGGTATCGCTGCGCTCGATGTCTATATCCCGCGCCTGCGTCTGGAGCGGGCGAGCATCGCCGCAGCTCATAGCTGGGGCATTTCCCTCGGCGGCGAGGCGCGGGGCGAGAAAGCGATATGCGATTTCGACGAGGACGCGCTTACGATCGGCGTCGAAGCGGTACGCGCCATCGTGCCCGTGGAGGATCGCGGCCGGATCGGGCGGCTGGTGGTGGCATCGACCAGCCTGCCGTTCGCCGAGCCGAGCAACAGCGCGACTATGGCGGCCGCCTTAGGCCTGTCCGAAACGGCCCACACCACGGATAGCACCGGCGGATTGCGCGCGGGCACCTCGGCGATGCTCGACCTGCTGGATGCCGGCGATAGCGAGACCGTTCTCGTAGCGTCGGACGATCGGCGGGCGAGGCCGGCCAGCATCCAGGAGATGCGCTATGGCAGCGCGGCGGTGGCCATGCGGTTCGGCGGCGAGGATATGATCGCGCGATACGTTGGCGGGCTCAGCATCACCCGCCCCCTGATCGATCATTTCCGGTTGCGCACCCAGGACCATGACTATGGCTGGGAGGAGCGCTGGGTTCGCGAGGAAGGCTATCTCGACCTGATGAAGCACGCGTTCGCGCGGCTTATGGCCGAGCGGGAGATCGATCCTCACGCCGTCAAATATCTGCTGATCGCGCCGCTTGTCCCGGGAGTGGACAAGCTCCTCGCGCGGCAGCTAGGCTTGAACGACGTCGATATCGTTCCCGAGGGCCAGCAATCTTGCGGCCATGCCGGCACGGCGGCTCCGCTCGTCCAGCTGGCGGTCGCGTTGGAAAGGGCTTCGCCGGGGGACGTCATCCTGATCGGCAGCTTGGGATATGGCTGTGACGTGCTGGCGCTCGAAGTGACCGAGGGTGTCGATACCTATCGCGCATCGGCGCCTGCCAGCAGGGCATTGGCCAATCGCCAGCTGGAGCCGGCCTATCTCAAATATCTCTCGTTCACCGGGGCGATCGAGCTGGATTGGGGGATGCGGGCGGAATTCGATTCCAAGACGTCGCTCAGCCAGGCCTATCGCGTCCATGATCAGCTGATCGGCTTCAACGCGGGCCGGTGCGTGAGCTGCGGCGTCGTGCAATTTCCGGTCCTCGCCGCCTGTGTCGCCTGCGCTTCGGCGGCCGGAACCGAGCCCGTATCACTGGCGGACGCGCCGGCCCGGCTGGTGACGTTTACCGCCGACTGGCTGTCCTACACACCTTCACCGCCGATCCATCTCGGCCTGGTGCAGTTCGACAATGGCGCCCGCGTGTTCATGGAGATCGCCGATCTGACCGCGAAGGAAGCCCTGCCGGTGGGGGCGCCCGTCCGCATGGTATTTCGCCGCAAGGATGATGATAATCTGAGAGGATATACCCGCTATTTCTGGAAAGCTTCGCCGTTGCGGCGAACAACCGATAGCGGGGGGAAAGCAGGCCATGGCAACGGGAATTAAGGACCGCGTCGCGATCATCGGAATGGGCTGCTCCAAATTCGGAGAGCGCTGGGATTGCGGCACGGAAGATCTGCTGATCGAGGCGTTCACGGAAGCGCTGGACGATGCGCGCGTGGAGCGCAAGGACATCGAAGCCGCCTGGTATGGCTCGGCGGTGGTGCGCGCCAACACGGCGAATTCGGCGCTGCCGGCCTCGACCGCGCTCCGGCTGTCCGGAATTCCCTTCACGCGGGTCGAGAATATGTGCGCCACCGGCACCGAAGCCATCCGGGCCGCGGCGTACGGCGTGGCCTCGGGCGCGGTCGATATCGCCTTGGCTATCGGTGCGGAAAAGCTGAAGGACACCGGTTTCGGCGGGCTGCCGCCGAACAGCCGGGGCACGTTGAACGATCTGTGGATGCCGACGGGTTCCGCGCCGGCCGGGTTCGCGCAGCTTGCCGGTGCTTATGGCGCCCGCCACGGTATCGACCGTCGGGATCTCAAGCGGGCGATGGCACACGTCTCGTGGAAAAGCCATCGTAACGGGGTCCACAGCCCCAAGGCGCATCTCCGCAAGGAGGTGAGCATGGAGACGATCCTCAACGCGCCTATCATCGCCGATCCGCTGGGGCTGTTCGATTGCTGCGGGGTCAGCGATGGCGCCGCCTGTGCCATTCTCACGACGCCGGAGATTGCGCGAAAGTTGGGCAAAAAGGATTTCGTGACGATCAAGGCGCTGCAACTCTCGTTGAGCAGCGGCGAAGAGGCGGGCATGTCCACCTGGGACGGCAGCCATGTCGTCAACACCCGGATCGCCGCCCGCAAGGCCTATGCGGAAGCCGGGATTACCGATCCGCGCCGCGAGCTGAGCCTGGTCGAGGTGCATGACTGCTTCTCCATCACCGAGTTGGTGACGATGGAGGATCTTGGCATCTCGGCCGAGGGGACAGTGGTGAACGATATCCTCGACGGCTTCTACGATGCCGATGGGGGCGTGCCGTGCCAGATCGACGGCGGCCTCAAATGTTTCGGCCATCCTATCGGCGCGACTGGTCTTCGCATGGCCTATGAGGTCTATAACCAGCTTCTTGGCCGTGCGGACAAGCGGCAGATCGCCGATGCCAGCATCGGCCTTACACACAATCTCGGAGGTTGGCCGTCGAGCTGCGTCGCGGGTGTCGCGATCTACGGCCTGATGAGCTGACGCAGACACATCGGAGACAAGGGCTTTGGATCGCTTCGGCTTCAGCTTCACCGACGAGCATGAGATTTTCCGCAAGACCGTGCAGCGGTTCATCACGCGCACGCTCGACCCCGGCAATCTGCAATGGGAGCGCGAAGGCAGCGTCCCCCGCGCCGTGTGGCGGGAAGCGGGGGAATTGGGCCTGCTGTGCTCGAGCGTCGACGCGACCTATGGCGGTGTTGGCGCGGATTTCCTCTGCGAGGTGGTGTTAATCGAGGAGCTGGCCCGCGCCGGGCTGCACGGCCCGCTGGCCGGCTTCATGGTCCATTCCAACGTCGTGGCGCCCTACCTGACGAGCTTTGGAACCGATGACCAGAAGCGCGAATGGCTCCCGAAAATGGCAAGCGGGGAAGCCATTGCCGCTCTCGGCCTGACCGAACCCGGCGCCGGCAGCGATCTGCGCGCGATGGAAACCAGGGCCAGGCGGGATGGCGACGACATCGTCATCACGGGGCAGAAGACCTTCATATCTAACGGCCAGACCGCCGATCTGATCGTTCTCGCAGCCAAACTGGAGGGCACAGCGCCGAATGCGGTGTCGCTGTTCCTGATTCCCACTGATCTGCCAGGTTTCGCCCGGGGCAAGAATCTCGAAAAGATCGGGCTGAAATCGCAGGATACCTCGGAGCTGTTCTTTGATGAGGTCCGGATTCCCGCCACCAATCTTCTCGGCGAAGAGGGCAAGGGTATGCGCTGCCTCACTGCCAAGCTGGCTCAGGAACGGCTGATGCAATCGATCCGAAGCGCGGCGGCGGCAGAAGCCGCGGTGGACTGGACGGTGGCCTATACCTCGGAACGCCGCGCCTTCGGCAAGTTCATATCCGAATTCCAGAACACGCAGTTCAAGCTGGCGGAGCTCCATGCCAAGACCCGGGTGCTGCGCAGCTACATCGATCAATGCATCGTCCGGCACCTGGAAAGCCAGCTTACCGATGTCGATGCCGCGATCGCCAAGCTGGAGGCCACCGAGCTCCACTGTCTGGCGACCGATCAGTGCCTGCAATTGCATGGCGGATGGGGTTACTTGTGGGAAACGCCGATCGCCCGCGCGTTCGCCGACGGGCGTGTGGCGAAGATCGCCGCCGGCTCGGTGGAGATCATGAAGGTGATCATCGGCCGGTCGTTATTCGGCCAGCGCCGGTCGACCTAGGGAGCCGTTAGCTTGTTCGATACTGATAACGCCCGTCGACCAGCAATCGCACCAAGTTTCTGACGAGGGGCATCGTTTAAGAGAGGAAGGGTCTGCGATGAAATACGACTATATCAATGGACCGCTTGTCAATCCCGATGCGGCCGCCGGCGCGATCGACGCGAAGATGCCTTATCGCGATCTAGGCACGGGGTTGATCTCCGCCGATCGATTCTATTCGAAGGACATAGCCGACCTCGAATGGGAAAAGCTTTGGACCAAGGTCTGGACGCTCGCCGGCCTGGCCTGCGACATCCCTAATGTCGGCGATTACTTCCGCTACGATCTCGGCCGGGAATCCTTCGTCGTCGTTCGCGAGGCGCCGGATTCGATCAAGGCCTTCTACAACGTCTGCCCGCATCGCGGCACGCAGCTGGTCAAGAACGACTTCGGGACGCTATCGGACAATTGCTTCACCTGCCCGTTCCATTCCTGGCGCTTCAATCTCGACGGAAAACTGAAGAGTGTCTATCGCGCGGAGACCTTCCGACCCGAGATGCTGCGCGATCGTCCGGGGCTCACCGAGGTCCGCTGCGATGTCTGGAAAGGCATGGTCTTTATCTGCATGGACAGCAAGACCCAGCCGCTTCTCGATTTCCTGGGTGTGATGCCCGACCATCTGGCACCGTTCCCGTTTGAGCGGCTGCGGGTCTCGAAGGACGACATGCTGACGTGGAAGGCGAACTGGAAAACGGCTATGGACGCTTTTCTGGAATTCTACCACGGCGAGATCGTGCATCCCGAGCTCGGTTCGATGACCGAGACCTATCATGTACAATATGATCAATACGATAAAGGCATCAGTCGTATGCTCGTGCCAATGGGGTACGTGCCGGACCTCATCCAAGATCGAGATACCGTCAATGAAGGCCTGAAAGGCATGGTAAGGGATTTCGGGGGCAATCCCGAAGATTATGCGCATCTCAAGGGATTCGAGTGGAACAAGGCGGTTGCGGATGTCAAGCGGAAGTGGGCCAAGAAGAATGGACTTGAATACTTCACGGCCTTAAGCGACCAGCAGATTACCGATGTGTGGAATTACCACATCTTCCCTAACGTCACTATTAACACCTATCCGGCGGCTCTGCTCATTCAGCGCTATTTGCCAAGCGCAGATGATCCGAACGAGAGCGTGTATAACCCCATCAGCATGAATCTGCCGGTCAACGATCCAGATTTCAAGCTTTTCGACATCGGCAATGTCGGTCAGGGGCATGGCGGGGAAACAATGTGGACAGGCGACCCCAGGCCACCTAGAGGGCACCCGGTCACGGACGAGGAATTGGGCTTCGTGTTGGCGCAGGACGCAAATCTCGTTCCCTATGTGCAGGCCGGCATGAGGTCGCGGGCTTTCAAGGGCTATCGCCTGGGTGAGCAGGAAATCCGCATCCGCCACTATCTCGCTGAAATCGATCGATATATGAATGCCTGATGCCGGCGCGCCGTACCGTACGGAAGGGATCATCACGAAGCGGGATCCTCTCCATGCGTGCGGCTGCCGATGTCGCGTTGCCGACGCGCGGCGATGAGCGGGAGAAGAATGGCGCCTCCGCCGGATGATTTGGCAGCGAACGAAGAGCCGCGGTTGGCCGTCGGTCGCGCCGCGGATATTCTGGCGAAGTCGATCGGGCTGTTCAACACGCATGGCGTGCAGACGATCTCATCGAACCGGATCGCCGCCGAACTGGGCATAAGTCCCGGGAATCTGCATTATCACTTCCGGCGCAAGCACGACATATTGGTTGCCGCCTATGAGGAGATGGAGCGCAATGTCTCCATCGCCATTTCTGATAGCGCGCGGCCATTTCCAGCTTCGAAGGTCGTCGACTGGCAGTCTCGCCTGATTTTGCTGTTGTGGCGGTACCGGTTCATTTTCAGTTCGCTGGACTATTTTCTTCAGCGGGCGCCAGCGCTTCTGGGGGCTTACACCGCCTTCCAGGGGCGGATTACGGAGGAGTTGGCGGCGGCGCATGATGCGCGGGTCGCCGAAGGCGTGATGATCGCGGTCGCGCCACCCGATACGACGCTACGGGTCGCCGAGAATCTCTGGATGCTGTGGATCGCGTGGATCCGGTGGGAGATGATCAATTCGCAGTTGCGCGAGGATCAGCCTGCCGATGAGCAGGATGTCGAGCATGCGGTGACGCATCGGCTGCTGCTGCGGACCTTGAGTGTCTATGGACCCTATCTGAGCCGCCGGGCCGCCGCGAAGATCGCCGAGGATATCGAGCGGTTCGCGGCGGGGGACGGATATGCGACGGCGTTCGCCAGAATGGCGACTCCGCCGCCGCGCGCCGGGAAGAAGGTCTGACGACCTTCAGGCGGCCGCTGCCTTGCGCAGGAAGGTCACGCCGCCCGCTTCCGCCATCACATCCATGTCGAGCAGGAAGCGCGTGGGGTGGAATGCGATATCCACTGTCGTCATCGCGCCGACGACCGGGAAATAAGGCTTGAGGTCGCCTGCGTTCAGCGCGTCGGCATCGAAGCGGTCCAGCCGCGGCTTGCCGCGACGCAACTGGTGGAACGTGTAGGTCATTTCGTTCTGCACCAGCTTGTCGCCCTCTTCGGTGCGGATCGAGTTGATCGGGGTCCACATCTTCAGCGCTGCGCCGGCACCGACGATGTCAACCGGATTGATCGACACGACATCGAGGATGGCCCGGCCGTCCAGCTCGACGATGGCCTGAACACTGTCGGTGCGTTCGGATAGCGCGACCTTTGCCTTGCGCACCGGGTAGCCGAGCCCGCGGCCGAAGAAGTCCAGTGCGGCATCGGTGTCGCAAAAGGCGGCGAGGGTGAGCATCCGCGGCTTGATGCCGGTACGGCAGCCCAGTCCGAACACCGCGAGGTTGAAGGCGCCGATCGGGCTTTCCTTGGCGCTGTAGAAGGTGATGCCCACGAGCGGCGGGATGCTAGGGTGAAGCGATGGCGGCAGGCTGGCCAGCGCTTCCTCCATGTGGACTTCCATCAGCACGGAGAAAAGTTTGATGCTCTCCACATCCAGCGACCGGCCCTCGACCTCGGCATCCTGGACGACGGGGAGGGGATGGGCGGCAAGATCGCGCAGCCCGCAAAGATGGTTGTAGATGTTGCGTTCCATTACGATGTCGCTCCCATGTGCAGCGGATTCGTTCCGGGCTCGGCGAAGTGCGGCATGACCTCGCGCGCGAACAGGCGCAGGCTGTCCAGGACCTCGGACTGCTGGAGCAGCTCGAGGAAATTGACGATGAACACGACGCTGTCGAGCCCTGCGGACTCCCAGCGCTTCAGCACCTCGGTGACGCGCTTGGGACCGCCAAGGCACAGGCTGTCGGGCACATTCTTGCCCGCGTCCGGCGCGTCGGGATCGGCGCGCAGCTTGCCGAGCAGCCCCAGCGTGGAATAGTTGGAACTGGGGAAAGCCTGCTTGATCTCCACCGTCTGCGCGGCGGCTGAGCCGAAACCGGCGACAAGTTGCTGCCCGCGCTTCAGGGCATAGGCGTCGTCCTCATGGCAGTAGAGGAAGTTGACCGCCGCGATCTGTTCATTGACGAATGCGCCGACGGGCTCGCAATGCTTTATCTCTTGGCGATATCGATCGAACTTCTGGGTACTGGCGTTCAGATCGCCATAGCCGACGACAAGGCAACCCATGCCATATCTCGCCGCGTCCAGCTCGGTGCCGGGCGACGTCACCGCCACCCAGAGCGGGGGGTGCGGCTTCTGTATCGGCTTGGGCAGGATGGCGCGTTCCGGCATCGAGAAGGAGTAGCCATCGTGCGAGAACCGCTCCTGCATCCACATCTTCGGAAGGCAGCGGACATATTCGTCCCAATATTTCTTGGTCTCGTCGATGTTGATGCCAAAGCCCGCCATCTCAGTCCAGGTCGACGATCGCCCAGTGCCGACATCGACGCGTCCGCCGGAAAGCACGTCGAGAAACGCCGTGCGCTCTGCGACGCGGGCCGGATGGACAAGCTGCGGAAGGCAGGTGGCGATTCCGAAGCCGAGCCTCATACGCTTGGTCTGCATCGCGGCGGCGGTCAGGAACATGTCGGGACACGAGCTATGGGAATATTCTTCCATGAAGTGATGCTCGACGCACCACACCTGATCGAAGCCCAGCGTCTCGCATAATCTTATCTGCTCGAGGGCGTTCTCGTAGACGTCCTTTTCAGCCGTCGGATGCCACGGGCGTGGCACCGACAACTCCATGATCAGTCCGAATCGCATCGCGTCCTCCGTCTCTTCCGATTGGGCGCCATTCTCGCGGCAACCGGCGCTGTGGCTTCATATTAGTCTAAAGACTCTAAAACCTGCGATAACCCATGATCGTGCCGTTGGCAATCATCCTGCCCGACATGCCCGCCGCCGGCCCAATGTGTTGGAGCTTGCCCTGCATTCGGGGTGCCGGCTCTGACACAGGCGTTGGTCCAGCGACCCTGGAAAGGGCCTGACGATCATTAGAAACCTTCTTTAAGATCCAGCGACTAGGTAGTATGATGAAATTGTCATGCTCGAGGGCCGGATCGAGGCTGGGGATACCATATTGCCGTACAAATATATTGCCGTTGAGGTGGTGGACGGTGTCGCAAGCCTTGTTCTCAACCGTCCTGAAGCCCTCAATGCCTTGTCCTATGACATGTTTGGCGAGATCAAGGCGGCGCTGGACGACATCCGCGACGGTGGGCAGGCACGGGCGCTGCTCATAACGGGGGCGGGCCGCGCCTTCTCGTCGGGCGCCGATCTCGTCAATACCAAGGCCGGTCGCGAGCAGTCCGCCCGCCCGGTCGACGGCGGTGGCATATTGGAGGAGCATGTCAATCCCCTGATCGAGCGCCTGTTCGATCTGCCGATGCCGGTGGTCGCCGCCGTGAACGGCGCGGCGGTGGGCGCGGGTTGCTCAATCGCGCTGGCGGCCGACTTCGTGCTCGCGGCACGATCTGCCTTCTTCCTCTGCTCGTTCGCCAATGTCGGGCTGGTGCCCGATGGAGGGTTGAGCTGGATGCTTCCGCACATGATCGGCCGCAGCCGTGCGCTGCGTATGTTGATGCTCGGCGAAAGGATTTCGGCGAGCCAGGCCGAGCAGTGGGGGATGGTACACGAAGTCGTGGAGGGCGAGGGGCTGGCGGATGCCGCGCATACCCTTGCGGCGCGGCTTGCGGCGGGGCCGACGGTGTCTTTCGCGCTGACGCGGCGCTGCGTCCGTCGCGCGCTGGACGCGACCTTGACCGAGACGTTGCAGATGGAGCGGGCCCACCAGCGAATCGCCAGCGGAACGGAGGATTTCGTGCGAGGCGTGACCGCGTTTAGGGAGAAGCGCACACCCGATTTTCAGGGCCGCTGATAAGGCGAATGGCACGGCTCAAGCGACGCTCCGGGCCGGCGGCTGGAGCGTCACGCTCGACGGACGCATCAATCGTCTCTGCGCATCGTCGATGCGATAGTCTCTCCGGACCGTCAAATTCGCATTGAACGATCCCGCATGATATAGGTACGTCGACTCTAATACTGCGTGGTAGTTTTAAAGCGTGACCGGCAAGGCGGGCTCCGGTTCGAGCGAGCCTAGGAGTTTTAGCGGACCCGATCGCCTGGGGCCGGTCGCGGTGCGAAGTCGCTTTGAGAAAAGGGGATATGGGGTGAGGACGCTCTACTTCGACGATCTAAAAGGGGGTGAGGTCTTCAACACCGCTGCCCGTACCATAACCGAGACCGATCTGAGCCTGTTTTCGATGATATCGGGCGATTGGAGCCCGATCCATTGCGATGTGGAATATGCTCGTAACAGCCGGTTCGGTGCCCGCATCGTCCACGGTCCCTTCGGTATCGCGATCGCCATGGGAATGTTCAGCCGGCTGGCGGAATTCAACGGATCGGTCCTTGCCCTTCTGGAGGTGAAGGCATGGACGTTCGTGGCACCGATCTTCGTGGGGGACACGTTGACCCTGAAAATCGAGATCGGAGCGTTGAGGCTGACGAGTTCCGGGCAGACGGGCATTGTCGAGCGCAACATGACGCTGACCCGCCATGACGGAGCGGTGGTGCAGACCGGTATCGCGACCATGATGATCTCGTGCCGGCCATGAGCGCCGAGTGGTTATGCCGGCCGGCGAAGCGGGGCGGGTCGCGGATTGACGAGTACTGGGCCATACCATGGGCGCGAAACGAGCTTGCCGCATACTACTCCGTATGATACAACTTCCTCGTGATGGGCTTCGGGACCAGCAGGCTCTCTACATGGGTGGGGAAGCAGGCTGGGGATCCAATAATCCTTGTGCGACTATCCAGGCATGATCGTGGTGATCTTATTGTCAAGTCATAAGAGATGGCCGCGATCTAGCCGAACATCGGGAACAAGAATTCGCACATCGAGGCCGGAAGGCGATTTCGGGCGGGCGCCGACATGCGGCCGGATCGTGTGAAATAGGATGATGATTGATGGAAACTCTGTCGACGCCCGATCCATCTTCCAGCGTTCCGCTGGCCAGTTTGACTCATCTTCAGCGTCTCGAGGCCGAGTCGATCCACATATTGCGGGAAGTGGTGGCCGAGGCGGAGCGCCCGGTGATGCTCTATTCGGTGGGCAAGGATAGCGCAGTGATGCTGCATCTGGCACGAAAGGCCTTCTACCCTTCGCCGCCGCCCTTCCCGCTGCTGCATGTCGACACGACCTGGAAGTTCCAGGACATGTACCGCCTGCGGGACCGCATGGCCAAGGAAAGCGGGATGGAGCTGCTGGTCTACAAGAACCCCGAGGCGATCGCGCGCGGGATAAACCCGTTCGATCACGGGCCCCTGCACACCGATATGTGGAAAACCGAAGGGCTGAAACAGGCGCTAAACAAATACGGCTTCGATGTGGCCTTCGGCGGTGCGCGGCGCGATGAGGAAAAGAGCCGCGCCAAGGAGCGCATCTTCTCGTTCCGCACCGCCTCGCATGGCTGGGATCCCAAGCGGCAACGCCCCGAATTGTGGAACCTCTACAACGCCAAGAAGGCGAAGGGCGAAAGCATCCGCGTCTTCCCGATCTCGAACTGGACCGAGCTCGACATCTGGCAATATATCCATCTCAACGACGTTCCGATCGTCCCGCTGTATTTCTCGGCCAAGCGCCCGACCGTCGAACGGGATGGGATGCTGTTGATGGTCGACGACGACCGCTTCCCGCTCAAGCCCGGCGAGGTGCCGGTGGAACGCTCGATCCGCTTCCGCACCCTTGGCTGCTATCCGTTGACCGGGGCCGTGGAGAGCAAGGCAAAAACGCTTCCCGAAGTGATCCAGGAGATGCTGCTGACCACCACCTCCGAGCGCCAGGGCCGTGCCATCGACAAGGATGCCGGCGATGCCTCGATGGAGAAGAAGAAGCAGGAGGGGTATTTCTGATGTCGACTACCCTCGAAGACGGCGTCATTTACAAGACCGACGACCTTATTGCGGAAGATATCGACGCTTATCTTCAGCAGCACCAGCATAAAAGCCTGCTGCGCTTCATCACCTGTGGCTCGGTGGACGACGGCAAGTCCACCCTGATCGGCCGCCTCCTCTACGACAGCAAGATGATCTTCGAGGATCAGCTGGAGGCCCTGCAGGCCGACAGCAAGCGCATCGGTACGCAGGGTCAGGAGATCGATTTCGCGCTTCTGGTCGACGGCCTGGCCGCCGAGCGCGAGCAGGGCATCACCATCGACGTCGCCTACCGCTTCTTCGCGACTGAGAAGCGCAAGTTCATCGTCGCGGATTGCCCGGGGCACGAGCAGTACACCCGCAACATC
>CAXSHP010000004.1:24225-40424 GCA_964236935.1 uncultured Sphingomonadaceae bacterium
GGTCACCGGCGCGTCCACCGCCGATCTCGCCGTGATCCTGATCGACGCACGCAAGGGCGTCCTCGTCCAGACGCGGCGGCACAGCTACCTCGCCAAGCTGCTGGGCATCCGCAACATCGTCCTCGCGGTCAACAAGATGGACCTGATCGATTATGATCAGGCAAAATATGATGCGATCGTGGCGGATTATACCGCCTTCGCGGCCAGCATCGGCCTAAACAACTTCGTCCCGATCCCGATTTCGGGCTTCAAGGGCGACAACATCACCGGTCCCTCCGCGAACACGCCGTGGTACACAGGCGATCCGCTGATGGGTCATCTCGAGACGGTCGATCTCGATGTGACCGCCGACCAAGCCAAGCCGTTCCGCATGCCGGTGCAATGGGTTAACCGCCCCAATCTCGATTTCCGCGGCTTCTCGGGCCTAATCGCGAGCGGTACCGTCAAGCCGGGCGACGCCATCCGCGTGCTGCCATCGGGGAAGACATCCACCGTTTCGCGCATCGTGACGCTGGACGGCGATCTCGACGACGGCGTCGCCGGCCAATCGGTCACCGTCTGCTTCGACGACGAGATCGACTGCTCGCGCGGCAACGTGATCGTGGCGGCCGGCAATCCGGCCGAGGTCTCCGACCAGTTCGAGACGACAATCGTCTGGATGGATGACGACGCCCTAGTGCCTGGCCGCGCCTATTGGTTGAAATCGGCCACGCAGATGGTCTCCGCGACGATCCACGAGCCCAAATACACCGTCAACGTCAACACGATGGAGCATCTCGCCGCAAAGACGCTCGAGCTCAACGCGATAGGCGTGGCCGAGGTTGCGACCGACAAGCCGATCGTATTCGAATCCTATGCCGACAACCGGACGCTCGGCGGCTTCATCCTGATCGACAAGATCACCAATCGCACCATCGGTGCGGGCATGCTGCACTTCTCGCTGCGGCGGGCGCAGAATGTCCATTGGCAGGCGATGGACATCGGTCGCGAGAAGCATGCCGATCTCAAGAACCAGAAGCCCGCGGTGCTGTGGTTCACCGGGCTGTCGGGTGCGGGCAAGTCGACCATCGCCAACCTCGTCGAGAAGAAGCTGGTGCGCATGAACCGGCACACCTTTCTCCTCGACGGCGACAATGTCCGCCATGGCTTGAGCAAGGACCTGGGCTTCACCGAAGCCGATCGGGTGGAGAATATCCGCCGCGTCGGCGAAGTCGCCAGGCTGATGACCGACGCCGGACTGATCGTCCTCGCCGCGTTCATCTCGCCCTTCCGGGCGGAGCGCGACATGGTCCGCCAGATGCTGCCGGAAGGCGAGTTCCTGGAAGTGCATATCGATACGCCGCTGCACGATGCCGAAGCGCGCGACGTGAAGGGGCTCTACAAGCAGGCACGATCCGGCCAGCTCAAGAATTTCACCGGCATAGACAGTCCTTATGAGGCACCGGAAAACCCCGAGATCCGGATCGATACGACCGTCATGACTGCTGAGGAAGCGGCGAACATCATCATCAAAAGGGTGATCCCATGAGCATGAACGATGCCGAACTCGCGGCGCATCTCGCGGAGGTCGCCGGCCAGATCCTTATTTCGGTGCGCTCCAGCGGGATGTTCTCGGCCAAGGCGCTCGGCAAGGCCGGCGATGCCACCGCGAACCAGTTCCTCGTCCACGCGCTGCGTGAGCAGCGGCCGGATGATGGGCTGCTGTCCGAGGAAGAGAAGGACAATCCGGATCGGCTGGAGAAATCCCGCGTCTGGATCGTGGACCCGGTCGACGGCACCCGCGAATATGGCGAGGAGCGTGCCGACTGGGCGGTCCATGTCGGCCTGACGATCGATGGTGTCGCCACGGTCGGGGCGGTGGCGCTGCCCGGCCTCAGCATCGTGCTACGCACCGATCGGCCCCAGCCATTGCCTGCTGCCGCCGCGAAGCTGCGCATGCTGGTCAGCCGGACCAGGCCGGCCAAGGAGGCCGTGGCAGTCGCGGAGGCGCTCGATGCCGAGCTGGTCCCCATGGGATCGGCCGGTGCGAAGGCAATGGCCGTCATCCGCGGCGAGGCGGACATCTACCTTCATTCCGGTGGCCAATATGAATGGGATTCGGCCGCGCCGGTGGCGGTTGCCGCAGCCCACGGGCTTCACTGCTCGCGCATAGACGGATCGCCGCTGCGCTATAATATGGAGGACGTCTATCTGCCGGATCTGCTGATCTGCTCGAAGGAGCTGGCGGGCCCGGTCATGCGGGCATTGGAGACGGTCACGCAACCGGCCGCATGAGAACGGTGGGCTGAAAACCACGTATGGAGGAGCTGGGCTTGACGTCTGCGCTACTGGATCCCGACATGGCCGAGCCCATGGGTGCCCTTCAGGATATCCCGGAGGTTTCCGCGGAAAGCCTCGAATCCTATCGCTCCATGGCCTTCGCCCAAGGCGGCGACACGGTGAAGGGGGAGGAGGTTATCATTCCGGCCTCTGCCACTGCGCCCGCGATCCGGCTGCTCTTGTATCGCCCATCCTCGCCTTCGGCCGTGCTGCGGCCGGCACTCTTCCATATCCATGGCGGCGGATATGTGATGGGCAATCCCGAAATGTCAGATGTCGCCAATGCCCGGCGGGCGTCGCTCCATGACGCGATCGTCGTTTCGGTCGATTATCGCCTCGCTCCGGAGGTGCGTTTTCCGGCTCCGCTGGAAGATTGCTATGCGGCGTTCCAATGGCTGTTCGCCAACGCGGATGGGCTGGGCGTCGACGAGGGCCGGATCGCCGTCATCGGCGAAAGCTCGGGCGGCGGCCTCGCGACCGCGCTCACGCTGCTGGCGCGCGATCGCCAGGCGCCCCTGCCGAGCGCGCTGTTCCTGATCTATCCGATGCTCGATCATCGCACGGGCGGTATCGAGGGCGAGACCTCCAATCCCAACATCGCGGCAGGCGCCGTCGCCTGGACCCGAGGCAGCAACCGCTTCGGCTGGGCGACCATGGCTGGCGATTATGCCTTCGACGACGACAGGATCGGCTATTTCTCCCCGGCGCGGGCCGCCAGCGTGGAAGGGCTGCCACCCACCTTCATCGCGGTGGGAACGCTAGACCTGTTCTTCGAGGAAGACGTCGCGTTCGCGCTAAAGCTCAGCCGCGCTGGTGTCCCCGTCGAATTCCACGCCTATCCCGGAGCGCCGCACTGTTTTGATCTGATGGCGCCGGGGGCGCGGGTGACGCAGAATTTCACGACGGTTCTCGAAGGCGCGATCAGCCATGCACTGCGCTGAAGCCGATGGGCGAGGGCGATTGCGCCCGCCCAGGCTCGTTCCGCCGCCCGCAAAGTTGCGTTTCCGGCTGATGCACATCGCTCTCCTTCATCCTATTCGAGACTGATCGATGACCGCCCCCATCCTTGAACAGAACGGCGCCCCTTTCTATCCAGAGGGTGCCGCGATCGTGATCGGGGGCAGTGGGGGTATGGGCGCTGCCATCTGCGCCCGACTGGCCGAGCATGGCACCGACGTTGCGCTGACCTATCGCTCCAACGCTGCCGCTGCGGAGGCTGCCGTGGCGGCGGTGGAGGGCGCCGGCCAAAAGGCATTCAGCCAGGCACTGTCCCTCACCGATCCGGCTGCGGTCGGCCGGTTCGTCCGAGAGGTCGCGGAGTGGTCCGGCAGCATCCACACCCTGATCTACGCGGTCGGCGCCGATATATCGATGGTCTACGTCAACGAGGTGGACCGGTCCGAGTGGTTGCAAACCATCGACAATGATCTCAACGGCTTCTTCCATGTCGTGCAGGCCGTCCTGCCGTACCTTCGCGATGGCGGCGGATCGATCTTGGCGCTCACCTCGGCCGGTGTCCTGCGGCACCCGCCCAAGGATATCCTGTCGACGGTGCCGAAGGCCGGCATCGAGGCGCTGGTGCGCGGCGTTGCCCGCGAAGAGGGGCGCTTCGGCATCAGGGCGAATTCCTTGGCGCTGGGCGTCATCGCTACGGGCCTGTTTCATCGCCTCGAGCAGCGGGTGACGCCGGCCTTCGTCGAGGCGATGAAAGGCAACACCGCCCTGCGGCGATTTGGCGGTCCGCGCGAGGTGGCGGATGCCGCCGTCTATCTTTCGTCGAACGCCGCAAGCTTCATCACCGGGGTCAGCATTCCCTTCGACGGTGGATATTGCGTCTGAAGATGGGACACCCGGCCGGATGAGGCGGACGGGACATCGGTGCTTATCCGTTACTCTCGCCCAGAGGTCGTGCACTGCTCTACGACCACGATCCGAATTACGTCGGCCTGGATGAAGCGGGCTTCGTCGTCGATGATGCGGCCGTTCGTCTCCGGCGCGAACAGCTTCTCCGCCCAAGCGTTCAGGCTTTCGCGATCAGGAAATTCGATTTCGGTGATGACGTCGAAGTCCAGCTGATCCGCGTTGCGGTTAGAGGGATCGTTCCACTGGATATGGTTACGCCTGTAGGCCGGCGGTGCCCCGCCGGCGACCTCGCATGCCAGCGGCACGTGGACATTCTCGTAATAGTCCCGAAATTCCGCCGAAGAGAACTCGTCTCTCCGCTTGAGAAAGGCCATGATCTTGAACATCCCGCCATCCTTTTGATGTAGTTTCTTCAACGTCCACGGATCTGCCTGCTAAACCGAGGGAACCCGGCATTGCCTGCGGTTCTCAGGAGGATGCAGTTGCTTTCCCAGCGGCTGGCTGAAGCGCGCAGGCCCCATCCGCACCCAAAATGTGGGCCATCCGGCCCCCCGCGATCCAGGTGGTAATGCTGTAACTCAGATCTGCGATCTCACCGTCGTCAAACTGCGAATGCAAACTATCCCAGAAATCGTCTTCATAGGGCAGCGGAATAGGTGTTTGGGCGATCCGTTCAGCGTATTCGATTGCCAATCGCTCTCTGGGCGAGAACATGTCGGAAGCTCGCCAATCGCCGCAAAGCGCCTCGTAGAATTCCTCGGTCGGCACCTCGCCCCGGCCCGCGCCATTGTTCGGTGCCTCCGCCAAGTCGAAGCTTTCCAGCTCTTCCGTAAGCCGGTCGGCGATGCGGTAGCCTTGGCACATAAGACAGCCATTGGTTTGCGCGATCCGGATGCGCGCACCTTCGGCCTCACGAAAATTGAGAGTAGTCTCCTCGTAAACCGCGATTACCAATTGCTCCATTGCAGCCGCCATTCTCGGTCGATAAACGTGCGGAATAGCTGCAAAGTCACGGCCCGGTGGCGGCAAGATAGGAATGCGTGTCATGATCTAGCATGCTCCTTATTTCGTGCTTTCTGTCAATACTAACCAATAGCCGCTATAATGAGCAAATTCATTCGCCGGGTTTACTTGCAGCGTGTGCTGGCTCTCGTGGGCGGTGCTCAGCTGATCGAGTCGCTATATCTGGGCCTATAGCGAGGCTACGGCTATTCCGGCGGAAACATCGATGCCGTAGAGAGCAGCCGTATTGTCGCGCAATATCCGAGCCTTCGTCGCGTCATCCACGTTGGCGGTGAGGACCTTCAGCAGGTCCCTGCTCCAAGGCCAGGTCGAATCGCTGTGGGGGAAATCATTGGCCCAGAGCAACTGGCCGGGATCGAGCATCTCGGCGATGTTGAACGCGACCGCGTCATCCTGGAAGGTCAGCTTCACATTCTGCGCGAAATAGGCGCTTGGCGGCTTCGGCATCTCGCCCAGCTTCATCCAGAAGCGATGGCGACTATAGATATGGTCCAGCCGGTAGCTGTAATGGGGTGCCCATCCTGCATCGGCCTCCACACAGATCAGCTGCAGCTGGGGATGCCGTTCGAACACGCGGCCCCAGATGAACGTTCCGACGATATCCTGGATCGAGTTGATCATCGTGTTTGCGATGTTCTGGGGCGGTCCGCGCCACGCCGACGCACGCTTCCCCGCCGAGCCGACAGCGTTCGAACCGTCCGAGCGGCTGGTGAGGATATGGAAGGAAATCGGCATGTCTAGCTCGACCGCGGCACGCCAGAGCGGATCGAAACTGGCATCGTCATAATCCTGCTCGGTTTCCGGATTGCCGGGCAGCATCACGCCGCGAAATCCCATTTCCGAGAAGCGATGCAGATCCTCTACCGCTTCCTTGACCGAGCGCACCGCCGTCTGGCCGACCCCGATGAGCCGATGCGGCGCGCCGGATACGAACTCCTCCTGGAGCCACCGGTTATAGGCCCACATGCAGGCCTGCTTATAATCCGCATCGGGGTGGTTGCAGAGGACCATGCCGACCGACGGATAGATCACTTCGGCGATCACGCCGTCGCGATCCTGATCGGCGACACGCGCCTTCGGATCCCAGCCGCCCCGGTGGAGATCCTCGAACTTCCGTTCGCTGAGGCGGATATCGCGCGGGTCGATCCCGGCGGCGGCGACGATCGAGAGGGGAACCGTGGAACTATAGCCATCGATCACGAAGACGTCGCCGCCGGTCGGATCCTTTTCCACATGGGGCGCCCGGTCGCGATACTTCGGATCGATATAGGCGGTGTAGCAGTGCGGCGGCTCGGTGATGTGCGAGTCGGCCGAGATCAGGCCCTCGGGAAGGGACGTGCCGGCCACCGCTCGATCGTTTTTCGCGATGGTTTCCAGGATCGGATTTTGTGCGTTCATTGCCTTGTATTCCCTCTCCAGACGCCCCGAAGCCGGCGGTTTTCCGGCCAGGCGGCGACGGCGATAAAGCTCGGTATCGCCGGGTCGTCCTGATCCGGTTCGGCGGGGCGGGGAGCGGCTTTGCGATGCCGCGTCCGCGAGCCAGCGGCCGACCTGGGGTTTTTGTGTATTGCATGCGACTTGGCCATGCAATACCACTCAGTAGGATCAATCGCTGACGGCCGTCTGCCGGAAATAAGAATGGCGGCCGGTGGGAAGCGGGCTACGCTTTCAGGTGGTAGGGTGGATCGAAACGGGATGCGAAGGTCAGAGCTGGATGGACCGTTTTGCTTCAGTCGCGGGTAGTTGCGGACTTATCTCGCCTGTCATGCCGCCGTTGCCGGGCGTGTCGTGACCGGCGAGGGCGGCCAGGGCGGCACGATGACGAGCGGCGAGGCCGCGTGGCGGGCGATGTGCGATCGCATCCGCGATGCCGGATCAAAGACGCTCGGCAGGCTGGGTGCCTTGTCGGCGGCCGACCGGGCCGAGGGCGTTCGCTATTTCGCGCGCGTAATGGCTAAGGCACTCGAATGGGAAGTCGACTATGCCGATCCGGAATTCCCGCAATTCTATCGCTTCGACGACAGTAACACAGTGCTGGTGGGCCCCAATCCCGACAATGATTATCTGCTCGCCCGGCTGAAGGGGGAAGCGGACTATGTCATCAGGGGGGACGCCAGCGGCATCCTGGATTTCCATATCTCGCTTCACGACGGCTTCGTCTTCACAGGCAATACGCTGAAATGGGGCGATGTCGGGCGCAAGGACCTCGATATCGGGACCGATGGAAAGTTCGAGCTGGTGCTGAGCGCGCGCCGCCATGAAGGCAATTGGGTCGAGCTCAAGCCCGAAACCGACTTCGTGTGGATCCGGCTCTATTATGGCGATTGGGCGACCAGCCGGCCGGTGCCTTTCACTATCGAGAGGATCGGTTCCGACCGGGAATATCCGCGCCCGCTCGACGAGGCGACCATATCGAAGCGGCTCGACCGGGCAGCCAGTTTCTTCGAGGGCCACGTCGATTGGGGAATGAACTGGGCGATCTCTTCGGCGACGCCGCCCAATCAGCCGTCCGAGCTGCATCCGCTGGGCCTCTACAACAGCAACCTGGCTTATGGCTGGTGCAGCTTCGATGTCGAGCCGGGTATGGCGCTGATCGTGGAATATCCCAAGCCCGATGCGCGGCACTGGATGATCGCCTGCTACACCCATCCCTGGATGACGCTCGACACGCTCGCCCATCGGATGACGAGCCTGAACGCCTGCGACGTCCATATCGATGCCGATGATCAGGTCCGTATCGTGGTGGCGGGCAGCGATCCGAGCGTGCGCAACTGGCTGGATATCAGCGAGCATCGCCGCGGAATGCTGTTCTACAACAGGGCGTGGTACGCGTCGCTTGAGCCGCTCACCGCGCAGCTCGTGAAGCTGGACGAGGTGACGCGGCACCTTCCTGCGGAGACACCCGTCCTCACGCCAGCGGAGCGTGCGGACCAGATCAGGGTCAGGCGGGAGCTGATGGCGCTTCGAGGAAGGCTGTAGGGCGGGCAAGCGGCGCCGGCGAAGCGGTGCCGCTCCCATCGAGCAGCCCGGGCGGTCACTCTCTCGTGACCCGTATTCTAAGGAAAGACCAGTGGGAATGGATACGAAGGAGAGCCGGACATGACGGCCATGGGCATGGATATTCTGCTCGAGATCTATCGGAAGATGACCGTCATCAAGCAGAATGACGACAGGTTCATCGCGGAAATAAAGGCGGGTCGCTTGATCATGCCCTATTATTCCGTACGCGGGCAGGAAGTGATTCCGGCGGCGATCAGCGCCTATCTCGACAACGATGATTATGTCTCAACGATCTACCGGGGCATTCACGACATGCTGGCCAAGGGCGTTCCGCCCAAGCTGCTATGGGCCGAGCTGGCGGGCAAGATCACCGGCGCCTGCAAGGGCAAGGGCGGCCCCATGCACATCACCCATCCGGCCAGCGGCTGTATGATCACGACGGGGATCGTCGGTGCAAGCATGCCGATCGCCTGCGGTCTCGCCCTGTCCGCGCAGCTGCGCGGGGAACGCCGGGTGACGATCGCCAATTTCGGCGACGGCGCATCGAACATCGGCGCGTTCCACGAGTCGCTGAATCTCGCGTCGGTGTGGAAGCTGCCGGTCGTGTTCGTCTGCCAGAACAATCGTTATGCGGAGCATACGGCGGTCGCCGACGGAACCGCGATCGAGCGGATCTGCGACCGTGCCGCATCCTACAGCATGCCCGGCGTCCGCGTCGACGGTAACGATCCGATCGCGATGTACGGCGCCGCCCGCGAGGCGATCGACCGCGCGCGCGACGGAGGCGGGCCTACGCTCATCGAGGCCATGACGTTCCGCTTCAACGGCCACGTCATGGGCGATCCCGGCGATTATATATCCAAGGAGGAATATGCCGCCGCGGTCGCCGACGATCCGGTCCCGCGCTTCCGCTCCTATCTGGCCGACAATGGCCATGCCACGCCGGACGAGCTGGACGCGATGGACCAGGCTGTGGCGCGCGAGATCGACGAAGCCGTGACGTTCGCGATGGAAAGCCCCTATCCCGATCTGATCGAGCTGAAGCGAGACGTCTTCGCTCATCAGCTGGCGTAGGTGGCCGCGATGACCGACATCAAAAAGGGCGGGGATATGAAAGTCACGACCATCCAGGCGCTGAACTGGGCATTGCACGATGCCATGGAGGCTGATCAGAACGTCATCGTCTTCGGGGAAGACGTCGCCGATCCGCAGGGCGGCGGCGTGGTCAAGATAACCGCGGGCTTGTCGGACCGCTTCGGTGCCCGCGTCCGTTCGACGCCGATTTCGGAGATGGCCTTCATCGGCACGGCGGTCGGCGCTGCGATGACCGGTTTCCGGCCGGTGGCCGAGATCATGCTGATGAACTTCACGGCCGTTTGCATGGATCAGATCACCAACCATGCCGCCAAGCTGCGCTTCATGTCAGGGGGGCAGACCTCGGTGCCGATGGTGATCCGCACCATGACCGGTTCGGGTTTCTCCAATGGCGGACAGCATTCCGACTTCCTCGAGGCGTGGTTCTGCCACACGCCGGGCATCAAGGTGGTCGCACCATCCAACCCCGCCGACGCCTATGGGCTGATGCTCTCCAGCATCCGCGACGACGATCCGGTGTTGTTCATCGAACATTTGCCGAGCTACTGGACGCCGGGCGAGGCGCCGGTGCGCGGCGAAGCCATTCCGCTCGGCAAGGCCGCCATCCTTCGCGAAGGTACCGATGTTACGCTGATCGGCTATAGCCGGGCCATTCACGACATCGTGCCGGTCGCGATCAGCCTCGCCGACGAAGGCATCAGCTGCGAGGTAATCGACCTGCGCACCGTATCGCCGATCGACTGGGAAGCCATCTACGCGTCGGTAACGAAGACCGGACGCGCGATCGTGGTGCATGAGGCCGTGCGATCCTTTGGGGTGGGCGCGGAGATATCGTCGCGCATTCACGAGCGGCTCTGGAACAAGCTCAAGGCCCCCGTCCATCGCCTGGGCGCCAAGGACTGTCCGGTGCCCTTCTCGAAGCCGCTGGAAGTCGGATATCTCTATTCGGCCGATGACATCCGCGAGGCAGTCAAGGCGGTTTTGGGGGCAGGCGAAGCCGTGGCCTGACGACCTCGCCGATCTTATTTGCGAACTGGTGAGGCTAGCGCGGCCTCACCAGTTCGGCACGTCCTTGTGATATTCCGCGGGCATGTGGAAAAACTCGATGAAATGGCCGAAATCGGCGCGCGCATTGAAATAGGCATAACCGCCGCCCATCAGATCCGCGGTGCCGGCAACCTCCCAGCGCTTGGTGCCTTCGGCGCGATGGCGCTCGAAGTCCGCCTTGTCGCCGAAATGGCGGCCGAGATGGTGGAAGCGCGTGGAATAGCCGGTTTCCGGCAGGTCGACCTTGTAGAAGCCGCAATCCCCCGACAGCGGCTGGATGACCTCGAACTGTATGCCGTTCTTGTTGGCGATGGAGAAATGGGCGGACACCGTCCGCCCTGATCCCAGGCTGAATTCGGCATTGGCCACGGACATATAGCCGCCCAGGCCGTGCACCTTCGCGATTTCGTCCATCGCGCGCTGCCAGTCGGTGGTGACATAGGCATGCTGATAGAAATCATATTGGGACATCGGCCCACTCCTTCATGATGCTTGTCTGCTCGGGGGAGCGGCACCGACGAGTGCGCTGTGCTGCATCGGGCCGAGCTCCGAAACCGTGACGATGCCCGGCCTCGCGGCGATGATCTGCGGTATCCGGTTGAACAGGTTCGCCGCGGTCGCATGCGCGGGATCGTCGCGCTCCACCCGCACGCGCGTGCGCGGCAGCCCGTCGACCGACCAGAAGGTATGTTCCACCTCACCGGGCTGGAACAGCCGCGCCTCGACGCACATATGTCCGGTGACGCGTTCGCTCGTGCGGACCTCCCCGATGACCCGCGTACCGATGCAGGTGCCCGGCAGATAGGTCGCGCCCATCAGTTCGCTAATTATCGATACGTCCAGCTGGATCGGCTCTAGCCGGGTGCGGGCCTCGGTCACGTTATAGCCGGCTCCGGCAAGCACCTGCTCGACCACCGTCGTATAGGAGGCGGGCCATCCGTAGCGGGCGAAGTCGGCGGCGATGAACTCGTCGGTCGTCAGGCCGACCCCGACGAAGGCGGCCTGTTCCCGGGTGGCCATCTGGCCTTCGACATTGGTGATGCTACTATGGGTGATCGATCGGATTTCAGTGCAGGGCCCGATCGTCAGCAGCCCGGCCCAGATACGTGACATGTCCCATATACCGCAGCCGGTGAAGGTGACGCCCATGTTTTTCGCCAGGGCGTCTAGCGCGGTCGCGATCTCCCTGTCGCAGCTGAAGGGATAATAGGATTCGGCGCCATGGCAGGCTAGGTTGAGGCCGGCGCCCATCAGCCGCTCATAAGCCGGCATGTTCTGGCGCAGGATGCCGGTGGTCGTGACCACCCCGATATCGGCCTTGCCGCGGAGCGCCGCATAATCGCCCTGCTCGCTATCCTGAACGATGATGCCCAGATCGCGGTCGAGGCCGATCACACGGCCCAGATCCTTG
Organism: uncultured Sphingomonadaceae bacterium; assembly: GCA_964236935.1. Classification (GTDB taxonomy): domain Bacteria; phylum Pseudomonadota; class Alphaproteobacteria; order Sphingomonadales; family Sphingomonadaceae; genus Solisphingomonas. The sequence continues at coordinate 35,984 of CAXSHP010000004.1, forward strand.
CCGATCTTGTCGCCAGAGCGATTGAACGCCGCCACGATCTTCCAGCCCTTTTGGAGGGCGAGGCGGGCGATGAGCCCGCCATATTGGCCGACGCCATAGATGACGATCCGCGGCATTCCAGCTCGCTTTCCGTTGTCGGTTCACTTTCCAGAAGACGCCGGAAATCAAACCCGATATTCGATTTCTGGCCGACTCGGCGGGTCTTGCCCGATTATGCCGAGACCTTCTCGTTGCGGCGCGCCTCGATAGCGGAGGCACGGTCCATCGTCTCGAAAATCCACTTGGAGTCGGTCTGCCCCAGCAGCAGTCGTCCCGGGCGGCAAGCGGCATCCAGCGCTTCCTGGTCGGCCTGCGACAGTGTCTGGTAGCGGGTCGGCACCTCCTTTTCCAGCTGGGCGACGGCATCGTCCATCCAGCCCGGCCTGCTCGGAAGCTCGAACCAGTCGTTGATCGTCTTCAAGGCACGATAGGGATCGGCCAGCACATCCTCGAACGCCATGAACAGAAGCTGGTCCGGACGCATCGTCGCGAAGGCCTTGAAGCCCATCAGCATCTGCCAGCTCCAATATTCGCCATATTTGTCGATCGTCGGCGCGTCAGTGGTCATGCGGCGCCGGAGCGGATCGCTCGGGGCGATATCCTCGGGCCGCAGGCCGGGGCGGCCGATCTCGGTCTGCATCAGTTCCTCCTCGGTCATCGGATCGGCGAAGAAGGAGACGACAAGCTGGAAATAAAGATGCTGGCGCATCGACAGGGCGCACTCGCGGCCATCGCGATGGAGGTGGAGATAGCGGCCTTCGGGGAAGCAGGAATAGAGCTTCGGAAGATATTCGATCGACATGCCGGAGCGTTCGATCCACAGCTTCTTGTTCAGCCTCTTCTGGAGGAACTCGAAGAAGGCCACATAGTGATCATGGATCGGTCGGACCGGCCACGACGACACTTCGACGAGGCAATCGTCCAGCAATTCGCGGGGATGGGGCGTCAGGAACGGCAGCGTCACCGTCAATATGCTCGGCAGCGCCTCCCACGGCTTCTCGAAATCCGTCGGAGAGATATAGCTCCGGATTTCCTTGGGCTCGATGGTTCGGAAGCGCATCATCTCGGTCACGAGATTGCTGGCCGAGAGAATCTCCGCGAACGCCTTTCCGCTGATCGCGCTCGGATCGAGCGAGATCCGGCTGTCGGGGCCACCGGAAAATTCGGAGATGATCAGATTGTCGGGGTGCTTGGAAAGCATCTGAGCCATAACCGTCGAACCGCAGCGGCCGGTTCCTACCACAAAACGTTCCATGCTCTTTCCATCCTCTGGAAATGGTTCGATCATCAATTCAAAGGCGGAGCTCCCGGCGGACTAGTCTGCGGTCATGACGGGCTGGCTTGCCTGGGGTAGCGGTGGGGCGGCGTCGTGCGGCCGCCCAGCCTGCGGGCTGACCTGCAGCGCATCAAACATCTTGTACACCACCCGCTTGTGGAACTGCCAGCGGCCGTCCTGCTTGACGAGCTCGTCCTCATAGCGGGTCTGGTATCGGATCCTAACGCCCTGGCGATCCTGGCTTTCCACGAAGGCGAACGATGATGCATTGGCGGTGTCGGCGGTGAGGTTGGTGATCGTCAGGTTGCTGACGAGGTGGACCATATGGGCCATCATCTCATGTGCCATGCGGGCGAAGGCAAGGATCTCGTCCCGTCCGACGAAAAGGCCGCTATCGGCTTTGCGTTCGTCGAAATAGGCGTCGACGGTGAAGAGATCCGCCCACTTCTCCACCTCCCCTATGTCGATATAGGTCGCGTAGTAGTTGCACAGCTCCTGTATCGCATACCGATCTTCCAGACTCATCGACATTTCCTCTCATGCCACGCGATTGGATTATATTTTTTCGTCGCCGCGAATCGCCCTTCGTCCGTCGACGGATGCAATTCATACTACCAAGTATATTTTACGTGCCGGAAGCAGGCAAGGCCTTTTAGCATTGCTGCCTCGGCGATAGGCAAGGGCGGAAAGTGGGCCCCGCCCGGCGGCGGCGTTCATGCCGCGACCTGCATGGTCACGGGCATCCTCTCCTCGGCCCATTCCCGGCACCCTAGACCTCGCAGCAGGTTGGGCAAAGGATGATAGGCCGCTGATTCCGCCGGTGGTCAGCCTTCCCCGCCGTGCCGAGCGCCGGCTTGATCCGCAGCCGTCCTGGCGAGCTGATACTCGCCCATGTCCCGGAGCAGCCGGCGCCGGACGGCGGGATTCCGTAGCCGGCTGTCCTCTTCCATCGCGCGGCCGATCGTGTCGCGCGACAGCCGGTCGCGCTCCACGCGGACGCCGTGCCGATCGTCGGCATCGAACACCAATATCTCGCCGTCCGTCCATTCCGGCCAGTTCGGGAAACCGCCCTTCCGTTCTGATGCCGGGTCGCCCTCGGCGGCGAAGGCCGCGAAATAGGACATGATGGCGTCGCTTATCCGGCAGTAGGAGCTCCCGGGCGTCTCATCGTAGAGATGGCGGAGCAGGTCATATTCGCCGCCGAGATCGGGCGAGCCGAATAGGGCGGGCAACTCCATGCCGTGGCCGGCGCCGATCATGGCCCGATAATCGGTGCCGGGCGTGAGCGCGAAATCCTCCCAGTCGAACCGGTAGGCGAATATCCTTGCGCCCTGGGATCTGAGCCAGGCCGCGGGCTCGTCGACGCCGTGGAGCTTGTAGTTGCGGCCGAGATAGTCCGAGAGCAGTCGATAATGATCCGGATCGCGGATTATGGGATGGCCCATCACGACGCGGACGAGCTCCCTGTCCGAGCAGATGAATGTCCGGTCCTCAAATCGGCTCGTGCCGATGATGATGGGAACCACGCTCTGAAGCTTGTTGGTGAGGACGGTTCCGTCCGCAAACATCTGCGGAGGGCGGCCGCCATTGCCGCCGACTACCGCCGAGCGCCATCCACCCTTGTTGCGCGCGCGCGCGGCCTTCGCCGCTCTGGCGAGATCCGCGAAGCTCTTGCTCCTCAGATAATCTGCGATCGCGGTGTCGGACGTTTCGCGGATGACGGCGGCGGCTTTAGCCGGCCGCGACGCGCGGCCGTCCTTCATCCACAGCGATACGAGCAGTTCGTTCGCGCTTTGCGGATGGCCCGGCACGGTGTCACCGGCGAAATTCTCAGCCTCGTCGGGTTCGCAGAGTTGGTAGGAGCAGACGCTAAGGATAATCGCGCGATGGAACAGCCCCCGGGCCGGCGGCGAGCAAAGCAGCGCGCGCACGTTCCAACCCCCACCCGAATGGCCGAAGATCGTGACGCGATCGGGATCGCCCCCGAACACTGCGATATTGTCTCGGACCCATCGCAGCGCGGCGATATGGTCAAGCAGCGCGAAATTGCCCGATCTCTCTTCCGCCGTCGCGGCGGCGTTGCGCAGCGCGCGATGCGAAAGCCAGCCGAGCACGCCAAGCCGAAAATTGACGGACACGACGACCACGCCTTGCGAGGCGCTGAGCCTCGCTGCATCGACGCCGGAGCCGTCGCCCGCCTGATTAGCTCCGCCGTGGAACCAGACCATCACCGGTAGGCGCGCCTCGGCCGCCGCCTGCGGTGGAGTCCAGACCGTCAGCGTAAGGCAGTCTTCGTCTCCGATGATCGAGCCTTCGGCCGGTGCGCCCGGTGCCAGACCGGTAAAGGCTATTTCCTGGCAGGCCGGCGCGGGGCGGCGCGAGCAGTCACGGGCGCCGGCCCATTTTTCCGGCGACTGTGGTGCCCGCCAGCGCAATGCCCCGACCGGGGGCGCGGCATAGGGAATGCCGTACCAGACGACGGCGCTTCCCGACGCCGCGCCGATCACCGCGCCATCGCGGGTTTGACGGCGATAGGATTGCGTGTGCGGGCGGAATGTCATGCCTTTATGCTGATCTCTGGATGGCTGGATATCGGGCATTCACGGCTCGTTTATGCCAAAGGTTTCGGCGGGAAATGGGCGATCGACGTCTCCAATGAACATACTGATCAGTATCAAATCGACTGTCAACCACGCGGGCTGCGACGTTGACCAACATACGTCTTAGTAGTATTAATCGTATCGAGGCTCGATAGCCGATAGCGGCAGGGGTTTCGACGACGGCTGGAAGTCGGTGGTTTTCCGGCCTTCGTCTAACGGGAAGCAGCGCGTATGAGTGGGAGCGGCATGACGGATTCGGATTTTGAGGCACGGGGTCGCGCACTGCTGGCGGAACTGAAGCAGCAGACGATCGGCGAAGCCTTGCGCCGGGCCGCGGGACGATACGCCGATCTGCCGTTTCTGGTCACCGCCGACGCGCGGCTTTCCTTCGCCCGGTTCGACGCGGCGGTCGACGATGCGGCGCGCGGATTGCTGCGGCTCGGATTGCAGAAGGGCGATCATATCGGGCTCTGGCTCGGCAACTCGGTCGAGTGGCCGGTCTGGTTCTTCGCGTGCGCCCGCATCG
>CAXSHP010000005.1:0-12184 GCA_964236935.1 uncultured Sphingomonadaceae bacterium
GCGCTTGTTGAGCGAGACGGCCGTGCCATTGGCTTCGATCGCCGCCTCGAACGCCTCGGCGGTCAGCGGCAGCAGCCCTTTCTGCCAGGCATAGCCGACGATCAGCACATTGGCCGCAACGCTGTTGCCGAAAATCCCTTCCGCGATCCGCGTGGCGCTGAGCAGGAAGCCATTGTCGCCCGCGCGGCCGAGCAATGTCCCGATGATGCTCGCGGTCGGCAGTGTCGCGTCACGATCGGTGACGACATCCGCGGTCGGCGTTTCGTCTCCATTGAGCACGATCGCGCCCCGCCCGGCGACCAATTTGCGCAAGGCATCGGGGCTGGCGGCGACCAGCGCGTCGGTGGCCAGCAGCAGATCCGTCTCGCCCGCGCCGATCCGCACGGCGTGGATCGGCGTGCCTCCCGGCGCGATCCGTACTTGGCTGACCACCGCGCCGTTCTTCTGGGCAAGGCCGGTGAAATCGAGAACGGTCGCGCTGAGCCCGGCCAGATGCGCCGCCGTGCCGAGCAGCGCGCCCGTCGTCAACACACCCAAGCCGCCGATGCCCGCGACATAGACGTTGTAGACGCCGTCAAGCCGCATCGGCTGCGGCATCGGCAAATCGCCAAATCGCTCGGCCTCGAACGCTGTCACGCGGTCCGCGTCGGGTTTGCGCAGCGCCGCGCCCTCGATTTCGACGAAGCTCGGGCAGAAGCCCTTCACGCATGAAAAATCCTTGTTGCAGGCCGACTGGTTGATCCGCCGTTTGGTGCCGTAGGCGGTGGGCAGCGGCTCGATCGCGATGCAGTTCGACTGGATCGAGCAATCGCCGCACCCCTCGCAGACGCGCGGATTGATGAAGAGGCGACGGTCGGGATCGGGAAAGGCGCCACGCTTGCGACGGCGGCGCTTCTCGGCCGCGCAGGTTTGTTCGTAGACGATGGCGGTGACGCCCGCGATCTCTCGCAGCTCGCGCTGCACCGCGTCCAGATCGTCGCGATGGTGGATGGGCACCATGGCCGGCATCCGCCCCTGCCACTTGTCGGGATCGTCGCTGACGAGACGCACCTGCCCGACGCCCTCGGCGATAAGCTGATCGACGACCCGCCGCGGCGCGATAGCGCCTTCGGCCGGCTGGCCGCCGGTCATCGCGACGGCATCGTTGTAGAGAATCTTGAAGGTGATGTTGGTGCCCGCCGCCACCGCCGCGCGCACCGCCAGCAGGCCGCTATGCTGATAGGTGCCGTCGCCGATATTCTGGAAGATGTGCTCGGTGCGTGAAAAGGGCGCCGCGCCGACCCATTGCAGGCCTTCGCCGCCCATCTGGCTGAACGTCGCCGTCTTCAGCCTGGGCTGGGACAACGCCATGACGTGGCAGCCGATGCCGCCGCCGGCGATCGAGCCCTCGGGCGTCCGGGTGGAGCTGTTGTGCGGACAGCCCGCGCAGAAGAACGGCTTGCGGGTGGGGAACGGCACGACATTGCCGCGCCCGGCAGCTGCCTCGATCGCGGCCAGCCGCGCGGCCAGATCGATCGGGCTGGCCGAGGGCATGCGGCTGACGAGCGCGCGCGCGACCATCGACGGCGTGAACTCGGAGGTGACCGGCAGCAGCGGAGCCTCTTCCACGTCGGCCTTTCCGGTGACGTGCGGGCGCCGGCCGCGGCTGTTGAACAGCGCCGTCTTGATCTGCGTCTCGACCGTGCCGGCCTTTTCCTCGACGACGAAGATCTCTTCGGCATCGCCGGCGAACGCGAGCAGCGGCGCGGTCGCCAGCGGCCAACTCATCGCGACCTTGTAAATGGATAGGCCGAGCACCTCCGCTTCGTCCTCGCCGATACCGAGGTCGGCGAGCGCCTGCATCAGATCCTGATGCGCCTTGCCGACGGTGACGATGCAGAGCCGTTTCGCACCGGCGGCGAACACCGGCCGATCGATGCGATTGGCGGCGGCCCAGCCGATCGCGGCGGGCAGCCGTTCCTCGATCATGCGCCGCTCATATTCCGCGCGCTCGGTCGGCCAGGCGATCCGCGGATCCCAGTTGAGGCCATGCGGCGGCACGAGCTGCGCCGGTGAGACGAAACTGGGATAAGCCTCGGGCAGATCGAACGTGCTGGCGCTTTCGACCACCTCGGCGACGGTCTTCATCGCCACCCACAGGCCGCAGAAGCGCGACAAGGCAATGCCGGCGAGCCCTAGCCGCAGGATGTCGGACACGTCGGCCGGCTGCAGCACCGGCATCATCACCGACTGGAAGATGCCATCGGTCTGGTGCGGAAACATCGAGGATTGCGCACTGTGGTCGTCACCGCCGACCGCGAGCACCCCGCCCAGCGGGGACGTGCCGAGCATGTTGGCGTTGCGGAACACGTCGCCGCTACGATCGACGCCGTTTCCCTTGCCGTACCAGATGCCGAAGACCCCGTCGGTCCTGGTGGGTCCGAAGGCGCGGTGCATCTGCGCGCCCCATAGCGCCGTCGCCGCCAGATCTTCGTTGAGCCCCGGCTGGAACAGTACATCGTGTGCGTCCAGATGTGCGCGGGCCTTCCAGAGCTGCTGATCGTAGGCGCCGAGCGGCGAGCCGCGATAGCCCGAGACCAGGCCGGCCGTATCGAGGCCGCGGCGGCGATCCAGCCGCCGCTGCATCAGCGGCAGGCGGACGAGCGCCTGGATGCCCGTCATGAAGACGGGGCCGCTGTCCGCGTTGTAGATGGCGTCGAGGCTCGTGACACGGTCGGGTTTCACTGGGCGCTCCTCTCGGCGCACGTTGTACTCGCCTGCGGCGAGAGATAGGCGCCAAAGATGATTGTCCGATCGCCGTATCCTAGTTAATATCCCTATATATCCAGCAGGGAGTAGGATATGTTGCCTTCATCGCTCGACGATTACGACGTGCGAATCCTGCGCCGGCTGACGGAAAATGGCCGCATCACCTGGCGCGATCTCGCGGACGAGATTGGCCTCTCGATGACGCCGACCGTCCGCAGGGTGCGGATGCTGGAAGAAGCCGGCTACATCACGGGCTATTTCGCCCGGCTGGACGAAGGCCGGCTCGCCGGCACGATGATCGCGTTCATCTCGGTCACACTCGAGCGGCAAGTGCGTGACGTGCTCGAAAATTTCGAAGCGCGGGTGAAGGATCTGCCCGAAGTGATGAGCGGCTTCCTGATGACCGGCGGCGCGGACTATCTGCTGCGTGCGGTCGTCCGCGATCTCGATCACTATCGCGATCTGCTCGAAGATTTGACCCAGATCTCGGGTGTCGCGCACATCCAGAGCAGCTTCGCGCTCAAGGCATTCGTCAACCGCCCGGCACCCCTGCTCGATCGGGGCCGCCAGGGCGGATGACATTCGAATGCTCCTCCCTGAAGGGCATATTGCGCAATAGCCGCGTGATTCTCCGATGAGGATTATACTGTCTTGATCGGGACATCGACGACATGCTAACTCGAGCAGGAGATTGACTTGCATTGGGCAGTCTGAGTCGAGCGATGGAGAGCTAGGGTGCTGGGCGGCAATTCATCCCGTCGGACGATGCGTGAGCGCTGCCCGAGCGCGGATCCTTCCCGGTCATGACGGTGCGCGAATTCGGGGCCGTCGTAATCGGTGCCGGCGTTGCCGGCGCAGGCGTCGCCGCCGCGCTATCGACGGCGCTCGATACGCTTGTGGTGGAGCAGGAGTCGCAGCCGGGGTATCACAGCAGCGGTCGCTCCGCCGCGCTCTTCTTCGAAAGCTACGGCAACGCGCCGGTCCGCGCGCTCTCCCGCGCAAGCCGCAGCTTCTTTTTCGCGCCGCTGGACGGGTTTGCGCCCGTCCCGCTCCTTCGCCCCCGCGGATCGATCATCATCGCGACCGAGAGCCAGCGGGATCTGCTCGACGAGCTCGCTCGCGCAGACATTTCGCCGGGATATTTCATCGACGGCAAAACCGTCGCGAAGCGATTTCCCTTGTTGCGCCGGGACGCCGTCATCGGCGGTCTGGCCGAAGACGATTCCAGCGACATCGAGGTGCACGAGTTGCTCCAGGGCTATCTCCGGCAGCTCAAGGCCGCCGGCGGAAAGCTCGTGACGTCGAGCCAAGTCCAGAGCCTCCGTAGATCGGGTTCGATGTGGCGCCTTACCTTGGCCGAAGGCGCTTTCGAGGCGCCAATCGTGATCAACGCGGCGGGCGCCTGGGCCGACCTCGTCGGCGGCATGGCCGGGCTGTCCCCGCTCGGGCTGATTCCCAAGCGGCGGACGGCGGCGCTCGTGCCGCCGCCGCCGGGGCTCGACATCGGGCAGCTCCCTTTGGTGATGGACATCGCCGAGCAATTCTATGTCAAACCGGACTCGGGTCAGCTCCTGATTTCGCCCGCGGACGAAACGCCGTCCGATCCGTGCGACGTCCAGCCGGAAGAGCTGGACGTCGCCATCGCGGTCGATCGAGTTCAGACGGTAATGTCTTTGGACGTGCGGAGAGTCGCACACCGCTGGGCCGGCCTGCGCACGTTCGCGCCGGACAGAACCCCCGTGGTGGGCTTCGATCCACGAGCGGCCGGCTTTTTTTGGCTCGCCGGTCAGGGGGGCTATGGCATCCAGACGGCGCCCGCGATTTCGGAGCTGGCCGCCGCGCTGATTTTACAGAAGGACGTGCCGCAACGTTTGGCAGATTATGGCGTCGATGCGCGGGATCTCGCGCCGGATCGGCTTATCTGCGCATGAACGGGATTTCGCGACACCGGGCGATGTTTCGACGGACGTTGGGACAGCCGGCAGCGGCAATCCTCACGACTTGGAGAACTTAATGCCTCCGGGGATCAGATCGTTCACGAAACGCTTCGACACGGCTCTCATCCCGCGCGCCGTTTCCTCGGTGCTTCCGATCGGCGGGCTGGGGCCGATTTCTGAATGACGGCCTCCTGTTCCCTGGCGCCATGGTGCTGAACGAGATGCGCAACCTCATCGAGGTCGCCGGACATCATGCATAATAAAGTCGCGGTATCGAAACCCTGTCCGACGATATAAGCATGGCCCATGCCGGAATCGATATAGATCGACTCGCCTTGGGATAAGTCCACGGGATCGTAGAACTCCGTCTCGACGCTTATGCCCCCTTCAAGAACATATATGAATTCCTCGCCGGAGTGCTTTACCAGCTCGCCGAACTCCGCCAAGGATTTGGCTCTCGCGATAGTTACATTCGGGATCATTCGCTTTTGTCGTAGGTCCGTGCACAGGAAAAAGTATTCATAATTAGGCGTATCTAAATGCAGAGCGACGTCCATCTTTCCGATACTGCGCCGGCCGGTCACGATCGCCGCTCGTTTGCTATCTCCTGCAAAGAGCTCCGAAACGGGGATGTTCAAGCGGCCGCTGAGCTGAAGCAACTTATCGTAGGTCAGCGTCAGGCGATCGTGCTCGATTTTGGAAAGGGTCGAAAGCGGAATGCCGACGCGATCGCTCATCTCCTTCAAGGTCCAGCCGTGCCGACTTCTGAAGCCGCGCAAAACGGCTCCCAACGTTGATCCCTCATCCGTCATGCATCGCATCCATCAGCCACATTGACGTCCCTCCCGGAGAATGCGATCCTGTTTAGGAGCATTCGGACTCTACGGCTACGCCTAGCATCGTTCGGTGCGACGGCGCAATCGCAGCTGATGATCTCCGCGGCAGAGTGTGCTGTATGACGACAGTGAATTACTCAGCAGTACTTTCAATGTCCTAGGGAGCGAGCAAAATGAATATTCAACGTATCGGCATCGACAAACGAATGTCCCAAGCGGTCATTTATGGCGGCGTGGTGTATCTCTCCGGACAGGTGGCGAAGGGAGACACGATCGAAGATCAGACACTTGCCGTGCTCCAGCAGATCGACGACCTCCTGGAAGCTGCCGGTTCAGACAAGTCTCGCGTTTTAAGCGCCACGATCTGGCTTGCCGACATGATCGATTTTCCCGGTTTGAACAGCGTGTGGGAACGCTGGATCGATCCCGCCAACCCCCCCGCACGCGCAACCGGCCAGTCGAGGCTTGCCACCGCCGATTACCGGGTCGAGATCATCGTGACCGCATCTGCGACATGACGGCACGGCAGGAATGATCATGGCGCCATAACTCAGATCTCGGCCGAGCTCGCGGCCTCGGCGTTCCACGCCCCTGCATGTTCGGCGGCGGGCTTGCCGCGACGCAGCAGCCGCCAGCTGCCGACCGTGAGCAAGGGAACGATGAAGACCGCGAGCACGAGATAGGCCAGGAGCCGGTAACCGCTCGCGATCAGCGCGACGAGCCCGACCGCCTGGGCGACCCCCATGGCGAATGCGAGCAGCCCAACCGTCAACAGCAGCCGGATCATCGGGCTGTCGCTTCCGCCCGACCGATGCCGGATCACCCGCTCGTTGATGGCGTGAACGTTGCCGACGCTGCATTCAAGGAGCGCGGCGAAAACCATGGCCTCGAACAGCCAATGGAACGGCGGCAGATCGAGCCGACGGAGCAGATAGTCGGCCGGAAGGCTTTGTGCGGCGACGTCATGCCCGTAAGCGGACAGGCAAACGAAGAAGACGATCGCCGGCAGCATCGCGAGCGGGCCCGCCAGGAGCCCCGACAGCACCGCGTCGCGCGGGCGGGTCTGATGACGCAATGCCGGCAAGATAAGCACGGCGCCGATCACGTTGTAGCTTGCGTAGGTAACGCCGTTGCCGATCCACCCTGAAGTCAGGTTCGAATGTGCAAAGGTTTCGGCGATACGGTCACCGAAATGCCGAAGGCATAAAACTAAAAAGACGGCGTAGGTGCCGTAGAGAAGAATCGAGACATATTTAAACAACGATTCGACCCAGGCATTTCCTCGCATCGTGAAAACGAGGATCAGAATGGAAAGTACGAGCGTACCGACGATCGACGGAGCGTCACATAAGGCTGTTCCGATCGCTCCGGCCGCCGCGCCGAACACCGATAACGTCACGATCGTGTAGAGAATCAACAACAGCTCGAAAGCAATCGCAAACCGACCGAGCAAAGCACGAAAGAAGCTTTGGTAATCGGAAGATCGGGAGGCTAGAGCGAACGTGAATGTCAGGACGCAGACCGCGCTCCAGACCGCCGCCGCCAGCAACATCGCGGCCAGGCCGCCGATCGCTCCATTGGGCAGAAAGAACTCGACGAGCTCGCGACCTGTCGCATAGCCGCCGCCGATCACGACAGCCTTGAACGCAAGAGCCGGCAGAATAAGCCGGTTCATTCGGCTTTCTTTCACTTGGATGACCGCCACTTCGTCCCCTCCGCTATTATCTTCACGTCCGTCCATGGCAGGACATGATCGTGCCGCCGCTGCTTACGGCAAGCGTGCCCATCCATCGAAGCCGCTGTCTCGACAATTGGTGTTCCGTGGCACCAGCGAGCCTCGCCGAGCATGCAACGATCGAAGAAGGATTGACAAGCCCAAATCGATAACTACGATCCCGATCAGGACAGATTGGCCAAATGGGGCTTCATGGAATGTGTCGGTAAATTGCCGGTTGCTGTTCCTGCCGCAGGCCGGCGGGAGCGCCCAGCGTCGCGCATCACGAGCGGAATTGTCGCTCTCCACGCCTGCCTGGCGCTCGCGCTGCTTCTGTCCGGCGGAAGCACGCACGCGGCTCCGCGCCCTGTCCCCGTCCCTGCCCCCGATACCTCACCCCTCCCGACCGGCCGAGTCGGCAGCGATGCGCATATTCTCACCAAAACGGACGTGGACGCCTGGTTGGACGGCTTCATGCCTTATGCCCTTCACCGAGGCGACATCGGCGGCGCGGTGGTGGTCGTGGTCGAGGACGGTCGAACGCTCACCGAGCGTGGTTTCGGCTATTCGGACGTGGCCGCGCGGACGCCGGTCGACCCCGCAGCGACGATCTTTCGTCCCGGATCCATATCCAAGCTGTTCACTTGGACGGCGGTCATGCAGCTGGCGGAGCAGGGAAAACTGAATCTCGACGCGGATGTGAACCGCTATCTCGATTTCCGGATTCCGGCGTTTCACGGCGAGCCGGTCACGATGCGGGAGCTGATGCAACATACCGCAGGGTTCGACGACACCCTGCATCTGCTCATACAATCGGGAGAAAAGCGGCCCGAACCGCTCGGCCGACTCCTCCAGGACACGCTCCCGAAAAGGATTTTCGCGCCCGGGCGGATCACCGCTTATTCGAACTATGGCGCGGCCTTGGCCGGCTATATCGTGCAACGTGTCTCGGGCATGTCCTACGATGCCTATGTCGAGCGGCGGATATTCGCGCCGCTCGGCATGACGCGGTCGAGCTTCCGCCAGCCTCTTCCAGCGAGTTTGAGGCCGTTCGTTTCCAAAGGCTATGTCGTCGCCAGCGCCGGCGCGGAACCCTATGAGACGATTCGCTATGCCCCGGCCGGCAGCTTGGCGGCCACGGGCGACGACATCGGCAAATTCATGATCGCCCATCTGGCGCACGGCGGCCCCCTGATCAGGCCGGCGACCGCTCGAGCCATGTATGACGGCACCAATGACGTCCTGCCCCACGCCGACCGAATGGCACTCGGCTTCTTCGCTGAAAACCGCAACGGCCACCGGATCCTGGCGCATGCCGGCGACACGCGCCTGTTCCACAGCTATTTGTGGCTGTTCATCGACGACGGCGTCGGCGTCTTCGTATCGCTCAACGCGCCAGGCCGCGATGGAGCGGCCGGCGCGATCCGGACGGCGCTGCTGAGCGGATTTGCCGATCGCTACTTTCCGCGAATATCCGCGGAACGCGCTGTCGTACCGGACGCGGCGCGCGATGCGCGGCTGATCGCTGGCCAGTATTTGAGCAGCTACCGCTCGGAGACCAACTTCCTGAGCATCGAAAACCTGTTCAATCAGACGAGGGTCGTCGCGGGCGCAAACGGGATCCGACTGTTTCCCGATCGAGGTCTCGGTGGCGGATCTCGGACCTGGACGGAGATCTCGCCGTTGCTCTGGCGGGCGAGCGATACCGGTGAATTGCTCGAAGCCCGCATCGTCGACGGGCGCGTCGAACGGTTCGCCACTTTGCCCTATGCCGATTATCTTCCGGTCCCCTGGTGGATGTCCGCCCGTTGGCTGCTGCCGGCGGGACAATGGGCGTTGCTGACTATCGTGCTGACGGCAATAAGTTGGCCCGCCGGCGCGGCAGCGCGGAAGTATTACGGTATTGGATTACCCGGCTCGGGCATCGCACGATGGAACTACCGTCTCGTTCGAGGTGCCGCCCTCTTGGTCGCGCTGATTGCGGGGGGATGGTATTATATCTTCAGTTCCGGCGGGCCCGACTGGTCGCTTTATAACGGTGGTTATGACGACGCGATCGAAGCGCTCGAGATCATCACGCCGCTTTCGACCATAGGCGTGTCCTTGATGGCGGCACGGAGCGCCTACGTCGCCTGGCGCTCCCCCCGAAGGTTGATGGCGGTGCCGTGGGCTATAGTATTGATGCTGAGCTCACTTGTAATAAACTACATCGCATTTTCGTTTCATCTCGCAGGTATTAATCTGCGTTATTGAAATTATAGTTCAAGATTATTGACAATACATTTTGAAAAGCTGGACTCACTTCGCAGATAAATTTAAAAAGGGAAATCACCGTGATACATAGAAGGTCAGTGCCTCGGGCACTTCATATTGTGATGATGAGCGGTACGGCGCTGCTGCCCTGGATCTCGAGTCAGGCTTGGGCGCAAAGCTCGGCGGGCGCCGCATCACCCCCCGGCGACGTCGCACCGGCGACCCCGCCGACCCAGATGAACAACGCACCGCTCGCCGGCGGATCATCCGATTCCGTCGCAACCGACACCGCGCCTGAACTTGGCAACAGCAGCGCGCCGCAGGATGGTGGCGAAATCATCGTTACCGCCACACGGCGGAACACGACCGTTCAGTCGGCGCCGATCAATATCGCCGCGGTGGGCGCGGATCAGATCGAAGCGCTGCGCACGGACAACCTGCGCGATATCACGCGCGTCGTGCCCGGCATTTATATTCCTCAGACCGGCGGTCGCGATGCCGCGCCGATTGTCTTCCGCGGCCTCAATGCCGCGCCGCTTGGCGCGGGGCTGGGCAGCAATTCGGGCGGCGGCACCGTCGCGACCTATGTCGGCGAGATCCCGCTCTATGTCGATCTGCGCCTGAACGACATCGAGCGGGTGGAATTCCTCGCCGGTCCGCAGGGTACGCTCTACGGTGCCGGCACGCTCGGCGGTGCGGTGCGCTATATTCCGAAGCGTCCGCAGTTCACTGCCTTCTCGCTGGAAACGCGAGGTGAGGTCTATGGCTATGATCATAGCTCGCGCGCCAGCTACAACCTCGGCGGCACCGTCAACCTGCCGGTCACGCCGACACTGGCGTTCCGCGGCTCGATCGACCGGTCCAACGACGAAGGGTTCATCGATCAACCCTATGTGGTCAATCAGATCGGCGTTTCGAATCCGGACTCGAACTTCAACGATCCGAGCGACGTCGCCGCCAACACCCATCGCGTCAAGGACGTCAACAACGACCGCGTCTGGTCCGGCCGCGCCGCCTTGCGCTGGAAGCCGACCGACACGCTCGACGCCAACCTGACCTATTACCATCAGCAGGAAAAAACCGACGGCCGGCAGGCTTCGAGCCGTGTCGTGAGCGATTTCCCCGTGGCGGTGGGCGATTACGACAATCTCAAACGTGTGCTCGAGCCGAACGACCGCATCAACAACCTCCTCGCGCTCGAAGTGAATGCCGATCTGGGCTTTGCAACGCTGACGTCCGCGACCGGCAAGTCCTGGTACAAGGATTTCGGGCATCGCGATCAGACCGACCTGCTCATCAGCCTGGAATATGCCTACGAGGCCTTTCCCGACTTTACCGCCTACACGACCGAGCAGGACCACGAGCACCGTTTCAACCAGGAACTGCGCCTGGTCTCGAAGACCGATGGACCATTCAGCTATATCTTCGGCGCTTTCTACAACCGGCGGAAGCTCAACAGTTCCTCCATGGAGATCACGCCGAATTACAGTGAGTATCTTGTGAACGTAGAGGGCTTCCCCGGACAGGTTCGGCCGGACGAGCTTGAGTATGTCTCGGTCAGCAGAACCGACACGAAGGAAATGGCCGGTTATGGCGAGCTTTCGTACAAGATCACGCCGAAGTGGCAATTCACGGCGGGAGGCCGGTTCTACCATTATAGCGTTGCATCGGAAAGCGCGAGCGATGTACCGCTGATATTGACGGCGAGCGGCGTTCGCGGGCCAAATGATATCGTGCTCGATTTCAATCCGGGTAACCAGAAGAAAAGTGGCTTTCTCTATAAATTCAACACCAGCTATCAGATAACTCCCACGGTGCTGGCATATGCGACCGCCAGCCAAGGTTTTCGTCCAGGCAATTCAAACCGGCTGACGCCATGCAGCAACAATGGCACGACGCAGCAGATCTGTGGCCAGCCGTACGAACTCGCGTACAATCCTGACAAGACGAACAATTACGAGCTCGGATTAAAGACGCAATGGTTCGATCGAAGACTTACGATCAACATCGACGGCTATTATATCGATTGGAAGAATCCGCAGGTCGCGAGCGCCACGAAAATCGGCCTGTCTCCCATCACCGTCAATGGCAATGGCGCGCGCACCGTCGGCACCGAGATCCTCGTCGCCGCCCGGCCGACCAACCGCATCTCGCTTCGCGCCCCCTACCGCTATGTCCACGCGCGGCTGACCGCGAATGCCCCGCTGCTGGTCTCCTACATCACCGGGCCGGGCTTCCAGTCCACGCAAACCTACGCCGATGGCCAGAACAAGGATCGTTTGCCCGGGTCGCCGCACCATACCGCCAGCTTATATGCCGAATATGCGCTGCCAATCTCGTCGGATGGCGATCGCACGCTGAACTTCGAGTATACGGGCACGGCGCAAAGCAACGTCTTCACGACCGTCGGGGCCCGCGGCGGCTCCTATACGCTGCCCGGCTTCACCCGTAGCGACGTCGCGGTGCGGTTCGTGAGCAGGCGCGCCGGGCTGTCGATCACGGCTTACGTGGACAATGTTTTCGACAAGTTCAGCCAGACGAGCGTATTGGGATCGCCCGCTTATAATCAGTCGGTGGTGGATGCCAACGGCGGGACGCATTACTCGCGGTTTTTCTACACCTATGTGCTGCCGCCTCGGCAGTTCGGCTTGCGGATCGTCAAGACCTTTGGGAAACCAAGCCTTCAAAATCGGATT
>CAXSHP010000005.1:12194-17177 GCA_964236935.1 uncultured Sphingomonadaceae bacterium
GTCACTCGGAATCGCCGGCGGCGGCGATTCCGATGGCGGCGTTGTCGTGATCGATCAGGCCGGCATCGCGTAACACCGCGATCGCAGGCTCCATGTGCAGCACCACGCTGCGCCACGCATCGACGGAACGCGCGTGCAGCGGCGCGCGGACCTGTACCGCGCTTGCCGTCGCCACCGGCGTCGCGTTTTCGTGAAAGCGCAGGCATTGCGGATCCCACGGGAGCCCGCAATGCTCGAGCAGGCGTCGCGTGGCCGCTTCCTGGCCGGCCACTATCTCTTCATACCCGATTTCAAGATAAGCGCTCGAGGGCAGCACCTTCCGCCAATGCGCGGCGAGCCGCTCGGTAGCGACGATCCATCGCGCCACATGGTCCAACCTCCAGTTGTGATCGTAATAACCGAAGCGCGGCGCGAACAGCTGACGCCAATTGGCGAGCACGGCGTCGAGCGGATGCCGGCGAACGCGAATGATCGGCGCATCGGGAAGCGCGCGATGAACCAATCCGGCATAGAGCAGATTGAGCGGCATTTTGTCGACCGTCCGCTCGCCGCCGGGCCCGGCCCCCTCGAGGTAGGCGCGTCCGATCGCGCTTGGCGGCAGGTCTGCCGCGATCGCGAGCGTCTCCTCGTCGAGCACGCGATCGGAGCGCGTGCCGGCCAGCCGCTTGATCGCCAGCGAGAGCGCCGCGCTTTCTCCGATCGATCGGAGCGCCGGATGACTCGACAGGATGCGCTCGACCAGCGTCGTCCCGGTCCGCGGCGCACCCACCACGAACACCGGCGCGGGACCGGCGAGGCCCGGACCCGGCGCAGCGGGCTGCCAAGTCGCCGCCGCGGCAGCATAGAGGCGATCGGTCCGATCCGGATCATGCCCGACCGCTGCGGCCTTGGCCTCCTTGGCGCTCGCCAACCAGCGCATCGCGCTATCCCGGTCGCCCAGGTCCTCCGCTGTCTTGGCCAAGGCGTGGCCGAGGCGCAGCGCCATATCCGGATCCCCGCTCCGCGCCTGCCAGAGCAGTTTGAGCCTCGGCGTCGGATCGTCGTCTGCCCGCTGCGTGCGCAGCCCCACCTTCGCGAGCCAAGCCTCCGCATCTCCCTCGTCGACAGCGATCGCACGATCATAAGCCGCCTCCGCCTCCACGAACCGGCCGCAATGGCGAAGCTCTCCGGCGAAGTTGCGCCAGCCGGCGCCGTGGCGAGGCCGGCCCGCGGTTGCGCGATCGAACAGACCCGCAGCATCGGCGTGGCGGCCGGCCCGGCTGAGAACGACGCCGAGCCCATCGAGCATGGCAGGATCGATGTCCCCGAGCGAAAGAGCGACGTCGGCTGCCGCTTCGGCTTCGCGCGGCCGACTGAGCAGGCTGAGCAGGCGGGCATGTCGCGCGGCAAAGTCTGCCGCGGCGGGCGCCGCAGCGCGGGCGCGCGCGAGAAGCGCCTCGGCGCGTGCCAGATTGCCATGCGCCTCGGCGATCGCGGCGAGGCCGCTCAACGCGTCCCCGTCGTCCGGCTGGGCGGCGAGGCGCTCAAGGCACAGCCGGTGCGCGCCCCGCCAGTCGCGGCGCCCGAGCAGCGTGCGCAGCGCGGCGGGGCTTGCTGGCGGATCATCCTTCAGTATGTGCCTCCTCCAGAACCCATGTCTTGAAATCCGCCAGACCGGTCGAGATCGCCCGGCCGACGGGTAGGACCAGGTAATAGGCCTGCTTTCCGCTGAGCGAGATGGGGAGCGGGATCACCAAGGTGCGGGCGTTCAGCTCCGTCTCGATCAGGAACCGGGGAATCAGCGCCATGCCGGAACCGGCGGCCGCCGCCTGCGCCAGCATGAGAAAATGTTCGAAAGATGCGCTGGGAGGAGGCGCAGGTGCGTCCACGCCGGCGAGCTCGAACCAGCGCACCCACGCTTCCCGACGGGACGTCTGCACAAGCAGCGGCCACTTCAGGACATCCTCTGCGCGCGTAACCGGCTGCTCGGCCAAACGCGCGGGCGCGCAGACCGGTATGGCCTCTTCGTGGAATAGCAGGTGTTGATCCGCGTCGGGCCAGTCGGGTTCGCCGAAGTGGATCGCGGCGTCGAACAGTTCGTGGGCGAAGTCGAACGGGAACGACCGGGCGGCAAAGTTCACCACGATGTCGGGATGACGGGCGGTCAACCGCGGCAGACGCGGCGCGAGCCAGCGCATGCCGAAGCTCGGCAGCGTCGCGATGTTGATTTCCCGATCGGATCGGCGAGCGATGGCAGCGGAAGTCGCGGAGCGTATCTGATCCAAGGCGGGACCTATCGCCCGCGCATAACGGTCGCCCTCCGGGCTGAGCTCAACACGGCGGCCATTGCGCCGAAACAGCGTGAGCTGCAGCCAATCCTCAAGCATGGCAATCTGCCGGCTGATCGCGCTCTGCGTCAGCCCCACGTCTCGACCCGCGCGCGAGAAGCTGCCGTGACGCGCGGCTGCGACAAAACTCGCAAGCGTTCCGATCGGCGGCAGAAGGCGGCGGCGATTGTCGTCCATTCCCCGAACTCAGGTGCGGATGATTAATGCCTGATTGCCCGAAGGCCCGAGGAGGTGCAACGGCGGGGGTCTCCGGCGTGGGCCGCGATCAGGCGCCGAGCGAAGAAGCCGTCGGTCGCTTCGAACAGGGTCAGCCAAGATCGCGCGCGCAGGAGATCGTGAACCTCGTCGGGAATGACCAGCTCTTGCGCCTCCACCCCCCGCTCGCGCAGCGCGGCGATCAGCTCGACCGACTGGGAGAACGGCACGTTGCGATCGTCGTCGGCATGCGCGATCAGCACCGGCGAGCGCCATTTGTCCACCGTCGCCATGGCCGAAGAGTCGAAGGCGCGTTGGGCGGCTCCGGCAGGCGCGTCGAGCTTCCCGAGGTCCGGCAGGAGGGTACGCCAGTCATGCACGCCGGCATAGTCGACCCCCGCCGCGAGGAGGTCCGAAGCGCGCGCGAGGCCGAGCGCCGTCATCAGTCCGCCATAGCTTGCCCCATAAGCGCCGATACGCGCCGGATCCACGTCGTCCCGTGCCCGCAGATAATGCGCCGCGCCGAGGATATCGTTCAGCTCGCTTGCTCCGTTCGGGCCGAAGTTCAACGGCTCGCGGAAATCGAGCCCGTAACCCATGCTGCCGCGATAATTGACCGAGAGCACCACATATCCCTCGTTCGCCAGATATTGGTTGAACGCGTAGAGGAAGGTATAGGCATCGAGCGGATGCCACCCGAGCAGCATCTGGCGCTCCGGGCCACCGTGGAAGAACAGCAGGGCCGGTTTGCGTGCCGCGTCGGGGCTCGCAGGCGGCAGGAACAGCTGACCGTGGATCGGGAGCCCGTCGGCGGCGGCGAACGTCACGGATCGGGGCTCGACCAGGCGGTCGACGGGAAAGCCGGCGGGGACGGCGCCCGGGGCAAGATCGGACGCGCTGCCCTCGGCAAGGTGGACCGGCCGCAACGGCTCGCGGCCGGTCGCGTGCAGGGCGAAGAGCTGGCCGTCGCTCGCGATAACCGGATAGTCGTCGATCGTCGCGCCCCCGGTCAATGCGCGCGGAGCCCGGCCGCCGGCGGCCGTGACCTCGGAAAGGTGCCAGCGATCCGGCTCCTGCGCGTTGTTGGAGTAGACGATGCGGCTGCGCTCCGGGCTGAGCGCGGTGTTGAAGACCTCATAGGCTCCGGGCGTCAGCTCCTCGGCCATTCCGCCCGTCGCCGCGACCGCGAAGAGGTGCGCCCAGCCGGTCCGTTCCCACGGAAAGACGTCGCGGTCTGCGGCGGTCCACATCAGCGCGTGATCGCCGGACGGCGAATAGAACACGCTCCCCGGACCGGCGCTTGCCGTCCAGAGCTTGCGGCCCGCCCCCGTGGCCGGATCAGCCGTCCAGATGGACCAGGGCTGATCCTGCCGTACGTGAAGTTCGCGGGATTTAGCGCCGGCGGGCACGCGGACGAAGGCGATCCGGCTTCCGTCGGGAGACCATTCGGGCGCCTGGTCGGTGTCGAAGCCCGGCGCCATCCAGGTGATGCCGCGGCTCGCCACGTGGTAGATGCCGATCAGGCTGTGTTGATCCCGCGCACTGACGAACGCCAATCGCGAACCGTCCGGCGACCACGTCAGCGCGCTGTCCTCGCCCCGGTCGCGGACCAGTTGGCGCGCGGCGCCGCCGCCGAGCGGTGCGGCCCAGATCTGGCCGTCGGACAGATACGCGACCACGTCGCCGCGCGGCGAGACGGCAGCCGAGTGGCCGAAGCCGATCCGGCGAGGAGCCGCCCCGTCGAGAGCGACCGCCCAGATGGCCTGAGCGGGGGCGCCCTCGGCAAGGCTCATGGCGTTGACCGCACCGCCGCCCTCCAGGCTCCCCCCGCGGGTGAAGACGATCGTTCGCCCCGCCTGATCCCATGCGAGTTCACCGATCGGGCTGATCCCGATCGACAGCATCTACTCGCCGGTGAAGCGGGTGAGCGGCCTGCTGCGATACGCACCGGCTCCGCCACGTTCGGCGACCCAGACGTTGCGGACACCGCGATCGTTGTAGACCCAGGCCACGCGTCCCCCCTCGGGCGCGGCCGTCAGGCCGGAGGGGAATGGAGCGCTCAACAATTGCGGGAGCGTGAAGTCGGGCGGGCAATGCGTTTGTGCCCGTGCCGCGCTCGCCGCCAGCAGCGCCGAAGCGGCAAGGACCGAGAGGACCAATCTGCACCCTGACCTTGAGCTCATCATGGAGACGCTATCCTTGCGTGAGGTAGACCGAGACGGAGCTATTACGGGCGCCCGATCCGAACAGTGCCACGACGTATGCCGACGGGGAACGCATGCGGACGAGCTAGATCGGGCTGACAGCAGTTTGAATCGTTCCCCCGCGAAGGCGGGGGTCCAGCCCCCGAACAAATAGCTTTGTGGTCTGGACCCCCGCCTCCGCGGGGGGACGAAGCGAGGCAAGCTGAAGTCATCAGGCTCTAGAATCGCTCGAGCGCCGCGCCCGAATAGGACAGGCG
>CAXSHP010000005.1:17187-26004 GCA_964236935.1 uncultured Sphingomonadaceae bacterium
CCGTTCATTTCGTCCGCGAATTCGACCCGCTCGGCGGACAGGGGATCGTCGCCCACCCTGAAGGCGCCGTCCGCCAGCGGGTGCAGCCGTATGACGCCATCCAGCCAGAGCCCGTCGGTCCGCGCGAACACCTCGCGGCGACCGATCCACGGATCGCTGCTGGCGTAGACGCCCGCCAACCGCGCCAGATCGGCCGCAGGGCCGGGAGCGGCCCCAACTCCATCGCGGAGGAAGAGCCGCGAACCCCAGCCGACCGACCGCGCGACGCCGGCTTCGGCGGCGATCACCAGCGCCGACGACGGGCCGTGCTCGGTCGCGACGACGAATGTGCCGTCGCCCGCCGCTTCAAGTTCGAACCGACTGCCGGCCGTATTCAGCGCGATGCCGTCGCCATGGATCTCGAGCAGGAGCTCGCTGCCGTCAGCCGCGCGGTAACGGCCGGCCAGCCCCGCCGCGTTCTCGATCCGCGTGGGCGAGGGAAGGCCGGGCGGCGGCGGCATCGCCACGGCTTGGCGAACCGCCCGCAATGCGAGCACGGCGAAGTCGGCTACATCCCGCGGCCTGTAATCGTCGCCCACGCGGGCGTTGACGCCGGCGAACGCGCCGACGCCGGCAATGGCGTCGGCGGTGAGGGCGGAGGTGAAGCCGATCATCCCACCGGTATGGTGCAGGCACGATCGACCACCCACGGGGATAACGGCAAGACCAGCTGCGTACCGCGCGGAGGGACCGAAATCGGGGGCATCGACGCTGGGCGTGAAGAACACCTTGCGGCTTTCATCGGACAGGAGCCGCGTCGCGTCGGGTCGGTCCGCTTGCACCAGCCACCGCAGGTAAGACGCCATGTCCCCGGCCGGCGCCGCGACGCATCCGGTAGCGGCGCTGAAGTCGATCCAGGGCGCTTCCGCCAGCCGCGGCTTGGCACGGGGCAGCCGTTCCCCGTAGAAGGGAACATAGCTCCGCGGATAGCGATCCCGATCGGCGATTTCGATGCTCGCGCGGGTCGATGTCATTCCGAGCGGCACGAGAACGGTCTCGGCCAAGACTGCGCGATAGGGCTGGCGTGCCACCTCGGCGACGATCAGCCCCAGGATCGTGTAGCCGAGATTGGAATAGGAATATCGCTGGCCCGGCCTGGTCCCCAGCCGGAGCGAACGTCCGCCGGCAGGAAACAGCGGCGGAGCATGAGCCAGGCCGGACGTATGGTTGAGCAGGTTGGCGATCGTCACGCGAACCCCCGCGGGAAGGGGCACGGCAGGCAAGATCTCGCGAACTTCGGTTTCGAGCGTCAGCCTGCACTGATCGATCTGCCGTAGCACGGCAAGCGCCGCCAGCGACTTGCTGATCGAGCCGATCTGGAAGAGGTGTTCGGTCCGGACGGGCGCATGCGATGCCGGATCGGTCCAGCCCGCGACGATCGAAGCGCTGAAGCCCTCGGCGTCCGCGACGCAGGCGCTCATGCCCGGCAGACCATGATGGTCCAGATGCGCGTCGATGTAGCGGCATAACGCCGCCAGGGCGGGCTGATAATCATGGCCTCGCCCGGGCGATCTGACGATCGCTACGGCCGAAGGCCGGCGAACCGACGAGGCGGGCTCCTTTGCCGACGCGCCGTTCCGGCCAAGCCCCGACGCCAGAACGCCTGCCGCCGCACCCTTGAACCAATCGCGCCTTCCCAGGCTCATATTCTCCGACATGGACGATTTTATCCAGACGTCTGTTCTAATCTCACCTTAGGCTAATCGCGCACGATCCGCAATGATATCGGGCGCCGCCCGCCGCGATCGGCGCAGCTTGCTACATGGCTGCAACAGGGCCGGTTGATAACGACCGCCTCCTTCACCGCTCCGCCGCGATCAGCAGCCGGCGTATGGCGGGCAGCATCTGTTCGACGATCATGCCGACTCCGTTTGCGTTGGGGTGCAGTCCGTCCGCCTGGGTGAGCGCCCGATCGGCAGCCACGCCGCGGAGGAAGAAGGGATAGAGCGGCACGCCATGCGCGCGCGCGAGCGATGGATACATGGCGTCGAACGCGCGTCCGTAAGCGGATCCGAGATTCGGCGCCGCGCGCATGCCCGCCAGCAAGACGGCGATGCGCCGGCGCCGCAACTCGACCAGGATCGCGTCCAGATTGTCCCGCGCCTGCGCGACGGGAAGTCCGCGCAGCATGTCGTTCGCGGCCAGCTCGACGATAACCAGGTCGGGCGTCGCGCCGAGCCCGCGCAGGCCCCACAGCAAGCGCGCCCGGGCCTGCGCCGCCGTGTCCCCCGCAACTCCGCCGTTGCGCACTTCGGCCGGGATGCCGACGCGTTGCAGCGCCGCCTGCAGCTGACGGGTGAAACCCTGCGCCGGGGGCAGGCCGTACCCGGCGACGAGACTGTCGCCGAACGCCCAGACCAGCGGTCTCCGGGCTGCGGCGGCGGCTGCCGATCCGCCGCTCGCGAGCCCGACGACCAAGGCGAGATGGACAAACGGCCGCCGCCATCCGTATCGCCCGCGTGGTGACCAGGATTCCATCTCCTCGCGATAGCGCGCTGATCGCCGCACGCAACCTTCGCCTGTCGTTGGGCCGACCGCCGGCGCGGGTCGATATCCTGCGCGGGATCGACCTGACGGTCGCGGCGGGTGAGACCGTCGCTTTGTTGGGCCCCTCGGGATCGGGCAAATCGTCGCTGATGGCGGTGCTCGCCGGTCTCGAGCGGCCGACCGGCGGCGAGGTGCACGTTGCCGGAATGAACTTCGCCGCGCTCGACGAAGATGCGCTGGCGATCGCCCGGCGCGGCCGGATCGGGATCGTCCTCCAGGCCTTTCATCTGCTGCCGACGATGACCGCGCTCGAGAATGTCGCCGTCCCGCTCGAGCTGGCGGGCGTCGGCGACGCGTTCACCCGCGCGGCAGCCGAACTCGCCAGCGTCGGCCTCGCCGACCGGGGCCGCCATTATCCGGCGCAGCTGTCGGGCGGCGAGCAACAGCGGGTCGCGATCGCGCGCGCGATGGTGGGCGCGCCGGCGCTGCTGTTCGCGGACGAACCGACCGGCAACCTCGATACCGCGACCGGGGCGGCGATCATGGACCTGCTGTTTGCGCGTCATGCGAGCAGCGACGCGACGCTGTTCGTCATTACCCACGATGCCGCCCTCGCGGCGCGGTGCGCGCGCATCATCGAGCTTGCCGATGGCCGGATCGTCGCCGATCGGCGGGCGGCGTGAGCATCGCCGGGCGGCTGGCGCTCCGCGATCTGCGCCGCGGCGGCCGGGGGCTGCTCCTGCTGGCGCTCTGCCTGTTCCTCGGGACGGCCGCGCTGGCCGGGGTCGGCAGCCTGTCGGCCAGCCTGCTCGCCGCGCTCGATGCACAGGGCCGGCAGATGCTCGGCGGCGACCTCGAGCTGTCGGTGTCGCAGCGTCGCGCGACGATCGAGGAAGCGGCGGCCTTTGCCGCGACGGGTCACGTGGCCGAGACGGTGGCGATGCGCGCGATGGCCAGCGGCGGGGCGGGCGGCCCGGTGCTGGTGGACTTGCGCGGCGTCGACGATGCCTGGCCGCTCGTCGGTCGTTTCCGCCTCGCCCCGGGCGCCATCGTCCCGCGGCCGCACGGGGGGGCGGGACTAAAGCAGAGGGCTCGACAGGCGTAAAGCGACGCCGGACGAGAAAAACACGCCTGCCCTCCGCGCCCTAGTGCGGGACGGTGCCCGGGTCGCGCCGGTAGTCGACCATCAGGCGAGGCTTGTGGCCCTGCTCGGCCAGTTCCTTGTAGCCCTCGAGTCCGGTCACGATCGCGCCCGCCGTCGCCGATCGGCTGGGGGTCGGCGTCGGAGATGTCGTGCGGATCGGCGCCGCGACGCTGCGGGTGGTGGGGCTGATCGCCGAGGAGCCGGACCGGCTCGGCGCCGGCTTCACCTTGGGGCCGCCGGTGCTGGTCGACCTGGCCGGGCTGGACCTGACCGGGCTGGTGCAGCCCGGGAGCTTGTACGAGAGCCATTATCGCGTGGCGCTCGATCGTCGCGACCTTGCCGAGCCGCTCGGCGAACGGCTGATTCGCAGGTTCCCCACTGCCGGCTGGTCGATGAGGACCAGCGATCAGGCTGCCGGCGGCCTGCGCACGACAATCGCTCAACTCGGCCAATTCCTGCTGCTCGTTGGGCTGGCGTCGCTGGCGATCGCCGGGGTCGGGGTCGGCAGCGGGGTCGCGGCCTATCTCGCGGCTAAAACCCGGATCATCGCCACGCTCAAGACACTCGGTGCGTCGTCGCGGACGATCGCGACGGTCTTCCTGATCCAGCTCGGGCTCGTTGCGGCCCTCGGTATCGCCGCGGGTCTGGCGCTCGGCGGCGCCGTTCCCTGGATCGTCGTCCTGGTCGCCGGAGCGGCGCTGCCGGTGCCGCCGCGGCTCGCGCTCTATCCGCTGCCGCTCGTCACGGCGGCACTCCTCGGGCTGATCGTCGCCGTGCTGGTCGCGCTTCCCGCGTTGGCGCGCGCCCGCCGGGTGCCGACGGCGGCCCTGCTGCGCGATGCGCTCGCGCCCCGCAGCCTGCCGTCGGCAGCGACGCTCGCCGGCATGACGGCGGCCGCCGCGGGGCTGATCGCGCTGGCGGTGCTGACCGCATCCGATCGGATGCTCGCGCTGGGTTTCGTCGCCATCGTCGCCGCGCTGATAATGCTGTTATGGGCCGCCGGGCACGGGATCCGCGCCGGCGTCGCCCGGCTGCCGCGATCGCGCTCGCCTCTGCTCAGGATGGCGCTGGCCAATCTGCATCGGCCGGGCGCGCAGACCGAGCGGCTGGTGGTGGCGCTCGGGCTCGGCCTGTCGTTGTTCGTGGCGCTGGCGGTGATCGATACGAGCCTGTCCGCCGAGCTCGCGGGAGCGGCACCCGCGAAGGCCCCGCGCTTCTTCGCGATCGATCTTCAGCCCGAAGACAACGGCCGTTTCCGCGCCGCCGTGGCGACCGCCGCGCCCGGCGCGCGCATCGAGACGGTGCCGTCGCTGCGCGGCTCGATCACTGTCGTCGACGGCGTGCGGGTGGCGGAGATGAAGACGCTGCCCGAAAACGCCTGGGTACTGCGCGGCGATCGCACGCTGACCTGGTCGGCCGACGTTCCGCCGCGCAATGCGGTGGTCGCCGGGCGATGGTGGCAGCGGGGCTATCGCGGGCCGCCGCTGGTTTCGCTGGAGGATCGGGCGGCGGCCGCGCTCGGCCTCCACATCGGCGACAGGATCACGGTGTCGGTGCTGGGGGTCGACGTCGCCGCGCGGATCGCCGCGCTGCGCCGGATCGACTGGGGCGGGCTCGGCCTCAACTTCGCCATCGTCTTCTCGCCGGGCTATATCGAGGAGGCGCCGCACAGCCTGCTCGCGAGCGTCTATGCCGCGCCCGCGCGCGATGCGGAGATTGCCGCGAAGATCGCAGCCGTCCTCCCGTCGGTGACGATGATCCGCGTCGGCGACGTCATCGGGCAGATCGGCGTCGTGCTGGGCCGGATCGCGCTGGCCGTTCGCGCCGCCGCCGCCGTGACCGTCGCGGCGGGCATCGCCGTGCTGGTCGGGGCGGTCGCTGCCGCCGAACGCACCCGCCGTTACGATGCGGTGATCCTCAAGCTGCTCGGCGCCAGCCTGGCGCAGGTGCTCGCGGTGCAGACGATCGAATATCTGCTTCTCTCGGTGATGCTCGCGGGAATCGCGCTGGTGGTCGGCGGCGGCGGCGGGTGGTTCGTGGTCGTTCACGTCTTCGCGCTCGCCTGGGCGCCGGACTGGACGGTCGTCGCGTCGACGCTGGCGCTCGCGATGGCCGTCACGCTCGGCATCGGATTGATCGGCAGCCTCCCCGCGCTGCGATCGCGTCCGGCGAGGGCCCTGCGGCAGTTCTGACGCAGTGGCGCGACCGACCGCTCGCCAGCCGCGTCGCCGACAGCGCGATGTGATCAGGCCGGTCAGCGGCGCAGCCGGATTGCCGATTTAATGGCGTGAAATCGGTGCGTTGACTTCGAAACGATGGGAACCACCCGAGGTGCCCCGCGGTTCGTGTCCGTACCCTTATCGACAGGCGCGAGCATGACCCCGATCTCACGACCGACCGGGTCGACCGCCGTCCGGCCACGGACGCCACCGCGCTGATGGCGCTGCGGCTCAAGCCGATCGCCGAGCAGGTGATCCTCATCACCGGCGCGAGTTCGGGGATCGGCCTGGCGACGGCCCGGTCGGCCGCCGCGCTTGGCGCCAGCGTCGTGCTGGTCGCACGCAATGGCGCGGCGCTCGCGCAGATCGTCGGGGAGATCGTCGGGCGCGGCGGGATCGCCGACTTCGCCGTGGCGGATGTCGGTACGCTCGACCAGGTGGCAGCGGCGGCGGACAAGGCGATCGCGCGATTCGGGCGGATCGATACCTGGGTCAACAATGCCGGCGTCGCGATCTACGCCAAGCTGGTCGACACGCCGCCGGACGAACATGAGCGCCTGTTCCGGACCAATTATTTCGGCGTCGTCAACGGCGCGCTGACCGCAGTCCGGCACCTGCGCGAACATGGCGGCGCGCTGATCACGGTGGGATCGATCGCGGCGGACATCCCGTCGCCGATCATGGGCGCCTACACCGCCTCCAAGCATGCGGCGAAGGGCTATATCGCATCGCTTCGCATCGAATTGCACGCGGAGAATGCGCCGATCTCGGTCACTTTGATCAAACCGTCGGGGATCGACACGCCCATCGCCCAGCATGCCGCGAACCATGTCCCCGGCGAAGCCATGATCCCGCCGCCGGTCTACGATCCCGAGCTGGTCGTGCGCGCGATCGTCGACGCGGCGGAGCATCCGCGCCGTGACGTGACGGTCGGCGGTGCGGGGCGGCTGCAGGTGCTGCTGGGCACGCATTTTCCCGGGCTGCTGGCGCGCTTCGGTGGTCTCATGGAGCCGCTGCTCGTCGATCGGACCAGGGCCAGGACGAGCGCCGACAATCTGGCGTCGCCGGATGGCGACGGCCGCGAGCGATCGGCCGTCGCGACCGGGCGCAAGACCAGTATCTATACCGCCGCCGGGCGCCATCCGCGCGTAATCGTCGGCGCCGGCCTGGCGCTTGCGGCGGCGATGCTCGTCGCCCGTCGCGCGCGCGCGAAATGACCGACGGCGCGGCATTCAGCGCCGCCGATCTACGTCCCGATCGATGACGATTCCAGCTGCCCGTCCCGCGATCCAGCGACCTTCGCCAGGACGCGGGAGAGCTGCTCGAGCGAATAAGGCTTATGGAGCAGCTCGAATCCGTGGTTCCCGCTCTGCGCCAGGACATGGCTGTAGCCGCTGGTGAGCACCACGGGGAGATCGGCGAAGCGGCGGCGGATTTCGGCGCCGAGCTCGAGTCCGCTCATGCCGGGCATCACGACATCGGAGAAGATGACGTGGAACCGCGCGCTGTTCTTCTCGAGCTCGGCCAGCGCCGCCGCCCCGTTCGACGCCAGAATGCTGTCGTAGCCGAGCTCGGACAGCGCCTGGACGGCGAACTCGCCGACCTGCGGATTGTCCTCCACGACGAGCACGCATTTTCCTCCCCCGCCGATCGGCTGTTCGCGCGAATGCGCGGCGCCGGAGCGCTCGCCGTCCGCGGCGACGCGCGGCAGATAGAGCGTGAACGTCGTACCGGCGCCGACCGCGCTGGTGACGCGGATGTCCCCGTCGGACTGCTTGGCGAAGCCGATCACCTGCGACAGGCCGAGCCCGGTGCCCTCGCCCGGTCCCTTGGTGGTGAAGAACGGCTCGAAGATCCGCACCTGATCGTCGGGCGTGATGCCCGCGCCGGTATCGCTGAGGGCGATGGCGACGAAATCGCCCGCGACCGGCGAATGGGAGCGGATCTCCGGGATACCCGACACCGGGCCGACGGTGATGCTGAGATTGCCCTCGCCGTTCATCGCGTCGCGGGCATTGATCGCCATGTTGATGATCGCCGTGTCGAACTGGCTGCGGTCGGCGAGGATGCAGCAGGCGTCTTCGGGCACGCGCGCATCGAGGACGATCCGCGAGCCGATCAGCGTGCGGACGATCGCCACGACCTCCCGGATGCTCGCGCCGACGTCGAACGTCTCCGGCTTGAGCGCCTGGCGCCGCGCGAAGGCCAGCAGCTGGCGCGTCAGCGCCGCGGCGCGCTCGGCCGTGCTGCCGATCGCGTCGACATAACGCGTGCGCTGGCGATCGGCGAGGCCGGGCCGCCGCAGCAGATCGACCGAGCCGAGGATCACGGTGAGCAGATTGTTGAAATCGTGCGCGACGCCCCCCGTCAGCTGGCCGATCGCCTCGAGCTTTTGCGACTGGCGCCGACTTTCCTGCATTGCGGCGAGTTCGAGTTCGCCCTCCTTTTGCGCGGTGATGTCGCGCGCGCTGCAATAATGCTTGTCGCCTTCGGGAACGACGACCCACGACAGCCACCGCCAACCGCCCTCGGCGTGACGATAACGATTTTCGAACCGAAGCACCGGCTGCCCGTTGTTGACCATCTCCCAGGCTTCGTCGGTATTCCCCATGTCGTCGGGGTGGACGAACTCGAAGAACCGCGTTTTGCGGAGATGCTCCTTCGGCCAGCCGAGCGCCTTCTCCCACGCCGGATTGGTGGTCTCGAAATAACCGTCCCGGTTGAGCACCCCGAGCAGATCGGGGCTCACCGTCCAGGTGCGGCGCTGGTCGCGCGTGCGCTCGGCGACCTTGGCTTCCAGCGTTCGATTGAGTTCGCGCATCTCGACGAGCGCCGCATCGCGCTGGCGCGCGGCATGGCGGACCGCGCGGCGAAAGATTTCGGCGAAGAGCAGGACCGTGAGCAGGGAGATCGCGTTGACGATGATGC
>CAXSHP010000005.1:26014-26315 GCA_964236935.1 uncultured Sphingomonadaceae bacterium
GACCGGGGCGGGCGTCCCGCGCGGGAGAATGAGCAGCCAGGTCCAGAGCAGAGTGACGACGTAGGTCACGGCGCCCGCCCGCCAGCGGCCGAAGAGCGTGGCGATCAGCAGCGTGGGATAGATGAGCGCGAATGGCCCGGCGGTCGGCGCAACCTGATCGACGGCGGTGCGGACCAGGACGAAGCCCGCGGCGCAGAGCAGACCGAAGGCAAGCTGCACCGCATGCGACGGCAGCGCTTCTCCCCGCCGGATCGTGACATCGAATTCGGCCAGTCGCTCGATTTTCCACTGCAAAGTATCT
>CAXSHP010000005.1:26325-34718 GCA_964236935.1 uncultured Sphingomonadaceae bacterium
CGCGCTTATCCATTGACGATAGCGCAGTTGGGAACGGTCGTCATCGATCTCAACGATAGGAGCTTGCGACCGCATGATGCCGGACGGGGATGGCGCGGCATGGTCATCTCGGCGCAACTCTGTCATCGCCGTCGGCGGACGCGTGGCCGATCGGCGGTCACGCGGCGCGACGACGACCACCAACCTCGCTTACGGGAGTATCGGATGAGCCGTATCACGCTCGATCAAGCTAATCGCATTATCGCCGCCGCCTTGGCCAAGGGCGCCGCGCTCGGGCTGCAGCCGCTCGGCGTCGCCGTGCTCGACGCCGGCGGGCACCTGATCGCTTTCCAACGTCAGGATGGCACGTCGACGCTACGTCCGCAGATCGCGGCGGGCAAGGCCGGCGGTGCGCTGGCGCTGGGCGTCTCGAGCCGCAAGATCGGCGAGATGGCCGCCGACCGGCCGAGCTTCCTCGCCGCGGTCGGCACGATCTCGCCGCTGGGCATCGTGCCGTCGGCTGGCGGCGTCCTGATCGTGGGCGAGGACGGATTCCCGATCGGGGCGGTGGGCGTCACCGGCGACCTGCCCGACAATGACGAGGCATGCGCGCTCGCCGGCATCGCCGCGGCGGACCTCACACCGCAGGGCTGATCGGCCGGACCGCACACCTCTCTGTCACCAAATCGTCACGTAAATGTCACCGTAGCTCCACGAACTCGTCTTACGCGGACGACAGCGCAATCCGCGCCCGAGATCCTTTGGGGGAAACCATGTTGTCACGTGTCGTCCTGACGGCCGCCGCCGCTGCCGCCGCCTTCGTCCTGCCTGGCCAGGCGATGGCGCGCACCCAGGTCCGGGCGGTCGGATCGTCCACCGTCTATCCGTTCGCCACGTCGGTCGCGGAGCATTTCGCCCGCGCCAATCCGGCGGCGGGATCGCCGATCATCGAATCGACCGGCACGGGCGCGGGGATGAAGCTGTTCTGCGCCGGCGTCGGCGAAAAGTTTCCCGACATCGAGAACGCATCGCGCCGGATGAAGGCGAGCGAGGCCAAATTGTGCGCCGCCAACGGCGTGGCGCAGGTCACCGAGATCCAGGTCGGGCTCGACGGGATCGCGCTGGCCACCGCGAAGGCGACGGCGATCGCCGGGCTCACCCAGCGCGACATCTATCTGGCGCTGGCCAAGACGCCGTTCGGCAAGCCCAACCGGGCGCAGACCTGGCGGGACGTCAACGCCAAGCTTCCGGCGATTCCGATCCGCGTGTACGGCCCGCCGCCGACCAGCGGCACGCGCGACGCGCTCGGCGAGTTGCTGCTGACCCCGCCGTGCGAGGCGAACGGCGCGATGGCCGCGCTCAAGAAGTCCGACGAAGCCAAGTTCAAGGCGGTCTGCACCGGGCTGCGCGAGGACGGTGCCTATATCGAGGCGGGCGAGAACGACAATCTGATCGTCCAGAAGCTCGAGGCCAATCCGGGCACGGTCGGCATCTTCGGTTATTCGTATCTCGAGGCCAATGCCGACAAGCTCAAGGGCTTGCCGATCAACGGCGTCGTCCCGACCTACGACTCGGTCGCCAGCTTCAAATATCCGGGCGCGCGGCCGCTCTATATTTACGTCAAGAACGCGCACCTGCGCGCGATCCCCGCGATCCGCGGCTATGTCGCCGAGTTCACCCGCGAGACCACCTGGGGACGCGGCGGCTATCTCGTCCGCCGCGGGCTGATCGCGGCGCCCGACGCGATCCGCGCCAAATCGCTGCAGGCGGCGCGGACGATGGCGCCGCTCGATTTCGCCACGCTCAAATAACGCGCCTCGTCAAAACGCTTGCCACGCCCTCGGGTCCCTGCGGCCCGGGGGCGTTGCTTTGCCACGCGTTGGCCGTTGTCATGGAACTGCAATCAATCGGTCACAGGAAAGTCATAACTCCGGGCTAGCGCGCGTGCGACACGGGACGACAACCAGGCCGTGTGGGGGACTTCGATGATCAGCAAGTTCATGCTCGTCTTGCTCGGCACCAGCGCGCTCGGCGCGGCGCCGGCACTGGCCCAGACGCCGCCGGCGGCCACGCCCGATACCGCGGCGACCACCAACGATACGCCCGCCGCGCCCGATCCCGCTGCCGACGCGAGCGTCCCGACGCCGCCACCGCCCACGCCCGAGGAAAGCGCCTCCAACGCCGAATTCCTCCAGGCGCAGGTCGATGCGCTGCAAGGCCAGATCGACGCGCTCAAGAAGCAGATCGGCGTCGTCCAGCCGGGCTGGAAGGGCGCGCCGCAATTCATGAGCGACAACGGCTTCACCTTCAAGCCGAAGGGCTTCGCGCAGTTCGACGCGGGTTATGTCTCGACGCCGGGGCCCAATCGCGGGGCGCCTACTGCGGGGCTGAACTACAACAATCTCGGCTACAACGGCCGCGCGCGCCGCCTCGTCATCGGCGCGGAGGGTTCGCTGCCCGGCGGCTTCGGCTACAAGGTCGAGTTCGATCTCGCTCAGGCCCAGGTGAGCTACGAGGACATCGTCCTGACCTGGCAGAAGCCGGGCAGCCCGCTGCAGGTGACGATCGGCAATTTCTATCCGCTGTCGAGCCTCGACACGATGACCAGCTCGCGCCTCACCTCCTTCCTCGAGCGCGCCGCCTTTACCGACGCGTTCGGCTATAACCGCCGCCTCGGCGTCGCGGTCGGCTTCACCGATCCCGCCGACCGCTACACCTTCACCGCGGGTGTGTGGAACACCGAGATCAACGACAACAATTACTCGGGGACGGTGAGCGCGACGCCCTCGACCGTCACCTCGTCGGCCAGCCCGAACTTCAACCGCACCGGCTGGCAGGCGAGCGCGCGCGCGACCTTCTCGCCGATGCTCGGCGACACGAGGCTGCATTTCGGCGCCAACTTCCAATACCGCCGCACCAATCGCGATGCGCAGAACGTCCGCTATCGCTCGCGGCCGTTCACCCAGATCACCGACCAGCGCTTCGTCGATACAAATCCGATCGCGGCCGATGGCGACAAGATCCTCGGCGTGGAGCTGGGCGCGATCCACGGGCCGCTTCACTTCGTCGGCGAAGCGCAGAAGGTCTGGGTCGACGGCTATCGTCCGAGCAAGACCTTCGGCCTCAACAACCAGTCCGGATGCGCTCTCGCGACTTGCGCCTATGCCGGCGATCCGAGCTTTTTCTCGGCCTATGGCGAGGTCGGTTTCTATCTCACCGGCGAGACGCGCGGCTACAAGGGCGGCAAGTGGGATCGGACGAAAGTGCTCAAGCCGTTCGACCAGGGCGGCATCGGCGCGATCCAGGTCAACGCGCGCGTCGATTATCTCGATCTCGAGGACCGGGTGGCTTCCGGTGCGATCGCCGCGCCCAACTTCGTCAATGGCGGCAAGCAGACCGGCTACGAGCTGAGCGTGATCTGGAACCCGATGGATTATATCCGTTTCATGGCGCAATATGCGCGCGTCCATGTCGAAGGCGGACCCCGCGTACTGGCCGTCAGCCCGACGTCGCTCGATCCGGTCAACAAAACCTACGACGTCGACACCTTCGCGTTGCGCGCTCAGGTCGAATTCTAGGGCGGGATGATATCAGCTTGAATTGTTCCCCGCGAAGGCGGGGGAACGATTCGAGCGACTGTCATCCTGCGCTAAGGATGAAGATGCCCGGCGTCGCCGCAGGCCTCGGTCTCGGTCTGGATCGTGCAGTGCGCGATGCCGAAGCGCTGATCGAGCAGCTGCGCGACCGCCCGCCGCACCCGATCCTGGTCGGCGTCGCCGCCGATCTCGACATGCGCGGTGCACGAAACATCGTCGGTCGACATCGACCAGACATGCAGATCGTGGACCCCCGCCACCCCCGGGACATCGCCGATCGCCGCGCGGATCTCGGACAGTTCGAGGCCGCCCGGAACGCCTTCGAGCAGAACGTTGGTGGTATCGCGCAGCAGCGTCCAGGTCCGCGGCAGCACCCATAGGCCGATGCCGACCGCGACCAGCGGATCGATCAAGGTCCAGCCGGTCACGCGGATCGCGACCGCGCCGGCGATCACCCCGAGCGAGCCGAGCATGTCGGCCCACACCTCGAGATAGGCGCCCTTGACGTTGGCGCTGTTCTCCTTGCCCGCGGCGAGCAGCTTCATCGCGACGAGATTGACGACCAGCCCGAGCGCTGCGACCCCGATCATCCCGCCGGATTCGACCGGCTGCGGCGAACGAAACCGCCGGATCGCCTCGATCAGGACGAATATCCCCACCGCGAACAGCAGCAGCGCGTTGAACGCCGCAGCGAGGATCTCGAACCTCTTGTAGCCGAAGGTGCGCTTGTCGTCGGCCGCCCTCTGCCCGACGCGGATCGCCGCGAGCGCGATCGCCAGCGCCGCCACGTCGGTCAGCATGTGCGCGGCATCGGACAGCAAAGCGAGGCTGTTGAACAGGAACGCGCCGGCCAACTCGGCGACGAGATAGAAAGCGGTCAGCGCGAGCGCCCAGGCGAGCATCCGCGCGTTCGCCCCCGCCGCATGGTTGTGCGCATGACCGCCGTGGGAATGATCGTGCATGACGTTCCTTCCCAAGCATGGCGCGGAAAAGCAACCGGCACGAGATAAGGCCGGTGGATTGCTATTGCGAATCTCTAGCAGATAATCGATAGCGGATCGAACTGACGCACGGGGAACGTAATGGCTGATGGAAACGCGCGGACCGGGCGCATCGCGCTGCTGCTGGCGGGGACCCTGCTCGCCGCAGCCCCCGCCGTCGGCGCCAAGGCGCAGGAGGCGGCCGCAGCGCAAGCAGGCAGCGCGGAATCGATCGACACCATCCGCGCGGACGACGGCGCGATCATCGTCACGGCGAAGCGTTACGTTCCCGAAGTGGCGCAGACCGCGACCAAGGCGGACATCCCGCTGATCGAGACGCCCCAGTCGATCACCGTCATCACCCGCGACCAGATCGACCTGCTGAGCTTCGTCGATGCGCAGCAGGCGGTGCGCTATACCGCGGGCGTGTTCGGGGAGAATTACGGCCCCGACCCGCGCTACGATTTCGTCACCGTGCGCGGCTTCACGCCCAAGCAATATATCGATGGCCTCGCCGTGCCCGCGACCACCCCGACCCAGCCGACCGGCGTCGATCTCTATGCGTTCGATTCGCTCGACATCCTCAAGGGCCCGTCGTCGGTGCTCTACGGTTCGGCGCCGCCGGGGGGCATCCTCAACGAAGTCAGTCGCCGCCCGTCCGACACGCTGGGCGGCGAGTTCAGGGCGAGAGGCGGCACGGATCGCTTCGGCGAGTTCGCCGGCACGATCACCGGCCCCGTCGACGAACATCTCGCGATACGCTTCACCGGCCTCTAGCGCGACGCCCACACCGACATCGATCATACCCACATCCGGCGCGTGCTCGCGGCGCCGAGCGCGACGCTGAAGCTCGGCGCGGAGACGAAGCTCACCGGGCTGCTTTATTATCAATATGACGACAACAGCGGCGGCAACGGCGGGTTCCTGCCGCTGCTCGGCACGCTGCTGCCCAACCCGACCGGCCTGAAGATCAAGCGCTCGACCAATCTCGACAATCCCGCGACGACCTATCAACGCCACCAGACCGGCGTCGGCTATGATTTCGAGCATCGCTTCGGCGACGGCAGCGCCTTCCGCTCGAACACGAAGTGGAGCCATTACAACGAGCAGACGCCGATCGGCCTCTACAGCGGCGGCGGGTTCGTCACCGACGCGAACGGTGTGCCGACCGATTACCGCACCTTGCAGCAGTATAATTTCAGCTATGCCGAGAAGGTGTCGAGCTTCACCAGCGACAACCGGGTCGACGTCCGGCTCGCCACCGGCGCGATCACGCAGAAGGTTTTGCTCGGCGTCGATTACCGCAACGTTCGCAATGTCGCGGCCTATAACTTCGTCTTCGCCGGCCTGCTGGACGCGTTCCGCCCGGTCTACGATCCCGCGTTCGCGCTCAATATCGGCTATCCGACCCGCTATAACCAGCAGAAGCTCAAGCAGACCGGGATCTACGGCCAGGACCAGCTCAAGTTCGGCGACCTCTTCCTGCTCCTCGGCGGGCGTTACGACTGGGTCAGGACGCAGACGGCCGCCGCGTTTACACCGATCGCCACGCCGCCGGTCGATACCGGCCAGAAGCAGCGCAAGTTCACCTATCGGGTGGGCGTGAACTATGTGACCAAGGCCGGCATCGCGCCTTATGTCAGCTACGCAACCTCGTTCGAGCCGGTGCTCGGGACCGACTCGCTCACCGCGGCCCCCTATAAGCCGACCTCGGTGAAGCAGTGGGAAGGCGGGGTGAAGTTCGACGCGCGCGGGCTGCCGAGCGACGTCAGGCTGTTCGCCACCGTCGCCGCCTTCGATATCGAGGAACGCAATTTCGTCGTCGCGCAGGTCGGCCAGACGCCGGTGGGCGGAACCCAAGGCGGCAAGGTCGAGGTCTATGGCGGCGAATTCGAACTGGTCGCGCGGATCCGCGAGCAGCTCACGATCAATGCGTCGTACAGCTATACCCACAGCGAAGTGACGAGCAGCCCCAATGCGCCAGGCGACATCGGCGCGCCGCTGCCGACCACGCCGAAGCACAAGGCGTCGATCTTCGCCGATTATACGTTCCAGCGCGGCGCGCTGGCCGGGTTCGGGCTCGGCGGCGGTGCGCGTTACCACAGCAAGAGCGCCGGATCATTGCCATCGGGCACGTTCCCCGCCGTGCCGATCGGGACGACCGTCACCACCGGCGCGGCGACCTTGTTCGACGCGATCGTTCATTACGATCTGCCGGGCTGGCGCTTCGCGGTGAATGCCTCCAACCTGTTCGACAGGAATTATATCGCGCGCTGCACGGGGCTCTACGGCTGCGTCTATGGTCAGGCGCGGCAGATTCTCGGTACGGTGATCAAGCGCTTCTGAGCCACCCCATGCCATCGCATCCGACGAAGCTTGGATTCGTCGCCGCATAGCGAACTTGTCTGGCGCTGAACGGCGATCTATCGGACAAGGCACGATGTCGCAGCAAGCAGATGAGGCCATGTCCGATGGCCGGTACGGCGACAGCCCCGGGCCGGTTGCGCGGACACGCTACTCGACCGTCGCGATCATCCTGCACTGGCTGATCGCGGCGCTGATCCTCACCAATATCGCGCTCGGCTGGCGGATGGATCGGATCGAGGGCCTCACCAAGTTCCAGCTGTTCCAGCTCCACAAGTCGATCGGCATCACGGTGCTGCTGCTGAGCCTGGTCCGGCTGGGCTGGCGGCTGCTCAATCCGCCGCCGCCGCTGCCGGCGCACATGTCGCGCTTCGAGCGGATCGGGGCGCGGCTCAGCCATTGGGGCTTCTACGCCGCGATGATCGTGCTGCCGCTGAGCGGATGGATCATCGTCTCGGCCAGCGTCTACAATCTGCCGACCTTGCTGTACCGGACCGTGCCGTGGCCGCATCTCGGCTTCATCCACGATCTGCCGCTGGCGACGCGCAAGCTGGTGGAGGACGATTTCGGCATGTTCCATGTCTATCTGGCCTGGTCGCTGCTCGCGCTGGTCGCGCTGCATGTCGCCGCCGCGCTCAAGCATCACTTGTTCGATCGCGACGAGGCGCTCGTGCGAATGCTGCCGCTGGTCCGCCGACGCCGGGCACAGTCTGGAGAATGGGCGTGATGCGCCTGTCGGCCCTGGTCGCGGCGCTCGCCGTCGCCTCTCCCGCGATCGCGGCCCCGCCGAGCTGGACCGTCGACAAGGCCGCCTCGCGCCTCGGCTTCAGCGGCGCCGTCGCCGGCGCCGGGTTCGACGGCGCCTTCCGGCGGTGGGAGGCGCGGATCCTGTTCGATCCCAGGGCGCTGGCGGGATCGAACGTGACGGTGGTGGTCGACATGGCGTCGGCGGTCACCGGCGATGCGACGCGCGATCAGTCGCTGCCGAGCGGCGACTGGTTCGCGGCGGCGCAATTCCCGCGCGCCACCTTCACCGCCGCCAAATTCGTCGACGGCGGCAGCGGCCGCTACCAGGCGATCGGCTTCCTCACGATCCGCAACGTGCGCCGCCCCGCCGTATTGCCGTTCACATTGACGCTCGCCGGCGACGTCGCGACGATGCAGGGCGCGCTGACGATCGACCGCCGCAGCTTCGGCGTCGGCGGCGGACAGTTCGCCGCGGCCGACACGGTGGCGGCCCCGGTGAAGATCACGGTGCGGCTGCGCGCAATGCGTGCCCCGTCGCTTGCCAAGAAACGCTGACGCCACGCCGGACCGGCCATCGATGCGCTTCCTCGGCGTGACCGAGACCTGCGATCTCGCCGCGCTGTATCTGCGGCTGATCGAGGAGGGGCATGAGGTCAAGGTCGCGGTATCTGATCCCGGTGCGCAGGGCACGCTCGATGTCGGCGTCGTACTTGGCTACGAACGTCGC
>CAXSHP010000005.1:34728-38875 GCA_964236935.1 uncultured Sphingomonadaceae bacterium
CACGCTCGCCGGGCTCGCGCCGCGCGTTACCGACTGGCGCGCCGAGCTCGATTGGGTCCGCGCCGCCGGCGACGACGGGATGATCGTCTTCGAAAGCGTGTCCGAAGGCTATGGCGCGCTGCAGGACGCGCTGCGGCGCGACGGCTTCCACGTCATCGGCGGCAGCGCCTATGGCGATCGCCTCGAGAACGACCGCGCTTATGCCCAGGCCATCCTCGCTGAACTCGGCTTTCCCACCGGCCACGTCTGGGAGTTCACCGATGCCGCCGCCGCCGACGCGTTCATCGCCGGACGCCCGGCGCGCTACGTGATCAAGTTCAGCGGGCCCGAACATGCCTCGAGCGACAATTATATCGGCCAGATGGCGGACGGGCGCGATGTCCGCGCGGTGCTCGCGGCGCGGCTGCGCGCGCGCGCGGACGCACCGGCGACCTTCATCCTGATGGATCATATCGAGGGCGTGGAGATAGGGGTCGGCGCCTATTTCGACGGCGAGGATTTCCTCACCCCCGCCTGCCTCGACTGGGAGCACAAGCGCTTCTTCGCCGGCGATATCGGCGAGCTCACCGGCGAGATGGGGACCGTCGCGACGTTCGATCGCGGCAATGTCCTGTTCGAACGCACGCTCGCCCGCATCGCGCCCTTGCTGCGCGGCAAGCGCCATGTCGGCTATGTCAATCTCAACACGATCGTCAACGAAGCGGGGATCTGGCCGCTCGAGTTCACCTGCCGCTTCGGCTACCCCGGCTTCGCGGTGCTCGATCCGCTCCAGCGCACCGGCTGGGGCGCGCTGTTCAAGCGGATGGCGACGGGTGCGGGCGACGACTTCGAAGCCATTGCGGGCTTCTCGGTCGGGGTGGTGCTGACCACCCCGCCGTTCCCTTATACCCGCAAGCAGATCGACGAACCGGTCGGCCTGCCGATCCTGTTCGAGGAGCCGTTCGACGCCGAGGATCGCCGTCACGTCCACTTCGGCGAGGTCGGGCTCGACGGGGGCGTCTTGGTCACCAGCGGGCTGTACGGCTGGACGATGGTGGCGACCGGGGTTGGCGGGACCGTCACCGAGGCCCGGCGCGCGGCATACGCCCGGGTCGACCGCATCGTCATCCCCAACATGCGCTACCGGCGGGATATCGGCCAGC
Source organism: uncultured Sphingomonadaceae bacterium (assembly GCA_964236935.1). Taxonomy (GTDB): domain Bacteria; phylum Pseudomonadota; class Alphaproteobacteria; order Sphingomonadales; family Sphingomonadaceae; genus Solisphingomonas. The sequence goes on from CAXSHP010000005.1 coordinate 35,871, forward strand.
GCCTGATCGACACCGACGAGGCGCGACTCGACACGCTCGGATTGCTCGACCCCTGCTAAAGCGCCGGTTGCTTGCCGTTCGCCTTCGACCGTGGCGGGACGAACAGCCGGCCGGGGAGCATCACGAAGCCCGGATCGAACTCGGAATAATTGCAGGTGATCTCGGTTCCCGCCGCGATGCCGCTCAACGCAACGCCCACCTCGGGATTGGTAAAGCAGGTGTTCGGCGCGATCGTATGGTTCATGAAGCGACCGTTGTCGACTTCGAGCACGAGGATGCTCGGATCGGTCGGCAGGGGATAGGCGTAGCGATCGATGAACGCCTGCGTCACCTCGGACAGGCGCGGCACGTCGGCCACGGGAATCAGCCGGTCGAAGGCCGGATCGAGTCGCCAGATCGCCGCGCCCGGCGGAATGGCTTCTGCGGCAAAAACTCCGACCCCTTCGATTTCGCTTGGCGCGATATAGGTTTCGAACAGCAGCATCACGGATCCCTAGCTGGAGATCGCACACCAACAATTGGCGCGGCGATCCGTTGCGAGATTCCCCCCGGTCCAATCGCCACTAGCGAGCGTGATTCGTAATTCAACCCGTCAGTTCGTAACCTAGATAAGCCTGTCTCGGTCGAGGCTATAGCGGGACCTTGCCCATGCTGCCGTAATGGTGCCAGGCGAAGATCGCCGCGGCGCCGCGATGCGGCCGCCACGCCTCCGCCAGCGCGCGCAATTGCTGCTCGCTTGGCCGCTCGGCCAGCCCGAGCAGGCGGCCGATCTCGACCTGCACCGCAAGATCGCCGGCGGGCCAGATGTCGCTGCGCCCCTCGGCGAACAGCAGATAGATTTCCGCCGACCAGCGGCCGATGCCCTTGATCCGGACGAGCGCGGCGATCGCTTCCTCGTCGTCCTCGGGGAGATGCGCGAGATCAAGCCGGCCGCTGATGATCTCCTCGGCCAGGCTGCGCGCATAGGCCACCTTCTGGCGCGACAGCCCGACCGCGCGCAACGTCTCGTCCGAAGCGGCCGCCAGCCGCGCCGGATCGTTGCCCTGACCGACCGCGGCGTCGAGCCGGGTCCAGATCGCGTTGGCGGCATGGACGCTGACCTGCTGGCCGACGATCGTGCGCAGCAATGTCTCATAGCCACGCTCGCGGATGCGCGGTGCGGGATAGCCGACGCGGGCGAGCCCCCGGGCGAAACCGGGCTCGGCCAGCGCCAGCGCATCGAGCCCGGCCGTCAACTGATCCGCGTTCAACCCCATGCGCCTCGCCTTGATTTCACGCCGCGACCGTCACATAGCCCGCGGTGCCGATGCTGTCGAAACAACGGGGAAATACAGGCATGCCGAAACTGATCGTGGTCACGCGCGAAGGGGCCGAGCAGGAAATCGAGGGCGAGGCTGGCCTGTCGGTGATGGAAGTGATCCGCGATGCCGGCATCGACGAGCTGCTCGCATTGTGCGGCGGCTGCTGCAGCTGCGCCACCTGTCATGTCCATGTCGATCCCGCCTTCGTCGATCAGCTGCCCGCGATGAGCGAGGACGAAAACGACCTGCTCGACAGCTCCGACTCGCGCCAGGAAACTTCGCGCCTGTCGTGCCAGCTGCCGTTCGGGCCCGCCCTCGACGGCCTCAAGGTGACGATCGCCGCCGAGGACTGAGCGGATTTCAGCGCACCGCCGCGGCGTAAAGCGCGATCGCCGCGGCGTTTGAGACGTTGAGACTTTCCATCCGCGGGCTGATCGGCAGCCGCGCCAGCTCGTCGCAATGCGCCGCGCTGTTGTGCCGTAGTCCCTCGCCTTCCGCGCCGAGCACCAGCGCGAGCCGCCCCGGCGGCATCGCCTCGACCAGCGTCGCCGTGGCCTCGCCGGCGAGGCCCACGCGCCACAACCCGGCCTCGCCGATCTCGTCGAGCGCGCGCGCGAGATTGATCACGCGGACCCACGGCATGATCTCGAGCGCGCCCGACGCCGCACGCGCGAGCGCCCCCGACTCGGGCGGCGAATGACGATCCTGCGTCACGATGCCGATCGCGTCGAACGCCGCCGCCGAGCGCAGGATCGCGCCGACGTTATGCGGATCGGTGACCTGGTCGAGCACGAGCAGCGCGCGCCGCGGCGGCGCCTCGGCCGCAGCGTCGAGCAGGTCGCCGAGCCATTGGTCCGGCAGCGGATCGACTTCGGCGACCAGCCCCTGGTGCGGGGCGTCGTGCGGCACCAGCCGGCCGAGATCGGCGACGTCGGCGAAGCTGATCGGGATCACCGGCGGCAGATCGAGCGGCCCGAGCGCCTCGCGCGTGCCCCAGATGCGGCGCACCGTCCGTGCGGGATTGGCGAGCGCCGCGATCACCGCATGACGCCCCCAGAAACGAGGGCGCCCGGCGGGCGCGGCGGAGGGTCGATGGCCTTTGCGCATGGGCAGCGCTTTTCCACAGCGCCACGTTGACACGCAAGGAGCCATTCGCCATTCACCCGCCTCGCCCGGACATGTCCCCGCGGGGACCGGCGCCGATGGAAGGGTGGCCGAGTGGTTAAAGGCAGCAGACTGTAAATCTGCCCGTGCAAGCGTACGCTGGTTCGAATCCAGCCCCTTCCACCAGCCTTCGCCGTCACGGCGATCGAAGCTGACGCGCCGTCCGGTAGACGGATGCCGTTTTGCCGGCTAAGATCGCGCCAGGACAGTCGCCCTGCTTGAGGAGGGCAGCGGACTTTTATGAGCGCCGAATCCACCCAGTTGGACCAGATCGCACAGCGCATCGCGGCGCAGGCAGGCGTGCGTTGGGAAGATCTCAACGAACACCCCGGCTACACGCGCAACTATTGGCGGTCCGAAGCTAAATCTCTGCTGGCCGCTATCTCGCCGACCGCCCTCCTCGATGCGCTTCCGCCACGTCAATAGCCGCGCGTGAACGGCGCTTAGTTGAACGTCACCGCCAGTCGATCGATCTTCATCGAGCCCGAGCCCCGGATCGGCTCGATCCCGAGCGCCAGCCCGCTGAACCACCAGCTCGCC
>CAXSHP010000005.1:38885-39920 GCA_964236935.1 uncultured Sphingomonadaceae bacterium
CCGCGACGAGGCTTTTCCCCTGGAGGAAGCGGATCGCGCCCAGCATGTCCGTCTCGCCCGAAGAGACATTCAGGCCGTCGGCGGGAAGGAACACGATATAGGGGAAGGTTCCGGTCGGCCCGGGCATCTGGCTGACCCGCCAGACGCGGTTCGAGCGATCGGTGAACAGCCCGATCTGCCGGCCGGTCGCCGCCCAGGCGATGGTCGTCGGCGGCGTGTGCAGCAGGAAGCCGATCTCGATCTTCTTGGTTTTGGCGTCGCGGGGCGCGGAGGTGAGGAAGAATTCGTTGAGGATGTTGTAGTTGCCGACGTAGTTGAGATACGACAGCCCGAACGTGCAGCTGAGCGAACGGATCTCGCTGACCCGTCGAGGGGCGACCGGGATCAGCGGCACGCCGCCGTCATAGCTGCCGAAGGACAGCGCGTTATAGCCATAGACTCCCGCATTTTTCGGCGGAGTCAGCGGCCACTGCCATGAGATCACGGTGGCCGCCGGGAAGGTGCCGGGCTGAACCGCGATCACGTCTTTGAAATCGACACCCTTCCTGAGCGCCAGGCCCGCGCCCGAATAGGTCGACCAGGGGCCGTTCCACGCGATCCAGCTGCCCGACGAGTAAAATTGCTGATCGGCCTTGAGAATCGCTCCGGCAAGGCCGGGGGCCGGCACGACGGCGATCAGCGCGGCTAGGAATAGGCGTCGGAACATGGCGCCTCGTACCGGCGGCAGATGACAGCCGCAGTGCGGATGCGGCCAGACGTGGTTAAGTCGAGGGGAGACGTCCGTTTGATTGTGTTGACGACGGCGCCTCCGTGGTGGCACTGGTCGACTGGGCGACGGGCCGTGCAAAACGGCCTGTGAATCGAATACGGCCAACGACTTAGGCATGCCTCGCGGGTATAGCTCAATGGTAGAGCACTAGCCTTCCAAGCTTGTGACGCGGGTTCGATTCCCGCTACCCGCTCCAAAATCCTGTCTGGCGGTGGCTGCCAGAAGTTGAAAAAACCCCTGGTGACGTCGGTGCCGCTTCTCGATCT
>CAXSHP010000006.1:0-13883 GCA_964236935.1 uncultured Sphingomonadaceae bacterium
TGAGGACGACGCCGGGTGCGACCAGCGCGGCCCAGGGCAGATGATCGGCGAGCCGGTCGGCCGACGAGCGATATTCTGCGAGGTTCAGCACGCGAGATAGCCTTTCTGGCGGAGGTGGCGGAGCAGCACGGGCGCGAAATGCGGGTCGCGCCGCGCGGCGAAGACGGCGAGGCTGTGCCCCGCCGCCCAGAGGATGAGGCCGGCCAGCCACTGCTGGAGCCCGAGTCCGACTGCGGCGGCGATCGTCCCGTTGACGATCGCCAATCCGCGCGGCGCGCCGCTGAGCAGGATCGGGCTGCCGAGCGAGGTGTGGATCGGCACCTCGAACCCTTCGATGTGCTGGGAACCGGAATGGCTGGCCGCCGCGCTCATGCGATCAGCGCCCCGCCGCCGAAGCTGAAGAACGACAGGAAGAAGCTCGATGCGGCGAACGCGATCGACAGGCCGAACACGATCTGGATCAGCCGGCGGAAGCCGCCCGCGGTTTCGCCGAACGCCAGCGTCAGGCCGGTGACGATAATGACGATCACCGCGAGGATCTTGGCGACCGGCCCCTGGACCGAGTCGAGAACCTGCTGGAGCGGCTGCTCCCACGGCATGCCTGTGCGGTGGATGCGAGCAGGCAGCTGGCGAAGGCGACACCGGCAAGCAGCGGGCGGCGAACGTCGAGGTCGTGGAAATGAAGCATGGTCATGTCAGTCTCCTTGGGGGCTGGCGGGGTTGACGAGATCGACGAGCGCGTAGCCGCCGCGGGCATCGAGCCCGTCCACGCGCGCGATGCTGGAGACGCGGCGGTCGATGCCGCGCCCGGAAATGAAGACGACGAGGTCGATGGCGCCCGCGATCAGCTCGCGCGGCACGGTGACCACCGCCTCCTGGATGAGCTGCTCGATGCGGAAGAGCGCACGCAGCGCACTGTTCGCGTGCACCGTCGCGATCCCGCCGGGATGCCCGGTGTTCCAGGCTTTGAGCATGTCGAGCGCCTCGGGGCCGCGCACTTCGCCGACGATGATGCGGTCGGGACGCAGCCGCAGTGTCGAGCGGACCAGGTCCGCCATACTGACGCCGCCCACCATGTTGGCGCCTGCCGGGCGCGTGCGTAGCGCCACCGTGTCGGCGGCGGGGCTCTGCAGCTCGCGCGTGTCCTCGATCAGGATCACGCGCTCGTCGGCCGATGCCACCTCGGCGAGCAGCGCGTTGGCGAGCGTGGTCTTGCCCGAGCTGGTGCCGCCGGCGACGAGGATGTTGAAGCGGCGGCGGACCGCGTCGCGCAAGCGATCGGCGGCGGCCAGGGTGACGATGCCGTCGGCGATATAGTCGTCGAGCGTATAAAGTCGCTGGGCTGGCTTGCGGATCGAGAAGCATGGCCCGGTCGAGACCGGAGGCAACACGCCCTCGAACCGCTCGCCCGCGCAACCCTCGATCGACGGCGGCAGCTCGGCTGAGACGATCGGTGCGTCGCTATGGACCTCGGCACGCGCGTGACTGGCGACGAGGCGAACGATGCGCTCGACCTGGGCGGGATCCAGCTTGATCTCGGTGTCGACGCGGCCTTGGCCGAGAACGTCGAGCCGCAGCGCGCCGTCCGGATTGACCATGATCTCGAGAACACGCGGATCAGCGAGTGCGAGCCCGATCGCAGGACCCATCGCGGTCCGCAGCATCGCGCGCCGACGATCGCCGCCCGCGGCCGAGATGGCGCCGCCGGTCACCGGCTGCCGTCCTTGCGCGCGCCGGCGAGCACCTCGGGGCCGAGAGCGCGGCGGCCACTGGCAAGCCGTTCGGCAACCCGGCCGATGAACTCCTCGAAACGGGCGCGGCCCATCGCGCGCGCGGCATCGTCGCCCTTTGGCAGCGGCGCGCTGGTGGTAAGCTCGATCAGGATGAAGAGCGCGAGCGACTCCAGGATGACCTGGGCGTCGCGCTCGATCCGGCCGAGCGCGGTCGTCATACGGTCGAGCCGGATGCCGAACCGATCCTCCAGCTCGCTGGCAGCACGACGATTGAGCCAGGCGGTCACCGCATCGACGAGGATGGCGGACTTGGTGGCGCCGGGCTTGGCCGCGAGCACCTGGAGGCGCTCGCTTAGGTCCTTCGGCAGGAACAGCTGGTGGCGGATGCGATCCATGGAGGCTCTCCTCAGAGGCTCGGCGTCAGGTCGTCGCGACCGGCGCTCTCGTTGATGGCGTAGGCACGCGCGGCGGTGCCGATGGCCTGGGCTTGGCTCATCGCGCGCGCGTCGGCGGCAAGGTCGCCATCGTCATCGACGCCGAGCAGATCGGGCTGCTGCGGCTCTTCCTTGCGGACGACGGCGTCCTCGCCGACCCCGGGATGAAGCTGCTGCTGAAGGCCGCCGTCGGCGGCGCTGGGTTCTGTGCCGGCATCGCGCGCCAAGCGGACATCGGGCGCGCGGACGGAGCCGCCCCAGTCGTTCGTGCGCTCCGCCGGTCGATCGCGGTAGCAACCGTCGTGCAACACCGGTGCGGGCAGTACCCGCGTCTGGAAAATGCGATCCTCGTAATAGCGCAGCTTCTGTGCTCGGATCGGCGGCAGGCCGGAGACCAGCACCAGCTCGTCGGCCGGCGGCAGCTGCATCACCTCGCCCGGGGTCAACAGGGCGCGGGCGGTCTCCTGACGGCTGACCATGACATGCGCGAGCCACGGCGCCAGCCGGTGGCCCGCATAGTTGCGCATCGCGCGCTGCTCGGTCGCGGTGCCGAGCGCGTCTGATATCCGCTTGGCGGTGCGCTCGTCGTTGGTCGCGAACGCGACCCGGACGTGGCAATTGTCGAGGATGGCGTTGTGCTCGCCATAGGCCTTCTCGATCTGGTTGAGGCTCTGCGCGATCAGGAAGGCGCGCACGCCATAGCCGGCGAGGAACGCCAGGCTGGTCTCGAAGAAGTCCAGCCGCCCGAGCGCCGGAAACTCGTCGAGCATCATCAGCAGCTTGTGGCGACGGCCATGCTCGCTGGCATGGAGCTGCTCGGTCAGGCGGCGGCCGATTTGATTGAGCACCAGCCGGATCAGCGGCTTGGTGCGCGAAATGTCGGACGGCGGCACGACCAGGTAGATCGATATCGGGTGCTCGGCCTCGATCAGGTCGGCGATGCGCCAGTCGCAGGCCGAGGTGACCGCCGCGACGGTGGGGTCGCGGTAGAGGCCGAGAAACGACATGGCGGTGGAGAGCACGCCCGAACGTTCGTTCTCGCTCTTGTTGAGCAATTCGCGTGCGGCCGAGGCAACGACCGGATGCACCATCGGTGCTTCCGCCGAGCCGAGATGATTGGTCTCCATCATCCGCTTCAGGGTGGCCGCGAAGCTCCGCTGCGGATCGGACAGGAAGGTCGCCACGCGGGCGAGCGTCTTGTCCTGCTCGGCATACAAGACGTGCAGGATCGTGCCGACCAGCAGCGAGTGGCTGGTCTTCTCCCAATGGTTGCGCCGTTCGAGCGCGCCTTCGGGATCGACGAGGATGTCGGCGATGTTCTGGACATCACGGACCTCATTCGGCCCGCGCCGCACCTCAAGCAGCGGATTGTAGCGGGCCGAGCGTGCATCGGTCGGATTGAACAGCAGGCAGTGCGAAAATTTGGCGCGCCAGCCGGCGGTCAGCTGCCAATTCTCGCCCTTGATATCGTGGATGACGGCCGAGCCGCTCCAGCCGAGCAACGTAGGCACCACCAATCCGACGCCCTTGCCGCTCCGCGTCGGGGCGAACGCCATGACGTGTTCTGGGCCGTCGTGGCGCAGATAGCGTGCATCATGGCGGCCGAGGAAAACGCCCGCCTCGTCCCGCAGACCAGCGCGTTCGATTTCACTGGCGGACGCCCATCGCGCGGAGCCGTAGGTCGTAACCTGTTGGGCTTGCCGTGCGCGCCAAAGTGATCCGGCGATCGCAGCGGCGCAGCCGACGAAGCCGCTAGCGCCGGCGAACGCGCCCGCTCGTTCGAAGACATGCGGCGCGTACGCATCGAAATGATACCACCACGGGAACAGCGTCCAAGGACGATACAGTGGATGTCCGAAAGCGACGATCCACGCTGGGCCGAGTTCAGGCTGGTAGGCGAGCTTGGCTGCCGCCCATTGCGTCGCTGCCCATATGCCCGCGAGCACGATCGCGAACACGAACAGGATTTGGCCAACGAGCAACTTGGTTGGGGTCATGAAGAGGCTCCGCCGGGAGCCCCTTGGCCGTCCGGTTCACGCCCTGCATGTCAGGCATGGAAGCGAGTTTTCACATTGCAGTTCTGACGAAGGTCGGCGCATCGAAACGCAGTCGATTCGTACCTCGCTGAACAACACCATTAATTGTCTCTGGTTGGCAAACATTGAACGAGGCTCAGTCAGTTTCGAGGGTTATGATGGCGAGCATTACGATCCCCAAACGGCCGTTTGCGCAGCAATATAAATCTCCCCACTTCGGCCACTCGTTCATATGCAGAGATCGTGGAAACCACCCCGCTTCGCGGGTAAAGTGGAATATACGAGCCTTTCAGGCTCGGCTTTCGGGGACTGATGGTAAAGTAACGGAGGGATACACTGCGTCTCGAAGCTCGTTCGACTGAGTCTTCTGTCGATATCAAGTCGCCATTTTCTAGAAAACTACATGATAAAAATATCACGAAGAGCATAGCATAGCTTTGGACGGGTCAGTCATTTATGCGTGTTTCATTCGTGAAAATATTGGTATCAATCTCGGAATAAAACATTTGTATCCACATATTTGCGCTGCCAGTTCTCGAACCGCTGATAGCTCGAGAAGCCGACCAGGCGGGCCGCCTTGCTCTTGTTGCCCCCTGCCTCTTTTATGGCCCGAACAACATAGTGCCGAGCTACCTCATCGAGCACTGCTTCGAGACTAAACCCGTTGCCAATAGGCCGTTCGAGCGCCGAAAGGGCAGGACTTGCCTCCATATAGTCTGCAAGAATGGCATCATCGATGTCGGCTGCGCGAATGGTCGCGCCCTCGGTCCAGACGCACAGGCGCCGCAGCGTATTCTGCAACTCGCGGACATTGCCAGGCCAGCTATGCGCGAGCAGGCGGTTCCGTGCCCCAGCACTCAGCGACTTCGGCGTAACATCGGGCTCGCCAGTCATCTCGTCATTCACACGCGCGAGCAGCCCTTCGATCAGATGCCCGATATCGCCCTCGCGCTGGCGCAGCGCGGGCAACTTCAGCATCAGCACGGCTAGGCGGTAAAATAGATCCTCCCGGAAGCGCCCCGCCTTAACTTCGCCGAAGAGGTTCCGGTTGGTCGCCGCGATGATCCGGACATCGATCGACTGCGGCCTGGTGTCGCCGACGCGGACCACTTCACTTTCCTGAACCACCCTGAGCAATTTGACCTGAGCGTCGAGCGGGAGCTCGCCGATTTCGTCGAGGAACAATGTGCCCTGATCAGCAGCTTCGAATACGCCAATGTGGTCGGCGATCGCTCCAGTGAAGGCGCCTTTGCGATGCCCGAACAGTTGCGATTCGACCAAATCGCGTGGGATAGCACCGCAGTTGAGAACGATCAGCGGACGATCGTGTCGCGGTCCTTCACTATGGATCGCGCGGGCAAGGAGTTCTTTGCCAGTTCCTGATTCGCCTTCGATGACAACCGGGACACGTCGTAACGCAGCCTTGCGAGCTAGCGTCACGACGCGGGCCATCTGCTCGCTACGGTATAATATGTTGCCGAAGCGGGTCTCGCCCCACGGCTTTTCAGCGCTCGCAGCGCCAAGCCGGCGATCGGCGTCGCGGAGAAGATCGGGCAGAAGCTCGGCAGCAAGATCGAAGGGCGCATCGACGATATTAATCTGATCTCGTGAGGACTCTATTAGGGCCGCATCATAGCGGGTCTTGGATAGGATCAGCCAGATCGAGGCCATGGCGGGCGTGCCGGGGCTGAGATGGAAGGTAAGCTTTGGCGGTCGCCGGAATTGCTTCACGCCTTCGTCGATCGCGGCGATCGCCGACCGGTAAATCTCACCAAAGGCATTGGGCTGGCTGAGCGGTGTTCTGACGACACGCAGATCGACCTTGGGCGCGAGCGCCTTTAGCCAAATTTCAAAACGGTCGGCATCGGCCTGGGGCCAGTCGGCCAGCAGCAGGGCTGCGTCGAAATCACCTGCAACGAGCGCCGCCGCAATCGGCCCTTGACCGGTTCGGTCCGGCCTGGCCGCCATCAGGTCGGCAACCCCTATCCAGGCGCACAACAACTCCATCCAACATCGCTACAACTTTCGTTATGGATATACAATGTTTGTTGCTACCAAGAGAGCACGATGGGTAGCGGTTTTTGCAAAAAACCCGCGCATTTGGGCCATTTTTAAGATTTGGCACGCTGCCTGCAATGACCCTTGCGACGACGATGACAAGGGAGAAAACAGTGCGGCATTCGGTAAGACTTCTGCAGGTCTATGTAGAACTGCGCGACATCATCGGTGAAGCGTTAGCGGCAGGCGAGCTGTTCGCCATGGCGGGGCGACTGCTCGACCTCACGGGTCGGCGCGACGTCATCGACCGCTGCGGCCGGATGGACGAGACGAGCTTTGGCGCCGTCCCGATCGATCGGGCGATGCGCGACGGCGGCTGGGCATTGCTGTGCGACACCGCGTCGGCCGAGTTGTTCGGCGACGATGCTGCCGAACACGCCTGGCAGCCCGGTCATCGCCGGTCGCCGGCCGCGCTGTCGGATTTTTACGCGTGACGACGGTCCGGCACAGGGGCGTGCTTGCCGCGCGCGAACATCTGCTGAGCGGAAAGCCGATGACGCGCCTCGAGGCGATAATCCTTTTCGGCGTTCCCGACCTCACCAAGATCATCAGTGATCTGCGCCGGGAAGGCTGTGTGATCCACACCCGGTCGGTGCCGTATGTCGCCGCCGTGATGCGGGTCAACCAGCATGCCGTTCTCCAGCCACCCGCCAATCTCCCAGTAAAGGAGATCGTCCTCACCGACTATCGCGTCGGGCGATGAAGCGCCGGTTCAGCCGGCGGCAGCGGCGTATCGCCGCGCTTATGGCCGGTGGTCGCTGCTCTTCGTGCGGTCGCGCCCTCAAACCCGGTTTCCATGTCGATCACCGGCTCGCCGCCGCCCGTGGCGGCACGACCATTCTCGCAAATGCGCAGGCCACCTGTCCGGCATGCAATCTCAAAAAAGGAGCCAATCCGATGGTACAGCTTCGACCCTGGCAAATTCAGGCGCATGACAAGGCGATACGCTGGCTGGTCGAGACCGCCTGTGACCGCCATTTCCTGATCAACGCCGCCCCCGGCGCGGGCAAGACGCTGGCGACCTGCGCGATCGCACAGACCCTGCTCGCCCGCGGCGAAATTGACCGTGTGGTCGTCATCGCGCCGCGCTCCGAGGTGGTGAATCAATGGGCCGCGGACTTCCGCAATGTCACCGGCCGCCATATGAACAAGGCGACCGGTGCCGACCGCGAACTCCAGGCTATGGGGCTCGATGTCTGTGCGACGTGGAGCGCGATCAGCGGTCTGCAGGACGCGTTCCAGGCAATGTGCCGGAACCAGCGCGTGCTGGTGGTGTGCGACGAACATCACCATGCCGCGGTCGCGGCGGCGTGGGGCGATGGTGCCGACACCGCCTTTGGTGAGGCCCGCTTCGTCATCGTGCTGACCGGAACGCCCATCCGCTCGGACGGCGCTCAATCGGTCTGGCTCGCCTATGACAATCAGGGTGCGATCGATCATCCCGACGATGGCACCTACACGCTTACTTATGGCGAGGCGGTCGACCTGGGCTATTGCCGCCCAGTCACTTTCCACCGGCATGAAGGCCGCTTCACCGTCGACCTGGAAGGCGGCGAGGCGGTCCAGATCTCGGGTCAGCAGCAGGCCCAGCTCAGCCCGACGCTTGCCCGCATTCCGGCGCTGCAACGCTCGCTCGATTTCTATAGGCTCGCCTGCGCCCCGCAATTCGAAGCCGATGGCCTCACGCCGCTGGCGACAGCCTATCAGGCGACGATGGTCGAATGGGCGAGCGAGAAGCTCAACGACCTGCGGCATCGCATGCCGCGCGCAGGCGGGCTGGTGATCGCGCCGTCGATCGAAATGGCCGAATATTTTGCGCAGCTGCTCGAACGACTCGAAGGCGAGCGGCCGATCGTGGTGCACAGCCAGATGCCCAACGCCGACGGGCGCATCGCGGCGTATCGCAACACCGACCGGCGCTGGATCGTATCGGTCGCGATGATTTCAGAAGGCGTCGATATCCGGCGGCTGCGGGTGCTCATCTACCTGCCCCACGCCCTGACCGAGCTGGCGTTCAGGCAGGCGATCGGCCGGGTGGTCCGCAGCGACGGGTTCGAAGACGATACCCGGGCCTATGTCGTCATGCCCGCCTTCGCCACTCTCGAGCGCTATGCCCGACGGGTCGAGGAGGAGATGTCGGCGTCGGCGCGTGGCGGCACAGAGGTCAAGACCAAGCGCTGCCCGGTCTGCGCGACCGAGAATGCGCTGGGCGCGGGTGAATGCGAGAGCTGCGGTCATGAATTCCCGATCCGCTCGACGCGGTTCGTCCCGTGCGAAAGCTGTGGCGGGCTCAATCCGGCGGGATCGGCCGCCTGCCAGCATTGCGGCACGCCGTTCGGGCAAGGTTTCACGCTCACACTCGACGAGGCGTTGCGGACCGGCGCGATCGTGCGGGGGATGGAGCTGCAAGAGGCCGATGTTTGCGATGGCGAACGGATGGCAAGCCGGGTCCGCGATGTGGTGTTGAAGAGCGGCGACACAGCGCTACTCAAAGTGGTCCAGCTGCTCCCGGAAGAGAGCTGGTCGCGATTGCGGACGATCCTCGAAGCGGCGGATTAGCAGCCTATAACAATTTATACAGGACTGGATTCACAACGACATCAGGCATTTCGCGTGCGTCATCGCGATGGCTTGGCTATCACTCGGTTCGGGGAAGGAGTTGGGGGCCGATGGAGTCGCACGTTAACCCGGTGAACGGGCTAGTCGTCCTTGTCTTTGGCAATCCGATGACGGCGCTATGGATATCGCTCGCACTATTATTGTGGTGCGCGCTGATCATCCTGAGGAACCATGTCCGCTATCACCGGCCGCTGTCTGCGTTGCTGAAACAGCGGGTCGCGACCTTTGCAGCGGTCCTCGATGCCGAAGACAACGTAACCGCACAGCGAATCTTTGCCGAGCAGTTCTACGAGATTGACGCGTCGATGATGGCTGGCGGACGCGGGGCGCAGGAGATGCGCCAGGCGTGGGGCCAGTTCCGCGAGACGATTCTTGATGAGACCGAGGTGCCGATGCGCTCGACGATGCGCGCCGACGGCTATTTCCTGCATCTGGGCGACGACACGCGCGTGCTGGCCTGGTGGGCGAACATCTTCGTTGCCTTCGGGCTCACCTTCACCTTTCTCGGGATCGTCGCGGCGCTCACAACGACGGTGACCGCACTCAGCGCTGCGAACGGCGCGGCCAATATGACGCCGGCGCTGATCAATTTGCTGACGATTACGTCGGTCAAGTTCTGGACCTCGATCGCGGGCGTGCTCGCGTCGATCATCTTGCGCTTTTTCGATCGCAATTGGCATTCGGCCAACCAGCGCAAGCTCGAATGCATTGTCGACGCGCTCGACCGTGGCATGCTCTTTTCGCCGCCCCAGCGCATCGCTGCCGAGCAGTTGCGCGAGACCAAGGAACAGACCACGGCGCTCAAAAGCTTCAGCCATGAGCTCGCCATCGCTATCGGCGAAAATCTCGAGCGGCAGATGCAGCCGATGGTGCAGGTGCTCGGCGGCATCCAGGCGAGCATCGACGATTTCAAAAATGGCAGTTTCAACCAGATCGGCAAAGAACTGGGCGACGCGCTCAGCAAGAATGCGGGTGTCGAGATGGCGCAGCTGGGCGCCGCGCTCGATGGCATGACGAACCGGTTGTCGGCGATGCACGAACAGATCGAAGGCTCGGGGCGCGCCGCAAACGATCAGATCGCGCAGGCGGCCCGCGACTTCGCAGTGGCGTCTGATCGCATGTCCGAGATGTTCGGTACGCTGCATGACCGGATCGACGCGACCGGCACCAAGCTCACCGAATCCGCCGAAAGCGCGAGCAGCGGGGCGGTCGCGCAGTTTGCACAGGCAACCAGCGGGATCCAGGCGGCATTCGACCAGATGCGCGGCGAGATTGCTGATATCGGAACCAGGCTCACCGCAGGCGCTGATGCCGCCGCCGATCGGAATGCTAACGTGCTGGGACGCGCCGCCGAAGCGCTCGAAGCGGCGACGTCGCGCGCATCTGTGGGCATGGGCAAGGCGATTGACGACGCAGTGACAAAGGCCGGCGAGGAGAGTGCCAAGGCAATATCGAGCGCCTTTGCCGCCTTTGGCGCGCGGTTCGAAGATGCGAGCGCGGGCCTCGTCGACACGCTGCGCTCGACCGCCGGTCGTATGGAATCGCTCGCGGCCAGCATCGAACGCTCCGCACTTGCCTCGGATTCGCACGCCAGCAAGCTGGCCGGTGCCGGCATTGCCGCCGATGGCATTGCGTCCACGCTCAATCGTGCGGCCAACGACCTTCAATCTGCGGCGGCGCCGATCAGAACGGCGACCGAAACTATCGGCACCGCGGTTGGCCGGGTTCAGGAGTCACTGTCGCGCCAGACCGAGGCGGCCAATCAAAATCAGGTCGCGATCGCCAGCATCGCGGAGCGGCTTTCGCAGACCAGCGAGGCGGCGACGAAGGCGTGGACCGACTATCGCAGCCGCTTTGAGGATGTCGACAAATCGCTCGCCAGTTCGCTCGATCAGATCAAGAGCGCGTCGGGCGAACATGCCGCGCATCTCAACGAACAGGTCGGCCGCATCGACAATGCGCTCGCCGGCGCGGTGGACAAGCTGTCGGCGGCGCTCGAGCCGTTGACCGAACTTGCCGACCAGATCGAGGATCTGCTCGGCAAGCTGACGCCGCAGGCCTAACGTATGGACAGCAGGGGGATCCGGCGAAGCCGCTCGGAAGAGGAAGAAGAGAGCTATTTCGTGTCGATGGCCGACATGATGGTGGGGTTGCTGTTCATCTTCATTATCCTGCTGCTCTATTTCGCGCTGCAGTTCCGCCAGACGACCGACACGCTGACCAGCGCCGGGCAGACGCGCCGCGAAATTCTGGAAACGCTTAAGGAGCGGCTCGACAAGCGGCTCAAGCCCTATAATTTGACGGTCCGGATAGATGCCGAGACCGGTGTGCTCAGCCTACCCAACAGCATTTTGTTCGACACCGGCCAGTTCGAACTGTCGCCGCAAGGCCGCCAGGCGGTCGGGATTGTCGCCGATGAGCTGGCCGCAGTCCTGCCTTGCTACACCGATCATGCCAAGGGCGGCCCCGCCTGCCGCGGCAAGCCCGTCGCGGCGAACAAGATCGACGCGATCTTCATCGAGGGCCATACCGACAGCGACCCATTATCGGGTGGTGGGGTGTTGCGCGACAATATGGACCTTTCCGCCCTTCGCGCCACCAACACCTTCCGCCAGCTCACCGATACCCATCCCGAACTCGAGCTGCTGGTGAACAGCTCGGGGCGACAGCCGGTGCCGATCCTCGGCGTCGCGGGCTATGGCGAACGCCGTGCCGTGCCGGACGCTGCGGGGACGATCGACCAGGTGAAAGCGCAGAACCGGCGGATCGACCTGCGTTTCCTGATGGTCACCCCGAAAAGTGCGGAGGGTGCGGCAATGAGCCGCATCCTTGACAAACGATGAGCGCGCTAAAGCTTGCCTGCGAGCGTGCTGGGGTCGTGATCAAATTGCCGCGCCGCGGCAACCGGATCGAAGTCGAGCGCGCCGAACAGCGGATCGGGGCCGAGCGGTCGGGCCGCTCGCGCGTCAAGGAAGCCTGGGCGCGGTTCCTCGCGCGGATCGATCCGACCATGCCAGCGGACCTGAAACCCAAGGACCTGAAGCGGCTGCTCGACGGCATCTGGGCCGAGGCGGCGCTCGACAATGCTGCCGCGCCCCTGCTCGATGATGGCGTACGGCGCGGACGCAAGAGCGTCGATCGGTCGATCATCGCGGCCTATCTGCGCAATTTTCCGCACGACCATCCGGCCTTCGACCATCTGACGCACGCCAGCGCGCTGGTCGCCGAGCGGCACAATTGGCTCTGGCGCGAACGCGGCAGCAGATGGGATCTGTGGAAGCCGGACCTCGGCCCGGAACGCTTGTCGCGCGCGCTGCTCGCGTCCGAGACTCCGGCCCAGCTGCTGCGCGAGATCGGGCTCGATGGCGACCTTGCGACCGGCGCCTTTGTTGAGGAAACGCTGTTGTCGGCGTGCGAGACCGCCGCCGGGCATCGCGGCGATGTAGCGCAGCAGAGCGGACAGCGGTTGATCGCGCTGTTCGAGGGCTTTCCGGCAACCAAGGAATTGAACGCGGCGCTGGCCTATGCCTTGCTGGCGCCGTGGACGCGAGACAGCTGCACCGACGCGCACCAGCGGCTGATCAGTGGGCTGCTCGTCCAACGCAACGGCGATCCGCGTCTGGCGCCGCCGCGCTGGGCGGCCTTGCGGCGCGACGTGCTGGAGATGTTTCCCGGTGCGCATGTCGATGATGCGTTCGCGGTACTACGGCGGTGGCTGGTGCGGGCCACGGTTCGCGAATTCTTCTCGGTTGTCGCCAGGACCGTCGAACGCCGCGACCAGTGGAAGGAGCGGACCGACTTCTGGCTTGCCTATCTCGATGAAGGCATGATCACCGACGCCTGGTTTGCGTTCGGATCGCAGGCCGAACGGCTCGCTAGGAAGTTTCTGGAGGACCAGGCGATGGTCTATGCGACGCTCGAGGGCGGCGGCGCGACGTCGGCGCAATCGGCGTTGATCTTCTCGATTGGCGATGTCCGCATTGCCGAGTGGAGCGACAATGGCAGCTGCCGCTTCTGGCGGAGCATCGATTCGAAAGCGCCGGCGCTCTACAAGCGGCACTACAATGGCACGTCGCTGCGCGCGATGGCTGCGGGCGACGGCTTTCGCGCCATTCCGCACAACCCGCCCAATGGCTGGCAACCGAAATTCGCGCGTCAGGTCTATCAGAGTGCGGGGATCCGGCACCCCAAACATGGAGCAGGCTGGTGAGCGGTGCCCAGGTCCGGTTCGAGGCGAAAGCCGGCGATGATGGTGAGGTGATCGAGCTTGTCCAGGTCGCGGGCGGGCGGTTTTTCGCGCGCACTAGTCAGACCAGCCTGGCCTTCGACGACTGGCTGCTCGCGGCGCCGGCGGCGGCACGGCCCGCGGTCGCACGCTTGCTCCAGGCGATCGGCGACGATGAACGCGCGCCTGACGGCAGCGTGCTGGCTGTGCCAAGCGCCGATAATGTGACGCTCCACCCCGCGCTGGTGGCCCAGCTCACCGAAAGTGAAGCGACCAGTCTTGGGCTGCCGCCGGTCGCGCGGCTTGCACTCAACCTGCAATCGATCGGGGTCGCCCATCAGAGCGATTTCCGGATCGAAACCCGCTGGACCAAGGCGAACGGCCTGCCGGCACCCGTCAAGCTGGGGGGGGCCAGGCTGAAATTCGAGGCCAAGGATTGGCGGATCGCCGATCCGATCTGGTCGACCTTGCAGCTGGTCGAGCGGCTCAATAGCGCGGACAGCGACAGCGACCGGCAATCGGCGCTGGCGGCGCTGCGCCAGGCGATTGGCGACGATGAACGTTCGCTGATCAAGCCCGACGGATTTATCGAACGGCTGCGGCTGAGTTATGCGGCGGGCTTCTCGCTCGACCTCAAACCATCGTCGAGCGGGTTCGACTTCGATCCCATATTGTTCAGCCCCGACTTGATGCGGGAGACCGAGGACGGCGCGGTGCTTGACGAAGCGGCCGACGGCTTGCTGCCGCCATCGCAACAGGCGATGTTCGCCCGCCGTTT
>CAXSHP010000006.1:13893-23539 GCA_964236935.1 uncultured Sphingomonadaceae bacterium
GCAGGGCGACGGATCGCGGCGTGCCTATTTGCTCGAAGCCGGGTCGATCCTGTTTCTCGACCCGATGCTCCACCGGGCGCTCAAAGTGGTGCGCAAGGCCCAGGCGGGGACGGCGGAGCAGCGCCGGCAGTTCGCGCGCAGTCCGCAGCGCAAGGTGGCGGAGGCGCTGGCCGAGGACGGCGTCGATCCGGCCCAGGCGAGCGCCCTGTTCGTCGAGACGCAGCAATTTTCAGACCGGGTGTCGGGCATCGACGTCTGGCGAAAGCCTGTGCTGCCGTGGATCAAGCCCAAGCCCAATAGCTGGCTGCCCGAAGCCTTCGGGCTTCGCATTGGCGATCCGCCCGACGACACGATGGTCGAGCTCAAGCCGGATCAGGTAGAGCCGGCGGTCAAGGCCGTCGAGGATGCGATCCGCGACGAGCAGGCAGCCGTCACCATCGGGGACGCCGAAGTCCCGGCGACCGAACAGACGCGCAGTGCGTTGAGCGACCTCGCCGAGATCGTGCGCGCCGCGCAGGATGACGACGCGGCCGGCGGCACCGCGCCACCGCCGATCGCATCGGAGCGCTATTTCCTCCAGGTCCAGGACAATCTCGAGGATGTCGCTTATGCGCCGTTGGCTCGGGCGCCTGCATCGATGGGGGAAGCGCCGCCGCCACTCCCCACTCAGGTGAAGTCGAGCCCCAAGCCGCATCAGGTCGTGGGGTTCAACTGGCTGGTCGCATGCTGGCGCGCGGGCATGCCGGGCGCGATGCTTGCCGATGATATGGGTCTCGGCAAGACCTTTCAGGCGCTGGCGTTTCTTGCCTGGCTGCGGGCTGAGCAACCGTCGCCCAAGCCGGTGCTGATCGTTGCGCCGACCGGCCTCCTTGCGAATTGGAAGGCCGAGATCGAGCAGCATCTCGAGCCGGGCACGCTCGGTCCGGTCGTCAACGCTTATGGCACCGGGCTCAATCGCGCGCGCGCGGAGGCCGGCCGCGACATCGAGCTCGGCCGGGCCGCGATCGAGAGCGATGTCTGGGCGCAGGCCGGCGTCGTGCTGACGACCTTCGAGACGATGCGCGACTATCATCTGAGTTTCGCGCGCCAGCCGTTCGCCGCGATCATCTATGATGAGGTACAGAAACTCAAAAACCCGGCGAGCCAGATGACGCGCGCGGGCAAGACGCTCAATGCCAGGTTCCAGCTGGCGATGACGGGCACGCCGGTGGAAAACCGGCTGCAGGATCTTTGGTCGGTTTTCGACGTAATCCATCCAGGCCTGCTCGGCTCGAGCAAGGCGTTCGAGACGAGCTATCCCGCGTCCGATCCCGAGAAGCTGCGTGCGCTCAACGGGTTGCTCACCGAGCCGCAGGAGGTACGTCCGCCGTTGCTGCTGCGGCGAATGAAGGATGATTGCCTCCCCGGCCTGCCGGTCAAGCATATCCACGCCTTGCCGGTGCCGATGCCGCCACCCCAGGCCCAGGCCTATGAACGGGTCATCCAGCGCGCCATGGCAGCCAAGGGCACCGGCAAGCGCGGGCACATGCTTGAAATCCTGCACATGCTGCGCGGAGTCTCGCTGCACCCCTATGCGCCCGAAGATGCGACAAGCGGCTATTTTGACGAATCCGCGAGGCTGCGATCGACCTTCGAGACGCTCGACGCGATCAAGGCCAAGGGCGAAAAGGCGCTTATCTTCTGCGAAAGCCTGGCGATGCAGGCGCTGCTCGCAAGCGAGATCTGCCGCCGCTATGGCCTCGATCATCAGGTCACGCGAATACATGGCGGCGTCACCGGCGATGCCAGGCAGGTCGCGGTCGAGCAGTTCCAGCGTCGCGGACTCGGCTTCGACGTCATGGTCCTGTCGCCCAAGGCAGGCGGCGTCGGCTTGACGCTGACCGAGGCAAACCATGTCATCCATCTGTCGCGATGGTGGAATCCTGCGGTCGAGGACCAGGCGACCGATCGTGTGTTCCGCATCGGCCAGACCCGCGACGTTCATGTCTATCTGCCGCAATCGGTCCACCCCGACCCGAGCCTTGCGCCGACCAGCTTCGACCTGAAGCTCGATGCGCTGATGACGCGCAAGCGCGAACTCAGCCGCGGCCTGCTGATCCCGGGCGAGGACGAAGGAGATACCAGCACGCTATTCGATGATGTGCTCGGTGGCGAGGACCGAGCGCCGGAGAGCGATCCGCAAGCCGCACCCGCGATCGTCGAGACGGCCCAGGTCGAGACAGAACCGCCGGCGGAATCGTCGACCGCCACACCGACATCAGTCACGGCGGAGGCGTCGTTTGCCGCCCCTGTAGAGCCCGTGCCAGTTTCGCCGCCCGCGCCGCCACCGCGCGCGAGCGCCGCATCCGACACGGCGCCGCCCAAGCGCCCGACGCTGACCGCCGGACCGATCGCCGCGCCGGCCGAGAGGCCCGCCGCGCCGGGACGCTATGTGTTCGAGCCAAACAAGGTCCGCGATTTTGCGATCTTTCTTCGCCCGGTTGCCGGGGACCATGTCGTCGATCTGCTGATCAAGGATCCCTATGCCTGCGCACGGCATCACAATCGCCAGCATCTGGTCGATTTCCTAAAGCGTATGGCAAGCGCCGCACGCCGGATCGACGCGGTGACCTGCCACACGTTCGATGCCGACAGCGTCGAGAATTGGGACGAGAGCGACGCCGACCAGCGCGCCGACCTCGAGAAAAGATGGCAGGCGAGCTTTGCCGGCAGTCCGACGCTACGCCTTGTTCAGATCTCGAAGCGCATCAATCGCACCTTCCATGCCCGGGAGATCACTGCCCGCATGGCGTCGGGACGCACAATCCTGTGGGATCTTGATAATGGCATCGATGGGGTCATGCGGAGCGACCGACGCTGCGTGGTCGGCTGCTTTCCGGATTAACCGCGGTCCTTGTCAGATGAGTCTTTCGTCTCGCCTATTTGGTCGGCGCGCGCCTGAAGCGCGGGCAAGAGCGCCGGTCGCATCGCGGCCGACGCTGATGGCGAATAGGCACCGCACCGAGGGCGCGCGGGCACTTCCACGCGATCTTCATCGAGCTTGAACGCGAGGCCCGAACGCATGAAGCTGCTCCCGTGGTCAATCTCTTCGTCGCCATTACCGATCGCAGCTGGTTCGATCTGCTGTCTGCCGATCCGCCAGACGAAGTCAATTTCTGGCAGCCCAGCGGCGCACGCGCGTTCAAGGCCGTCTCAGTTGGCGAGCTGTTCCTATTCAAGCTCCACGCGCCCCATGATTTCATCGTCGGCGGCGGGATATTCAGCCACGCGTCCAACGTACCGCTCTCGCTGGCTTGGGAAGCGTTCGGTACCAAGAACGGCGTGCCGTCCTTGACAGAGATGCGTCGGAGGATCGCTCGATATCGCCGGGACGACGCGCTGCTCGATTCCCGGCAGGATCCAACGGTAGGCTGTCGGATACTGACAAGCCCCTTCTTCTGGCCTCGGGAGAAATGGCTTCCAGTCCCGCAGAGCTTTGCGCGCAACATCGTGACCGGCAAACGATACGGGACCGACGACCTCGATGGCCGCTATCTTTGGGACGCGATCGCCGATCGCGAGCAGCCCGGAAAACATCTGGCGGGACGGGAGAGCCGCTACGGCGTTCCTCAGCTCATCCTGCCCCGGCTCGGTCAAGGCGCCTTTCGGCTTGCCGTCACCGACGCCTATGATCGGCGCTGCGCGATCTCGGGCGAGAAGACATTGCCGATCCTGGACGCCGCGCACATCAAGGCGTTCGGCGAAGGCGGTGAGCACCATACGTCAAATGGCCTGCTGCTGCGCACCGACATCCACCGGCTGTTCGACCTGGGCTATGTAACCGTGTCCGAGGACCACCGCTTCGAGGTCAGCCACCGGTTGAAGGCGGATTTCGATAACGGTCGCCATTATTACGATTTGCACGGGACAGCGCTGCGCGACCCGCTGCCGGGCTACGAACCGCCATCGGCACCGGCGCTCGCCTGGCATCGCGATCATCGGTATCTCGGATGATCAGCCTTGACCCCTTCGACTCAGCAATGCGGCAAGCCGCCGTCGCCCATGTCGAGCGGCTTGGGGCAAGCCGTCCCCTGACCTCAGAGGATCTGGCTGCCGGCTTTAACTACCGAGCCGAGCGCATTCCGCTGGTCAATCCGCAACGGGGCATCTTCAAGCCGCGCGGGATGCAGCACCTTCTGAGCGTCCGAACCGTCTTCCCGCGCTCTGGCAGAAGGGTCTGGTACGATGACCAGCGCCGCGTCCACGCGCAGATCCATGCCGGCGAGGAGTTCGTCGACTACGCGTTCATGGGCGACGACCCGAAAGCCGCGGACAATCGCTGGTTGCGGGAGGCGATGCTCGCGCAGGTCCCGATGATCTACTTTTTAGGCATCGCGCCCGGCCGCTATACCGCACTCTACCCGACCTTTGTTGCCGATTGGTCTGCGACGGAGCTGAAGGCGCGGCTTGCCTTCGGCATGCCGGTCGCGGCGACGGCTGCCACAAGCGCGCCCTCAGAACCCGAGCGGCGCTACGCGCTCCGGCTGGTCAGCCAGCGCCTCCACCAGGCGACATTCCGCGAGGCCGTGCTGGCGGCCTATGCGGGGCGATGCGCTATATCCCGCCTGCCCGAGCCGCGGCTACTGGACGCCGCGCATATCGTCGCCGATCGGCACGAGGAACTGGGGCAGCCGGTGGTGCCTAACGGGCTCCCGCTGTCCAAGGTCCATCACGCGGCGTTCGATGCGAACCTGATCGGGATCGATGCCGATTACCGCATCCATGTAGCCGATCAGCTGTTCGCAATGAATGACGGCCCGATGCTTGAGCAGGGGATCAAAGCGATGCGAGGACAGTCCATTCTGCTCGCGGATCGCATCGTCGATCGACCGGACCGCGACCGCCTCGCCGCCCGGTTCGAGATGTTCACCGCGGCGAACTGATGCGAGGGCTTGCGGTCCCGCTTTGCGACTGGCGACGCCATCTGTCTCTCGGCACGACATCCTGGCTCCTCGGTCGCCATCAAGGCCGCCGCGCCGCCGCCGGCCGGCCGCAGCTACGTGATCGACGGGCCGCCGCGCTCACGACCGATCGCCCAGCTGATGCCGTCACCGCGCATGATGCCGCTCACGGTTTTGCCGATCTGACGCTCGAGCACCGGCCGCCACGGCACCAACGTAAACTCGCGCGACTTTTCGATGAGCGCGAACCGACCACTCACAAGGTCGACGGGTCGCCGTAACACGCCTTCGATCCGCGCCCCGGCGCGCGACTCCACGAACGGTACGCCAAGCTCATCCGATAGCTGACCCGCGACCTTGAGCAGCTCGCGGCGCTGCAACGTCGCCAGCAGGTCGGGCCGATAGCGGGTACGACCGCCCGCCTCGTCGGCCAGCTCCTGGTCGATCAGCCACTGTCGCCGCGCTGCCTGCGCGGAGCGCGCGTCGCGCCCGAAGCCGGCATCGCGTAGCGGGATCGGCTCGGCGGCGGTCAGCTCGCGATCCAGCCAGGTCACGGCATTGGCGCGTGTGAGCCGATCGAGCGGCACGCTCGACAGCATCTGCACCGTGACTGGCCGGTCGGCGTTCATGCGAGCCTCGAAGGCTGCGGCGCGATCGAGATGATCGGGGGAAATGATCCAGCGTCCGTCCGGCTCACGCTCGACGCTGCGCATGAGCCGGCGCATCGCCTCCAGGCGGCGGACGTGCGTGTCGGCGAACGCCTCGCTGGCTCCGCGGTCGCAACGAAGGTGCGCGTCGACGTCGTAGCGACCGCCATTCGCGGCTGCGACGGCGGCGATCGTCCGATCGACCTCGCGGACACCGCCGGACTGCGGCACGACCCGGACGATCGCGCCCTCGTGCAGCGGGTCGACCGCATCGCCCCTGCCGATGCCGATATAGTGGCTGCGGCCATCTACGCCGTCGACAATCAGATAATGACGGTCGTGAAGCTCGTCCGACAGCCCGCGCGCCACCACCCGACCGACGATCTGCTGGGTGTCGCCCGGACCATGGATTACGCGATCGGTCGGCGGGCGGTCAAGCCGGCGGGCGGTCAGCTCGCGCTGCATCGTGCGGATGATGTCGCCGCGCTCACCGATGTCGCGGAGCGTGTTTTCGAGCGTGTCGGCGAGCTGCCAGCGTCCGGCCCCGAGATCGTCGGCGAGACCGAGGCGCTCAAGCGTCTTCAAGCGCCCGGCACGCAACGACTGCTGGAAGGGATCGCGATCGGCGGACGAGACGATCCGCTCGCCGTCCATATCGCGGATCAGGCGCCGGTCGATCGGCGTCAGCCGCTCGGCACCGATATCGTGGCGGAGACGCTCCTCGATTTCGAGGTCGGTACGGGGACCAAGATCGAGCGTGGCCAGCGCGCTCGCCCGCTCGCGCAATCCGTGCGAAATATATTCGCGGGCAATGATGAGATTCTCGCCACGATCATCCTTGCCGCGCAGCATGATGTGGGTGTGCGGATGGCCGGTGTCGCGATGGTCGGCAGCGACCCAGTCGAGCCGGGTGCCAAGATCCTCCTCCATCTGCGCCATGAGCCGCCGCACGAATGGCTTGAGGTCGGGATATTGGTCGCCATCCTCGCCCGAGACGATGAAGCGGAACTGGTGTCGGTCGCCGGCGCCGCGCTCGACGAACGCCTTGCCGTCCGCGGTATCGTCGGCCGCCGAATAGAGGCCGCCCGGTGTGCCGTCGGCGCCGACGCCGTCGCGCTGGATATAGCGCAGGTGCGCGCGCGCTCCCGACAGCCCCTTGGCGCCGAGCCTGACCAGCCGCGTCTTGACGACGACGCGTCGGGCGCGGAACGCAGCGTGGCGGTCGCCGCTATGGAGCACGCGACCGATGCTCGCGCCACGCCCGATCCGGCTGCCGTCGAACCGCCGGTTGCGCACGCCGCCGGTGGCGCCGGCACGGGCGACCGCAGCGACCACGCGGCCGAGATATTTGCGCGCCCGCTTGCCGCCCCGCCCGCGTATGCGGCCAAGGCGCGGCTTGAACTCGTCATCGTTCATGACAGCATGCCGGAGCGACGACGTCGGCGGCTCAGGCGCCGAGAACTATTGCCAAGCGACTCAAGCTCGCGAGAAGCCGCTGAAAACGGCCGATATTCGTGCTTTCGGAGCAGATTATCTCTCTGCCGCGAGACCGTGTCTCGCACTAAAAGGATGTGCAGACAAAGACTTAGCAGGGCCTCCGAGGCACTGCCTTTATCTTGCAATCCCTTTCCGCCCTTCCTGCCGCCTCCCGACGACCACGAAAGAGGAGAAGCGACGCCGGTCCGACGCCGCTCCTCCGATCCGACATGCGCCCCGTCAGCGCGCATCCGCGAACGCTTCCCGGGCCTCTCGCTCGCGTTCGAAAGCGCGCCGCCCCAACATCCCGTGCGCCACTTCGTCGCCATCGACGATGCACACCGCGACGAACCAGCGCCCATCCAGCCGCCCGATCACCGCCACCGGATCAAGCTCGATGTCCTCCTCGTCGATGCTCGCATAGGCACCGATCCAGCGCTCCTCGACCCGTGCTTCCCAGCAGAACTCGCTCTCCTCAGCCGCCAGGAATCGCTCCGCCAGGGCCTCACCGGCGCCTCGCCCAAACTCAAGTTCAAGCCCAGCGATCAAGGCTGCCATCACGCGATCCGACGCCCCACCGATGCTCTGAACCTCCATCATGTCGCTCACTCCTGCTGTCGTTCTCATCGTCGAGAACCCAGTCGTGACGACGGGTGGCGGGGTGGCTGTCAGGGCCGTGGGGCAGCGCCCCGCGCCGCGCAGCGGACGTGGGGGGAACCGATTTGGCGCTAGCCAAATTGGGGGCACCCGCGGGCCTTGAGAGCCGCCCCGCCGCCCGTCATGCTCGGCAGACACGAGACGAGCCCTCCACCCTCCGCCATCAGGGTTGCCCTTTCCGGATCGCAAACAGGCCGTCCGTCGCCGGCTGCGCCGGCGCCTCGGCGGGCACACCCAGGTCGTGACGGAGCACGAACACGAGCTCGCGCGGCGGCGTATCGGGCGCGATCGCGGCCGCCGGTCCGCGCCCGGTGACCGTGCCGAGATAGGCCATGGTCTCGCCAGGCAGCCTGCGCTGCCCGGCGAGATAAGCGGCGTAGCGCCCAGGCCCGGCATTATAGGCGGCGATCATGCCGGGATAGCCGAACCGGTCGCGCAGCTGGCGGAGATAGAAGGTGCCGGCCAGGATATTGTCGTGCGGATCGTACGGATCGGTGCCCAGATTGAGGGCGACGCGCATCGTCGCCCAGGTCGCGGGCATCAGCTGCATAAGCCCCATCGCGCCCGCCCGGCTGGTGATCGGCCGACCGTCGAGCATCGTCAGGCCGCCGCTCTCGGCACGGATGACGGCGAGGATGACGCTGTCGGGCACATCGAACCGCCGCGCCGCCTGCGCGACGATCGGCCGCCAGCGATCGACCGGGGAGGCCGCCGCCGCGCCTGCTGCGAGCAGCAGCGCGGCGGCCGCGATCGACCTCAGCGCAGCCACAGCAGCACCGCCTTGCCGACGATCGCTTGCCCACTGACCGGCCCAAAATAGCGCCCGTCGAACGAGTTCGCCGGCGTATTGAGGAGCAGGGTCTCACCGGCGGCGAGCTTACGACAGCCGTGCCACCAGGGCAGCGGACGGCCATGCGGATCGGCGGGAAAGCGCCGCGCAACCAGGCGCCCATCGACCAGGATCGCGGTTCCGATCGCGCATACAGACGCGCCCGCGATCGCCGCCACGCGCTTCACCAACGGCATGTTGGCGGGGACGTAATGGCGACGTGCGGCGAGCATCCGCACGGTGGCGGGCGGTATGGCGACCGCCATGTCGCCGACCCGCAAGCGCGCGCCCGGCTGCACCGCGTAAAGCCCGACCGGCGCGCTCGCGCTCGCATTCCAGAGCAGCCGGGGTGCCGGCGGCGCATCGATCGTGCCGAGGATCAGGCCGATGCCGAGGCCGAGCGGGCCAGCGCGGAGCCACATCTGGCGGAACGACAAGGAGCGCCGAAGGGGCGCGATGACGGCCGGCGGCGGGGTGGTTTCGCGCGCCTCAGCCACGTGCCGGCTCCATGCCGCGCACGTCGCGCGACCAGCTGTCGAGGTCGTCGATATGGTAGCGGACGAAGCGACAGTGGCGCCGGAAGCGCGGTCCGTCCTCGCTGCTGCGCAATTGCTGGAGAGTGCGCGGGCTCAGGCCGAGATAGAAGGCGGCCTGCTCGGTATTGAGGAACGGACTGCCTTTTTTGGCGCGCTGGGCGCGGTTGATGTCGTCTTCCATGGGACCTCGATGCGTCGTGCGACGGCGCCAGTGCCGTTCGCTGCATCGGGGAATGGTCGTGGGAACGCTGGCTGCGGAGGCTCGCAAACCGCACCCCCCGTGTTGCGATCCGGGCCGGGCGGCCCGGATCGCCGCCGCACCGCCCTGGGGAGCGGCGCGGCGCCCGAGCCCGTCAGCGCGACCAGATCAGCATGTGCTCGCCGTCGTCGCCGGCGACGAGCGAGGCGTAGATCGGGGCGGGGAAGCTCGGGTCGTCGAGCTTCAGCGAGAGATAGTCGCGGCCCTCGCGCGAGGTCTTCTTCCATGCCGCGCCAAACTCGGTCGCGGCGTTGAACACGCGATAGTCCGGGGCCTTGTCGCTGTCCTTCTCGGACGGGCGG
>CAXSHP010000006.1:23549-30990 GCA_964236935.1 uncultured Sphingomonadaceae bacterium
TCGCCTTGACGTTGAGGCTGAGGGTCCGGATGGTGCCGGTGAACGCGCCGTTGACGCCGGCGGTGAAGGTTCCGATCTGTGCCATGATGCGATGCTCCTGTGCTCGTCTCGCGACCGCCCGATGCGGCCTCGATGGCGGTCAAGAGGCGCCGTGGCGGCCGGCCCGCACCCGACGAAGCGCAGCGGAGGACGGCGTTCCCCAAGCTTTTTGCTGCGCGAGGAGCGGCCGCAGGACGCGGGGAAAAAGCGCCGGGGCCGCCGTTGCGGGCACAAGGCCGGGGCGTGGCACACGCCCTTTACCTCGGTGCCAGACCCGCCCATCGACGAGGCCGCTGGGGCGATCGTCATACGGCTCAGCTTAGTATCAGGGTCTGCCAGTCGCGACGTCCACGCTGGCATCTGCCGCGATCGACCGCTCGACCGCGAGGCAATCAGGCCCCACGTCCGCCGCCAACGCCCGCGAAGAACAGCGCGCTCGCGCTCACTAAGTCACGCGTCCGCCCGCGACGGCGGCTCGGCGGTGAGCCTCGCTACGCGATGCGCAATCTGCCGCCAGGCGGCGACGCCGTCTTGGTCGCCCGCCAGCGCCAGCGCGCCGATCCGCTCGGCGACGAAGTATTCGACGCTGTCGCCATGCTGCCGGATGACGGT
Organism: uncultured Sphingomonadaceae bacterium; assembly: GCA_964236935.1. GTDB lineage: Bacteria > Pseudomonadota > Alphaproteobacteria > Sphingomonadales > Sphingomonadaceae > Solisphingomonas. The sequence continues at coordinate 24,201 of CAXSHP010000006.1, forward strand.
GGCGGCGACCGCCCAGAGCTCCCAGTCGGTCAGCATGGGTCGATCTTGGAGACCGCGAGCAGGTCGAATCCGACGCGGGTACCGACGATGCGGACGCGCCGGCCCACCATCGCCTCGGCGCGGCGGCCGGTCTCCAGCCGCCAGCGCCCGCCCTCGTCGCGGAGCAGGATGAGCGTACCGCGATCCCGGCGGAGCAGCCCCATTTCATCATGGCGCGGGCCCATCGGCATGGCCTCAGCGCGCCTCGTGCCGGTTCGCGCAGACCTCGCGGCCGCCATAGCGATCCCAACGCAGCGCATAGCCCGAGCGCACCATCGCGCAGCTCAAATCGCCGCGCGCGCCGACGCACCAGGCGGCAGTGCGCGAGCCTTTGCCCGGCCCTTCGGACTGGCAGCGGAGCGGCGCGGCGCTGACCAGGATGTGGCCGGTCGAGGCCCTGCCCGTCGGCGTGCCGATCAACCGGACGAGGGCGTCGCGGGCGGCGACGCCGGACGCGGTGGGGCATGGCTGGCCGGGACGACAGCTGCCGTCGAGCTCGCGCGCCGCGATCCCGGCGAGCCGAATGTGCGGTCCTTCCGCGCACCAGATCGGACCATCTCCGTCCCAGACGGCGGTCGGCGTGCAGGTGAACAGGAGGCCGGCGGCGATGATCGGGACGGACATCGGCATGATCTACCGCCGTCGTCGGCGCGTCGCCACCCGGCGGTGCACCGGCGTGATCGACGATTGGCAGCATGGCCAGCGCCAGGCTAGGATCGCGCGATCGGCGTTGCCGATCTCACCTGCCGAGGAGATAGTATGATGACACGAACGATCATCGCCGCTGCCGTCGCCGCCCTGCTGACGGTCGGCGTGAGCGCCTCCGCCGATGCGGCGGCCTGCCGTGATGCCAAGGGTAAGTTCATCAAATGCCCGCCGACGGCGCCCGCCAAGGCGGCACGCTGCAAGGATGCCAAGGGCAAGTTCGCGAAGTGCGGCACGCCCGGGGCGATGCCTGCGAAGTGAACACGCGCCGGTGAAGCCGGTAGCGCGGATGGACCCGCTCGGGACGAACCGCGCCGCCTCCGATAGAGGGATAGGACGGTCGCCGATGTCGAGGATGAACGCTGGTCCGCTCGGTTTGGCGGTGCTGCTCTCGTTGGCGACACCGGCATGGGCGGAGTGGAAGGCGATGGGTGCCGAGACGATCGCCGCGACCAAGGACCCGCGTATCGCCGCCGCGCTTGCGGCGGTGAACCGGCTCGATCGCGCGGTGATCGACGACGATCATGGAGCGTTCGCGCGGCTGATGGCCGACGATCTGGCGGTCAACAATCCGCAGAACGGCCTCTCGGTGCACGGCGCGACGACCCGGCTCAACGCCTCGGGGCGGATCAGCTACAGCCGCTACGACCGCATCATCGAATATGCCGGCATTCGCGGCGGGATGGTGTTGCTGATGGGTGAGGAAATCTGCGTGCCCAGACCGCCCAACCCGATGGCGGGGCAGGAAGTCCATCGCCGTTTCACCGATCTTTGGAAGGAGCAGGAGGGCCACTGGCTGCTGACCGCGCGCCAGGCGACGATCATCCCGGCGAAGCGGTGAAGCGGAGCGAACGCCTCGGCATGCGGCGCGCGCCGATCATGGTGGCCCCACTCTGGGCCGCTACCGGCAAGCTCGGCCCCACACGAACCCGCTCCGGCGCCGCCGCCTAAAACGGTCTGTCAGGCATCAGCACGGACGAACGATTGCGCCGCGCGCCGGCCCCAAGGGCGGCGCCGGCGCGAAATTTCCGGCCGATCGGGGCGACGGCGTGATGCCGTCGCCCTTCCCAGATCAGGCCGCCTGCCGCAACGGCTCGGGGTCCGGCTCGGGCGCCGCCGCGACGATTTCGGGCGCGATCAACCCGGCGTCATCATCCGCGACAGGCTCGAACAGCGGTGCGATCTGGCGCGCAAAGCTAACCGATCGGACGCCGCCGCGCGCGGTATAGGGCTCGGGCGGAAACGCCATCCAGCGCGGCAGCCATGGCGTCTTTGGGCGGCCGTTGGTGCCGTCGAGATAGTCGCGGATCAGCTGGGTCTGCACCTTCACTTTCTCGCCGGCATTGGCGGCGGCGACCGCCTCGCCAGCGATGTCGGCGACGAGCGCGGCGGCGACCTCCTTGTCGCGGACAAGGTCGAAGAACGCCGCATCAGGCTGCCACTCGCCTTTCAGATCGACGCCGAGCTGGCGGCCGACCGCCTCGACGACCATGCCACCCGCTTCCAGCGCCTCGCCCATCGCAACCGCCGCGACGGCAAGGACCGCGGCATCGTCGAGGCCGAGCAGCGCCACGAACAGCTCGGCGGTGCCATAGGCATCGCCATGGCCACCGATGACCGTCGCCGCCTCGGCGTCGAGATCGAGCAGCGCCAGCACGCGGCGGCGGGCGGCATCGAACACCGCTTCGGCGGGCGCGTTCTCGACGCTCTCGGCCATCCGGTCGTCGCCGCTCCGCTGCGGCTCGGGGGTCACCCGGAACAGCGCCGAGCCGCGCAGCACATGCGCCACCATCAACCGGAGCGCGACGCCGGGATGGTCGAGCAGCTTGGCGCGGACGGCGGCGTGACGATGCAGGTCGAGATAGGTCTGCAGCGCGCCGGTCAGTTCGGGCCGCTGCGGCTTCGACGCGCTGTCGGGCCTGCGCTCGGCGTCCCGGCGCGCGCGCTGCATCGCGTCGGTTGATATAGCCCTCGTGGATCGCGACCTCGCCGCGCGCCGAGACCGCGATATAGACCTTGCCGCCCTTGCGCTTGGGCGTCTTCTCATGTTCCCAGCTCTGCCAAAAGGCGTCGGGCGGCACGATGACGACCTCGCGCCATCCGGCCTCCAGATAGGCGTCGCGGCGCGCAGCGACCGCCGCATTCTGCGCCTCCCAGAAGGCGGCGGCGTCAGCGAAATAGCCGCCCTCGCCGAACAGGTCGGCGACGATCTGGCCCGGATAGGCGGCCAAATCGAACAGCGCGTGCGCGGTCGGGATCGGCTGGCCGCCGAACAGCCACGCCTTCAATTGATGCCCGGTCGGCGCATAGGCGTCGGGATCCGCGAACAGCGCCAGCCAGTCCTTCTGCTGCGCCTTGGTGGCGAGCGTCAGGTGGCGGACGGTGGCGGCATCGATCACCTCCGCGCGATAGGCCTCGCGGATTTTGGGGAGCAGATTACCGAGCGCGAGCGCGCGGCGGACCTGCAACGGCTCGACCCCGAAGGTCGCGGCGATGTCGTCGATCTGCCGATGCTCCTTGACGACGAGGCGGGTGAACACCTCCCATTGCTCGACCTCGTGCGGCGCGAGCCGCGCGATATTCTCGATCAGCGAGGCTTCGAGCGCGGCGGCATCGTCGCCTGCCGCGATGATCGCGCACGGCAGCAGCTCGGCCGCGCCGCCTTCCTCGGCGAGCGTCCGCGCCGCGAAGAAACGCCGCCGCCCGGCGACGATCTCGAACCGATCGGGGTCCGGCGCGGGACGGACGAGCAGCGGGACGAGGACGCCGCGCGCACGAACCGAGGGGAGCAGATCGCCGATGTCGGGCGGCTTCCTGCCGTCGCGCATGTTGGTCGGCGAAACCGACAAGCGGTCGAGTGCGATATGAATAAGCTCCATGGTCGTTCTCCTTCAATGTCCGCAGCGGGGTCCGGCGGACGCGGATGCGCAGGCGAACCGCCCCGCGCGACGGTCTCCGCTCACGTCAGCGGGAAGGCGGGATCGGGCGCGCTCGGGTGGGAAGCGGAGCCAAACAGCTCGAGCTGGTTGCGCGCGGCAAGGTCGAACAGCCCGCAATCGGCGGGCTTCTGCGGCCGATTGGGCAGCATCGGCGCGGCCATCCGCGCCTCCAGCCGCGTGCGCATCGACACCGGCGCGACGCCGGGGACGAGCGTCTGCTCGCCGATCGCGGACGGCTCGGAGAGCAGCGCGCTCACGCCGCCAGCTCCATCGCTGCCGTGGCGGCCGCTTCAATGTTCGTCGGCAGCTCGGGGTCGGGCCGCGCGTGGAAGGCGAGCAGGTAGTCCGCCGCCTTGCTGGCGGCGCTTGCCGCGCGGAAGATGGCGCGGTCGTCGGCGCGCAGCACGTCGAGCCAGCCCGCGAGATAGTCGGCGTGGCGAACGGTCGGCACGATGCCGAGCGCGGCGCAGAGATAGGCCGAGGCGAGTTCGGCGCAGAGTTCTTCGCGCGCATAATCACGCGAGCCGAAGCCATGTGACTGGTCGCGCGCCAGCCGCGAGCCGTGCCCGGTCCAGTGGCCAAGCTCGTGGAGCGCGGTGCGATAATAGTCGATCTGGTGGCGGAAGGCCGGTTGCGGCGGGACCTGCACATAGTCCGCGCCCGGTGCGTAAAAGGCTTTGCTTCCGCCCATACGGAAGTCTGCGCCCGTGGCGGCGATCAGCGCTTCGGCAATCGGCACCTGCTCGCGCTCGGGGAGCGGCGGGGTCTGTGCCGCGAAGCGCTCGGGCAAGCCGTCGATCTGGGCGACGTTGAAGACGGTGAAGCGCTTGAGGAAAGGAATCGCGCGCGGGTCGCCGCCCTCACTCTCCGCACGCGACCGCTCGGCCTCGGGGGTGAAGCGGTCGGCATAGACGATGGTCGTGCCGCGCTCGCCCTTGCGCGCCGCGCCGCCCGCATCGAGCGCCTGCCGGAAGGTGAGCCAGCCCTGGCAAGGATAGCCGCGCTCGATGACCGCGCCCCACAGCAGCAGGATATTGATGCCCGAATAAGGCCGCCGGGTAGCGGCATTGCGCGGCAACCCGGGCTGGGCGCCGGCGCTGCTCCACGGCTGGACCCACGGGAACCGCCCCGCCTCCAGCTCGGCGACGATCCGATTGGTGACCTCGGCATAGAGTGACGCACGAGGCTCGCTCGCCGCCTCGCCCCGTCCGCCCGCCCGCACGCGCGGCGTCGCCGCTCGCGCCGTCCCGCCCGCATCACCTGCGCGCCGCCTGCTCATCTTGCGCATCCGCCCGACCTCCCGATCCCAAAAACCGCAACCGACCCCGCCGAAGGCGGGGTGGGCGGCAAGGCGACCTGAGAGGTCCGCATCGAGCGGGGCACAGCACCGGCACGGCCGCAACGAAGTGAAGGACCGGCGTCCGCACGGATGCCGGTTGCCGTGAGCCGCGGCGGACCTAGACGGGAGCGCCGCTCATCCCGCCTGAACGGGGCCGGCCACAAAGACGCCGCGGCGCAGCGTCGCCGCGTCCACACCGCCGGGCGCCGCAGGCGGCCGGCACTGCCCCAGCGATCGTTACCCGCGAGGGCCGGGACGCGGCGCAGCGCGGCCCGGCAACGTAGAGCGCGGTCGCGCCTCGGTGCGCGAGGGGTTCATCGCCGCTCGACCGATCGCCCGGTGAAACTGCCAGCATGATTCGAAAGCTCGGCGAAACTCCAAGCCGGGTCGATGGGTAACGGTCAGCCGCCGCCGTCGGCAAGCAGCGCGAGATAGCCGCCATCGACCATCTTGGCGGCGTCACGGCATAGCCGTTGCACCCGCAGCCGCAGCGAGTCGGACGAGGTCCGCCACTCGTTCGACACTCGCTCGGCACCGAACAGCTCGACCGCGATGGCGCGATGGCTCGCACCGCCTGCGGCCAGGTCATGCGCGCGCAGCATCATTGCCAGGCGATCGGCGCGCGGCGGCACCACTTCGAGTCCACGGGCGAACCGGCCGAGGCGGAGCGCGGCAAGCAGCCGTTTCAGCGTATGCAGCTTCGTCTCGACACCGTGGATGCCGGCGAGCTCATAATGCAGCCGCACCGGGCCGTCGGTGAGCGAACCCTCGATGTCGACGCGCAGTCGGCGGACGCTTTCTGCGAGGACAAGGTGCTGTCGGGGTCCGGCATCGACCAACGTCGCCCGGCCCGGCAATGTCTCCAGGCGGATCGCGTCGGGATCGTCCGGCGCGACCTGTTCAGCCCGCGCGGTAAGGACGGTCGGATCGCGGTCGCCACGCCACAGGAGCCGCGCCGTGCTTGCCGGGATGGCCGGGTCCTCGGCGAAAATGCAACCCCCAGAGCCGCGCACGATCGGCGGCGGTCGGATCGAGCGCGATAACGCCGTCGCTGCGGGCGGCACTCGGCTCCATCAGCGCCACGTCCGCGCGGTAGCGCGGATTGCGGCGCAGCCATTCCCAGGCCCAGCCGGCATGATCAAGATCGACGAGGCGCCAAGCGTCCCGCGGATCTTCCTCATCGTAGAGCTTCTTGTGTTGCACCGGCACCGGATCTCCTCTCCGTGCTCCAGCCGCCGGGCAGTCGGCGCGAGGAGAACAAGAAAAGAACTCGCAGGCATTTTCCTACATTTGTCCAACAATCGGTAGGCAGGCGCATTTTGTAGGAATGCGTAATCGTCGTGTCAGGTCAGGCGGCGACCGATCCAGACGACGCGTCCGATGATGTCGATGTCGCCAAGACGACACTCGGGCCAGCTCGGATAGCTCGGATTGTCGCTTTTGATCGCGATCCCGCGCGAGGCGGGGCTGCGCGCGATCCGCTTGACGAGCAACGCATCGTCCCGACGAAGCACATAGATGCCGTCGCGCAGCCGATCGGGTCCGTCACCGGCATCGACGAGAATGTCGTCCCCATCGGACAGCGTCGGCGACATCGAGTCGCCTTGCACCTTGATCAGCGACAGGTCGGCCGGCTTGGCCGAGAACAGGCGTCGCAGCCATTTTTCCTCGAACCCGATATGCGCCGTGACGTTCTCGTCGCCCGGATAGGCGCCAGCACCGGCAGACGCACCGACGTCGAGCCGCGGGATCCGGATGAGCTTGGACG
>CAXSHP010000006.1:31000-38988 GCA_964236935.1 uncultured Sphingomonadaceae bacterium
TCCCGCAGGGCCGCCAAGCTCGCTGTCGTCGACGCCGAGATAGCGTGCCAGCGTGCGACGGTCAGCCTCATCGAGCTTCCTGGGCGTGCCGCGCTTGATGAACTGCTGGATATAAGCGGGATTGCGGCCGATCAGCCGGGAGAGCCCGGCATAATCCTCGCGCCGCTGCTGGATGAGACGCTCGAGGGCGGCCCGCTGATCAATCTCGCTCACCGGGGGAACGTAGAGCGAACAATTATCCTCGACAAGTAGGAAGTTGAGCAGGAGGATAGGGAATAGACGATTCGAGGCCCGCCATGCTGTTACATCGCGTTGAAACCTACCTGCGCATCACCCGCACCCCGCCGACGCGCTTCGGGCGCGACGTGCTGAATGATCCCTGCCTGGTGTTCGACCTGCGCGACGGTCGCCGGCTCAGACCCGTAACCGAAACGAAGCTGGACGCTTATCTGATCGCCCATGCGCCACAGGGGAACGTCGGGAGGTGAGCGGCAAGGAAGGATGGAAGGAGATGATGATGCCTCCGGTCTCTCCTACCAGAGCGCGACTTCCCATTGCCCGTTCAACCGAGCAAAGCTTACGGTGCGGGTCTGCGGTGCAGAGCCCCGTTGAAGAACAACCTGGGTCAGGCACGCGACGCCGGGCGTAAGCTTGCTGGGCGAGCAGTCGCCTAGGACAGCCGTTGCTTCGGTGAAGGTGACAAACCCAACCTTGTGACGTCGGATGGCGGCGGTAGCTTCTTCGTTTGTCGGGCGCGCCTGTTCGGCGGTTTCCGTTGCGGACTTCCCGGCGCTCGGACTGCACTCAGCTAATAGTCCGCCCGACAACAACGCCGCGATGACCGTGACTGATGTGTTCCGTTTCATCGCGTTCCTCAGAAGCGTCGTGCAAGCTACACATAGCATCGTCGCGCGTTGCTTGGAAACGACGCCGAGCAGCGGTCGCTACCGCGCGGCCGCCGCTTTGTATCGTTTCGAACGCCGCGTCAGGTAACTGCCACCTGACAGTCGCTCAGCTTTTCACGCGGCCGCTCCGCTGCCGCTTCAGTACCTCGAGCGCGCCCGCCGCCTTGGCGAGCGCAACCTCGACGGCGTGGACATCGGCGGAGAGCGCCAGTTCGGTGCGTCCGCTCATGGCCAGCATCGCCGCGAGCACGGCGTTCGACTCGCGGGCGAGGCAGATCAGGTGATAGCCGCTCGGTCCTGCGGCCCCGCTCATCCAGTTACGTGCCGTCCGATCCGACGCCCCCGTCCACCGCATGATCGTCTTGGTAGCGCCGCCGTGGCCGCCAAGCTCCAGGCGTAGCGCCTCGCGGATCGCCGCCAGATACTCGTCTTCCTTCGGGCGATCGGCGCCCGGAACTTTACTGCCGCTTTTAGGAAACATGTTTCCGCCCTTTGCCAATTATACCGGTGGCGCAGCGACTTGCGCTGCAGAGGCGACGTTCGACCGATGATGGTGATAAAGTGGGCAGACGGTGAAGACACCACAGCGCCTCCGCCCAAGATCAGGGCGGCGCAGTATGTCCGCATGTCGACGGAGCATCAGCAATTCTCGACCGACAACCAGATCGTTGCGATTGCCAAGTTCGCCGATGACAACGGCTATGAGATCGTCAGGACCTACGCCGATGAAGGCAAGAGCGGGCTGAACCTCGGCGGCCGCGCCGGGCTGCAGCAGGTTCTTCACGACGTCGAGGCCGGACGTGCCGATTACCAGGCGCTGCTGGTCTACGATGTCAGCCGGCTCGGCCGTTTCCAGGACACCGACGAGGCGGCAACCTATGAGCTCCGGCTGCGCAGCGCGGGCATCAGGGTTGAATATGCCACCGAGCAGTTCCGGAATGACGGAAGCATCGGCTCCTCGATCATCAAGACCGTCAAGCGGGCGATGGCCGGGGAATACAGCCGCGAGCTGTCGGTCAAGGTCTTCGCCGGCCAGTCGAACCTGATCCGCCTGGGCTTCCGACAGGGTGGCGCGGCGGGGTTCGGCTTGCGCCGCTTGCTGGTCGACCAGAGCGGGGCACCAAAGAGCGAGCTCGGTCGAGGCGAGCAGAAGAGCATCGCCACCGACCGGATCATCCTCGTCCCGGGTCCTCCGGACGAGGTTGAGATCGTCCGCGAGGTCTATCGCCTGTTCGTCAAGGAAGAGCGGTCGGAGCAGGACATCGCCGCTGAGCTCAATCAACGCGGCCTAGTCACCGATCTCGGGCGGCCGTGGACGCGGGGCACCGTCCACCAGCTGCTGATCAACGAGAAGTATATCGGCAATAATGTCTGGGCGCAGACCTCATTCAAGCTGAAGCAACGTCACATCCGCAACGCGCCGCAGGAGTGGGTGCGTTCGGACGGAGCCTTCGCCGCGATCGTCGACAAGAAGCTGTTCGATAAGGCGCAGGCGATCATCGCCGCGCGCTCCGAACGGTTGACGGGTGAGCAGATGCTCGACCGGCTGCGCGCGATCCTCGCCGGGCACGGCACACTTTCGGGTCTGATCATCGACGAGGCCGAGAGCGCGCCATCGAGCAGCGCCTATCGTAGCCGCTTCGGCAGCCTGTTGCGTGCTTATGCTCTGGTCGGCTTCGCTCCCAGCCACGACTATCGTTATCTCGAAACCAACCGGAAGCTCCGGCAACTCCACCCCGCGATCGTCGGCGAGGTCATCGACGGCATCGGCGCCACCGGCGGCAGCGTGACGCAGGACGCGACGACCGACCTGCTCACTATCAACGGTGAATTCACCGCCTCGATCGTGGTAGTGCGCTGCTTTCAGACTGCGGCGGGGTCGTTGCGCTGGAAGCTGCGGCTGGACACGGCGCTGAAACCCGACCTGACCGTTGCCATCCGCATGGACGCCGAGAATGTCGGCCCGCGTGATTATTATCTGCTGCCACGGCTCGACATGCAGGACGCGGTGCTGCGGCTCGCCGAATATAACGGCCTGTCGCTCGATGCCTACCGCTTCGAAACGCTGGAACCCTTCTACGCGATGGCGGCGCGGCAGCCTTGGCCCGCGGCAGCATGAGCGGCGCTCGCCCATCGCAGCGGATCGAATGGATCGCGCTCGACCGGATCACGGTCGTCAACCCGCGCAGCCGCAACAAGAAGACGTTCAAGGAGATCACCGAGAATATCGCGCAGATCGGGCTGAAGCGACCGATCACGGTCACCCGTCGGATCGAGGCCGAGGGCCCGTTCTATGATCTGGTCTGCGGCCAGGGTCGACTCCAAGCCTATGAAGCGTTGGGACAGGTTGAGGTGCCCGCCTTGGTCGTGTCGGCCGATGCCGAGGATTGCCTGATCGCGAGCCTTGTCGAGAACTGTGCCCGGCGGCAGCACAACGCCTTCGACCTGCTGCAGGATATCGGCGGCATGCGCGAGCGCGGTCATTCGGCCGCCGAGATCGCGCGTAAGACCGGCCTCTCCGCCGAATATGTGAATGGCGTCGCACGCCTGATCGAGAAAGGTGAGCAGCGCCTGCTGCGCTCGGTAGAGTCGCGCACCATCCCGATCAGCGTTGCGGTCGAGATCGCCGAGGCTGACGACCACGATGTCCAGCGCGCGCTTCAGGGTGCCTACGAGAAAGGCTTGCTGCGCGGTCGCAAGCTGCTTGCGGCGAAGCGGCTGGTGGAAGCGCGCCGCCGCCGCGGTAAGAGCTTGGCCAGCCGTGAGGCACGCCACTCGGAGAAGCTGTCGGCTACGGCGTTGGTGCGGGCCTATCAGGAGGACGCCGAGCGCAAGCGCGACATGATCCGGCGCGCGAATATGGCGAAGGACCGTCTCATGCTGATCACCGAGGCGCTACGGCGGCTGTCCAAGGACTCCCACCTCATGGAGATCATCAAGGCCGAGAAGCTCGACATCATGCCGGAGAAGATCGCCGCGCGTCTAGGCGGCCGAGCTTCGGCATGAGCGCGAAGCGGCCGATCATCCCGGTTCGGCTCGGGTTTGAAGAGACGACCGTTCGCGTACCCCTCGATGCGATCATGCCGTTGCGTGAGATCACGGCGGCGGTGCGCAAGTCGGTCAAATACGGCCAGATCGCCGCCTCGATCGCCGAGGTCGGCATCATCGAGCCGCCGGCGGTAGCGCGCGATGCCGAGGACCGGGAGCGTTTCCACCTGCTCGACGGGCACCTCCGGGTCGAGATCCTGCGCGAACGCGGCGAAACCGGAGTTGTCTGCCTGATCGCGATCGACGACGAGGCCTTCACCTACAACAAACGCATCAGCCGGATGGCGACGATCCAGGAACACCGGATGATCCTGAACGCCGTCAAGAAGGGCGTGTCGGAAGAGCGGCTCGCGCGGGCGCTGAACGTCAACATCCAGAACATTCGCATGAAGCGCAATCTTCTCGTCGGCATCTGCCCCGAGGTGGCCGATCTATTGCGCGACAAGCACGTGCCGCTGAACGTCTTCACTGAGCTGCGCTTCCTCAAGCCGATCCGGCAGATCGAGGCCGCGCAGGCGATGATCACGATGAACCGCTATTCGATTGCGTATGCCAAATCGTTGGTCGCGGCGACGCCGACCGACCAGCTCGTCGAAGGCAAGGAGCGTCGCCAGCGCGGGCTGTCGGAAGAGCAAATCGCGACGATGCAGCGTGAGTCCGAGAACCTCGATCGGGAACTCAAGCATATTGAGCAGGGCTATGGCTCTGACCATCTCGATCTCGTCCTGGCGACGGGCTATGTCGGCAGCCTCCTCGGCAACGCACGCATCGTGCGCCATCTGGCGCGGCACCACGCTGACATTCTTGCCGAGTTTCAGAGGATCGCCGATCTGCAGAAGGCCGCATGAGCTTCCACTCGCTGGCCGACTGAAGCAAGCGATCGCGCTTGGCTTGACATCTCGTCACATGACGCATATCTCCTCATCAGGAGACGCGATATGGCCCATGCAGCTCAGATTGATCAGCCGGGCGCTGCAGTAGCCGGTGAACTTCAAACATTCTCGAGCGAGCCAGACCGGAGCCGGTTGTCAGGCCCTGCCGCGCGAGCCTTTCGGAAGCTGGCCGAACGGTGGGAGCTGGGCAACGCCGAAGCCGCGGCGCTGCTCGGCGTTTCGTTGAGCACCTGGGACAGGATCAAGGCCGGCCGATGGGATGGCGAGCTCAGCCAGGATCAGCTGACCCGTGTCTCGGCGCTGGTAGGCGTGTTCAAGGGGCTGCACCTCCTGTTTGCGGACTCGATGGCCGATCGCTGGCTGAGGCTTGCTAACCGCGGGCCAGTTTTCGAGCGGCTCACGCCGATTGCGGCGATGATCGAGGGCGGCATCCCGCGGATGCTCGAGACGCGCCAATATATCGATGCGCTGCGAGGCGGCCTCTGACCTCGATGATCGATGGCGTGCCCGTCGTGCGGGAAGCGTTCCCGCACACGGTCCGGCTCGTCACGACGGCGAGGCTGAGGGATTCGGCGCTCCGGGAGCTTGTCGACGAAGACGATCTTGACGCCCTCGCGGAGATTGAGGGAGCGACCAGTCGCCGCCTGACGGCTGAGACGCGCGGTATCGCTGGGCTACCCGCCAACGAACTGGTGCATGGCGTTCCCCATGCCCACTTTATCAATGCGAGCTTCGCCTACGCCAAGCCGAGGGCGCTGAGCCGCTTCAATGGTCCCGATCGCGGCGCGTGGTATGCCGCGCTTGATGTCCACACGAGCATCGCCGAGGTCGCATACCACCTGACCCGGGCCTTGACGGATGCCGGCGAGTTCAATGCGGTGGTCGACTACGCGGAGATGCACGCCAGCCTGGCTGGCGAGTTCTTGGACCTGCGCCAGCGCCCCGATCACCAAGCGCTCGATCCCAATGAGACGCGGGGTTACGCCGCGGGGAATGCCCTGGCGACTGCCGCAAGATCGGCCGGCCTCAACGGCGTCATCTATCCCTCCGTGCGGCACCCCGGTGGCACGTGCATCGCCGCCTTGTGGCCGCACGCAGTTCAATCCGTCGTTCAAGGAGAGGTTTGGAGGCTCACATGGGACGGAAAGCCCGAGCCTCATATCTCGAGGCTCGACCAAATCTGAGACGTCAAGTTTCGGCCGATCGTCGTTCAGCAGGTTCCAAACGATCTCTCTGGGTAACTACCCTTTGCCGAGCAGGAACCGCATAGGCCGCTACCGACCAGAGCCGGACGTTCCGATCAGCACCTTGAATGTCTCCTGCTGACAGAACCTGCCAAAGGCCGGGTAACGATCCGATGCCGGGGCGGAGGAATTTTGGCGAGCGCGAGCAAGATCTAGTGGGCGGGTGTCTTGGCGACCATGAGACGACAAGCGAGCTCGCGCGCTCCCCACCGGATCGAAAAAGCGTCGGAAACCTCAAACCAGCTACCGTCGCTGCCGGCACCGTGATGGACGCCCATACAGGAACGTTGGCACTCATGGCCCTTGGCATTCTGGCAGGAGGGTGAGCAGATTTCCTATTCGCGATACGGCTGGATCACATAGAGGCGGCAATATTTCTGCAATGCGCGATTCACGAAATCGTCGAACCAGGCTTTCGGGATTTCCCAGAACTTACGCGATGCGATCCAACTCGGTGTAATGCGGCGCCCGTTCTGCAGCCAGTGCCGGTTATCGCCGTCGAACGGCAAGCGTACCCGCAGGAGCTCGCCTTTCCCCGTGCGCCGCAGAATGACGGGGATCTCGTCTTGTTTCCAAATGGCTTGGATCGACCGTTCCATGGAAGGCAAATATTAGCAGTTTCGTCTCCGATCCTGAAAGCCAGAAAATTGACGATCACCGGAGACACTGGAACATAGCAAAAACATCGATCCTCCTTTACACTTGCCCGTAACGATCGTCACAGCTGTGGGAGGCCTACCTAATGCCAGCTGGCACATTCCGTGCATTTAGGTTGCCTGCTCGCTATTCGATCGAGGGCCGAGTTCACAAGAATGCGATTCAGCAGCTTAGCCGGGCCGCGATGCATGAAGAGTTCGCTGTTGGTTCCAAGGCCATCAAGCGCTCTTCCTATACAGTTCTCCATCCAAATCAGGGCGCGCCAATCCTCATCGCAGACCGCCGTCTCACGATTACGGACGAGCCGATCGATGTCTTCCGCTGCCGTAACTGGGATGCGAATGGCTGACGCCCGCGTCCGCACGCGTTGACCTTCTATCTCCCAGCCAAACTAGCGAGGCGCGCGATGCGGTGTTGAACGGTTGGCGCGGCGCGTTCGACTTTCGCGAGGAAAGGCGTGACGGCAATCGCGTGATCGAGACCGGGCTCCGTCCTCCTCAGGTTGGAGCGCTATTCGGCGTGCTCTCCCATTGGAAGACAAGCAGTCTGCCGGCAACCGTGGTCATGCCGACCGGCACCGGAAAGACGGAGACGATGCTTGCGTTGTTGGCGCGGGAGAGACTGTCGCGGCTACTGGTCATCGTGCCGACCGGAGCGCTGCGCGATTAGATCGGTGACAAGTTCGTCTCGATGGGACTTCTCAAGCAGCTGGGAGCGTTGAGGGAGGACGCGCCCTTGCCGATCGTGGGACTGCTGGAGCACAAACCCAAGACCGCCGAAGAGGTAGACGCCATCTTTATGGGCTGCAACGTGGTGGTCACGACGATGGCGGTCGCTGGTCAGAGCACCGAGGCGGTCCAGCGCCGCATGGCAGAGCTATGCTCGCATCTTTTCATAGACGAAGCGCATCACATCTCAGCCCGAACGTGGGTGGCGTTTCGTGGACACTTCGCTGACCGAACAGTGGTCCAATTCACGGCTACGCCATTTCGCAATGACGGCAAGCATGTGGACGGAAAGGTCGTCTTCAATTATCCGCTTCGAAAAGCGCAGGCCGAAGGCTATTTTAAGGAAATCCGCTTCGCGCCGATCGACGAACTGGATCAGGTCGAGGCCGACCAAGCCATTGCCGTAGCTGCCATCGCGCAGCTCGCTTCAGATGCCTCTGTTGGTTTCAACCACCTCGTCATGGCGCGCTGTTCGGACATCAAACGCGCTGAACAGGTACACGCTTATTACGC
>CAXSHP010000007.1:0-19302 GCA_964236935.1 uncultured Sphingomonadaceae bacterium
CGGGCCGGCGAGCCGCGCGACCTCGTCGTCGAGTTGGGTCGAGGCGATCGCGAACGGCGCGGGCTCATCGACGAGATAATTGATCTCGCGCAGGAAGGCCTGATACGCCGCCGGATCGACCGGCTGGCCGGCGCGCGCGTCATGCCACGCGTCGATCCTGGCCTGAAGCGTGTCGCGCGTCGCGAGCAGCGCGCGATTCTCCGGAGCGAAGCGCGCCAGGATCGCCGCAACCCCCGTCCAGAAGGCCGCTTTGTCCTGCCCCGTCCCCGGCAACACCTTCTGCTCGATGAAATTGGCGAGCAGCGGCGCTACTTGCAGCCCTGCCATGTCGATCGACGTGCTCATGGAATCCCCCTCCGCGAGCCGTCGCCATGCCGTCTGACTTCGCGGCGGTAAAGGGGCGAACCGCACCTGTCTGCGGGACTTGGGTTGGTTTCACTCAGACGGAGCCGCCTAGTTCCCCGGCGAAGGCCGGGGTCCAGCTGGGAAGGCCGTGGTGTAACTCGCTGCCCGCCAATCAGCGGCCGTACGACCAACCAAAATGAAACCGACTCCGATCGCAGGGCAGAACGTTACTCCGCCGCGATCGCCGCTTCGTCCCGGCCCACGGCAGCAGCCTCGCGCTCCTGCTCGGCGTGCCGGCGGTACGTCGCGAGCGCCTGACCGACGACCTGATCCATGTTATAGTAGCGATAGGTCGCCAGCCGGCCGACGAACAGCACGTCCGGCACGCCAAGCGCGAGCGCTTCATAGCGCTTGAACAGCGCCTGATTCTCCGGCCGGGGAATCGGGTAGTAAGGATCGCCCTCGGCGCGCGGATATTCGTAGGTGATGCTGGTCTTCGCCGCCGTCTGACCGGTGAGATGCTTATATTCGCTGATGCGCGTGTAGGGCGTGGCTTCCGCCGGATGGTTGACCGTGCCGACCGGCTGGAATTGCTCGCAATCGTGCGTCTCGTGGCGGAACTCGAGCGAACGGTAGGGCAGCTTGCCGTAGCGATGATCGAAATATTCGTCGATCGGGCCGGTGAAGACGAGCTTGCCGAACGTCACCCGATCGCGCACCGCGGCGAATTCGACGCCGAGCATGATGTCGATGTTCGGATGATCGAGCATCGCCTCGAACATTGCCGTGTAGCCCGCCGCCGGCATCGCCTGGAAGCTGTCGGTGAAATAGCGGTCGTCGGTGTTGGTGCGCGTCGGCACGCGCGCGGTGACCGACTTGTCGAGCTCGGACGGGTCCATGCCCCATTGCTTGCGCGTATAGCCGCGGAAGAAGGTCTCGTAGAGCTCGCGACCCACCTTCGCGATCACGACATCGGCCGAGGTGCGGATCGGCTCGATCGGTTCGGCCCGGCTGGCCAGAAACGCTTCGGCTTGCGCGTCGCTGGCGAGTTCGAGGCCGTACAGCACGTTCAGCGTGGTGCGGTTGATTGGCATCGGCACCAGCTGGCCGTCGATGTCGGCGAGCACGCGATGCTCATAGGGCCGCCACGCCGTGAAGCGCGAAAGATAATCGACGATTTCCTGGCTGTTGGTGTGGAAGATGTGCGGTCCGTAGCGGTGGATCAGGATGCCCGCCGCATCGAGATGATCGTAGGCATTGCCGCCGATGTGCGGCCGCCGATCGATCAGCAGCACCCTTTTGCCGGCGTCGGCGGCGAGACGCTCCGCCATCACCGATCCGGCGAAGCCGGCGCCGACGACCAGATAGTCGTAATGCGGAAGTGCGGCGGCTTTCGCCGACTTCACGGCTTCGGCAATCAACGCTCCCATCTGCGCGGCGACATTATCCCACGACAGATCGGCCAGGGCCGCGTCCGCCTCGTCGCGCCACGCCGACGGCGGACCGTCGCGCAGCGCGAGCGCCCGCTCGCACG
Organism: uncultured Sphingomonadaceae bacterium; assembly: GCA_964236935.1. Classification (GTDB taxonomy): domain Bacteria; phylum Pseudomonadota; class Alphaproteobacteria; order Sphingomonadales; family Sphingomonadaceae; genus Solisphingomonas. Next base: position 1,880 of record CAXSHP010000007.1, read on the forward strand.
CCACGACGAATGCCTCGGTCCCTCCGGCGATCTGGACTGCGGCAAGCTCGCCATAGTGGCGCGCGACGTCGACGATCGGAGTCGAGACCACCGGTAGGCCGGCGGCAAGATATTCGGGCGTCTTGGTCGGGCTGATGAAGCGCGTCGATTCGTCGATCGCGAACGGCATCAGCGCGACGTCCCAGCCCCCGGCGTACTGCGGCAGCTCGTCATAGCTCTTGCCGCCGAGATAATGGATGTTCGGGCGCCGCGGAAGATCCGCGGGATCGATCTTCACCACCGGGCCGACCAGCACCAGCGCCCACTCAGGCCGCGCGTCGGCCACCTGGGCGAGCAACTCGAGATCCATCCGCTCGTCGATGACGCCGTAGAAGCCGAGCCGCGGCCGCGGCAATCCCGCCTGGTCGCGAGGGTCGGCGCGCTGCCCCCGCGCCACCGCGAAATGGGCGCGGTCGACGCTGGAAGGAAACGGATAAACCGCGTGGTGCGCCATCCGCTTCGCCTCGTAGAGGCTGTATCCGCCGGTGAAGACGAGATCGGCGGCGGCGAACAATTCCTGCTCGAGCGGGATCAGCTCGGGCGGCGCGAAGCGGAAATTGGCCAGCTCGTCCATGCAGTCGTAGACGGTGCAGGCCGCCGCGATCCCGCGCGAAAAGGTCAGCATCATCGGCGTGTAATACCAGCGCACGATCGCCCCCGGCCGCCCGGCGAGATAGCCGTCGAGCAATCCGGCCAGCGCGATGTCGCGCAATTCGGGCGCCAGTTGCGCGGGGAGATGCGGCGTCACGATCGAGACGTTGGCGCCCCCTTCGCGAACCTCGAGGCGCGGTGCCGCGTCGCCGGGAAAGAATTGCGGCTCTTCCCAGAAAGTGACCGGCATGGTTCGCGCGAAACGCATCATCAGGTGCTGCGGCCGCTGGAACACGAAATCCCACCGGAGATGGGAGAAGCAGATCAGCTGGAGCGAGGCGGGAGATGAGCGGGCGTCCGCAGTCGGAGCAGTGACGAAAGTGGGCGCAGCGCTCAATCGGACCCCCTGTAGTTCAAGGACTGTAACATTAAGGAAATGTGCCCCAGCGAAACGCCGCATCGCAGCAACCAGTTCCATTAAGTTCCTACGAAATAAGCCGTAATATCACTGACTTGAATCAAGGAAGTCAGCGTTCCCTGCCTCTATCTTGCCGATTCGATTCGGCTCCCAGCTGGATTCAAACGGACCACGGGGGCGGTCGGATGCCAGCGACGGGTAGCGAACCGCACGCAATGGAGCTGTGGGGAGGGCATGAATGCACTCTCAACCGCGTCGGCGACACGTTTCTCGATCAGAGCGCGCGATCGGGCCATATCGCGCGCTGCGACGATCTCGACCGGTTCGCCGCGCTTGGCCTGCGCCGGATCCGCTATCCGCTGCTGTGGGAAAGCGTCTCGCCGCACAGCCCGGACGCGTGCGACTGGTCGTGGGGCGATCGGCGGCTGGCGCGGATCGCCGCATTGGGCATGAGTCCGATCGTCGGCCTCGTCCACCACGGCAGCGGGCCGCACTACGCCGGCCTGGCCTCCGACGATTTCGCCACGGGACTGGCGGAGCATGCGCGCCGAGCATCCGAGCGTTTCCGCTGGGTCGAGGATTGGACGCCGGTCAACGAGCCGGTGACGACGGCCAGGTTTGCCGCGCTCTACGGCCATTGGCATCCGCATCGGCGCGACGAGTCGTCGTTCTGGCGCGCGTTGCTCAACCAGATCGACGCGACGCGCCTGGCGATGCGCGCCATCCGCGCCGTCAACCCCGCCGCCCGCCTGATCCAGACCGAAGATCTCGGCCATACCGACGCGACCAAGCCGCTCGCCGCGCAAGCGGAGTTCGACAATCTCCGCCGCTGGGCCGGCTGGGATCTGCTCTGCGGGCGGGTCACCCGCGATCATCCCTTGCGCGAGCGCCTCGCCCGCTTCGGCCTCGCCGATCGACTCGGCCGGATCGCCGACGATCCCTGTCCGCCGGACATCATCGGCCTCAACCACTATCTCACCAGCGATCGCTTCCTCGACCACCGGACCGGGCGCTACCCCGCGCATTCCCATGGCGAAAGCCATCACGGTCGGCTGGCGGACGTCGAGGCGGTACGCGTGATCTCGCCGAGGCATCGCGGGCTCGAGGGCGCGCTGCGCGAAACCTGGGCGCGCTACCGCCTGCCGATGGCGATCACCGAGGTGCACAACGGCTGCACCCGGGAAGAACAGATGCGCTGGATGCTCGAGGCCTGGACCACTTCGCAGGCCCTGCGCGCCGAAGCGATCGACATTCGCGCGGTGACCGCGTGGAGCCTGCTCGGCGCGTTCGACTGGGACAATCTCCTCACCCGACGCACCCAATCCTACGAATGCGGCGTCTACGACGTACGCGGCGCCGCGCCGCGCCCGACCGCGATGGTCCCCTTGCTGCGCGCGCTGGCCGCGGGGGCGACCCCCGACCACCCCGTGCTGCACCGGCCCGGCTGGTGGCGGCGCGACGAACGGCTGCATTATCCGCCGCAGCGGATCGGGCCGTTCGCGCGGGCGGTTCGCGAAGACGGCGCCGGCACGGCTGCGCCGCTGCTGATCACCGGCGCCACGGGAACACTCGGACGCGCGTTTGCCGAGGCCTGCGCCCGGCGCGACATTCCCTATATCCTCTCCGATCGCGCGATGCTCTCGCTCGACGACGCGGCGTCGATCGCGCGGACGCTCGACGGCGCGAAGCCGTGGAGCGTGATCAATACCGCCGGGTGGGTGCGCGTCGACGAGGCCGAGCGCGAGCCCGAGGCCTGCCTGCGCGCGAACCGCGACGGCAGTCTCGCGCTCGCCGCGGCCTGCGCCGACCGCGGCGTTCCGTTCGTCACTTTCTCCAGCGACCTGGTCTTCGACGGGCTCACCGAGCGTTCTTATATCGAAGGCGATGCGTCCGCGCCGCTCGGGGTCTACGGCCGCAGCAAGGCCGAGGCCGATGCCGTGCTGCTGTCCTGGACCGCCCCGATTCTCGTGATCCGAACCGCGGCGTTCTTCTCGCCGCACGATCCGCACAATTTCGCGATGCAGCTCCTTGCCAGCCTGCGCGAGGGACGGAGCTTCGCCGCCGCGGCCGATTGCTCGGTCTCGCCGACCTTCGTTCCCGATCTGGTGCGCGTGACGCTCGATCTGGTGATCGATGGCGAGACGGGCCTGTGGCACCTGGTCAACCAGGGCGGCGCCACCTGGGCCGAATTCGGGCGGGAGATCGCGCGCGCGACGGGCATGCCGCTGGCGCTCGTCGAACCCCTCCCCGCCACCGCGATGGGATGGGCCGCGCGCCGCCCATTGCGGGCGCAGATGGATAGCGCGCGCGGCGCGATCATGCCCGATCTGGGCGAAGCGGTGCACCGCTTCGCCGCCGCCGTCGCCCGCTGATGCGACGCACGACTGCGATAGGAACGCCATGAAACCGTTCGATGAACCGCTCGAGCAGCACAAGCTGATCCTGGTCGAACTGTGCCTGGGGGCGTCGTGGGACCAGCCGGGCAACCTGTTCTACGGGCGCTTCGTCGAGCTTCCCCGGGTCGGCGAGACGGTCGACATCCCGCACCATCATCCTCGGTCGTTCGAGGTCATGTACGTGCGCCACCGCTCGGCGACGCCGGCCGGCGACAAGGCTCACGTTCAACTGCTGCTCCGCGCCAATTGAGGTGGCGGGCGGGTTCTGTCAGCGCTCCGCCGACGAACCCCCATCCGCCGCGAAGTAGAGCAGGGCCACGATCGCCGCGAACGGCAGCAGCGACAGCAGGTCCGCGTAGGGCCCGCCGTAAAACGGGTTGGCGGCCGTCATGGCAGCGTCGATGCGCGCGCTCGCGCCGGTCAGGAGCCCGGCCATGAACGCGATCACGATGCCGGCGATCGCACCGCCCGCAATATAGCCCGACGCCAGCAGCACCCCCGGTCCCCGATCGCTTTCCGCCGAAACTTCCGCGGCGAGCAGCATCGGGTCCCGGCCCCGCCGGTGGCGCTCGACCAGCCAGCGGATCGCGCCGCCGACGAAAATCGGGCTCGACGACGACAGCGGCAGATAGACCCCCACGGCGAACACGAGCGAGGGCACCCCCGCCATTTCGAGCACCAGCGCGATCATCACGCCCAGCAGCACCAGCCCCCACGGCAGCTGGTGGTTGAGGATGCCCTTGATGATGTAGGACATCAGCGTCGCCTTGGGCGCGTCGAACTTCTGCACGGGCGCTCCCTGGGCATTGGCCCGATGCGTCCCGTTGATTCCGGGATCGACGAGGAAGGCCGGCCGTCCCGACGCATCGACGAGGTAGCGCTGGGGCGTCCCCCCGGCATCGGGATGGCGCCATACGCGATAATTGGTCCCGCCCGACATTTCCTCGGGCAGCGTCGCCATCGCCGCCGGGGACAGGCTCGGCAGCGTCGCCGGCGCGACCGGCACCAGCACCGTGCCCGCCTGGTTGAGCGCCAGCAGCACCGGGCCGAGCGCGAGCGCGGACGCCAGCGCGCCGATCATGATCGCGATCTGCTGCGCCCGCGGGGTCGAGCCGAGGAGGAAGCCGGTCTTGAGATCCTGCGAGGTCGTGCCGCCGTTCGACGAGGCGATGCAGACGATCGCACCGACCGACAGCGCCGTCACGTAATAGCTCGGCCCCGTCCAGCCGAGCGCCAGGAACACCAGGCAGGTCACCAGCAGGGTCGCGACCGTCATCCCCGAGATCGGATTGGAGGTGGAACCCACTTCCCCGGTCAGCCGCGACGATACCGTGACGAACAGGAAGCCGACGAGGACGATCAGGATGGCGCCGATCAGGTTCATGTGCAGCGGCCGCGCGAACAGGATGCCGGCCATCAGCACGATCAGCCCGATCGCGACGAAGCGCGACGAAAGATCGCGGTCGGTGCGCAGGTCCGCAGCGGCGGCGGCGCCGGCCGAACGCCGCGCGATGATCGTGCGCCACCCGCCCCTGATCCCCCCGGCGATCGTGGGCAGCGAGCGGATCATGCTGACGATCCCGCCCGCCGCGACCGCACCCGCGCCGATATAAAGCACATAAGCGGCGCGGATGTCGTTGGGGGACATCGCGGTGATCGGCATCGTTCCGGGCGGGATGACCACGCCAGGGACGCCGAAGAACCGGATCGCGGGGATCAGCACCAGATACGCGAGGACGCCGCCGGCGCACATCGTCGATGCGATGCGCGGGCCGATGATGTAGCCGACGCCCAGCAGCTCGGGCGATATCTCCGCCGCGACCGAGCCGCCGACGAACGGCTTGCCGAAAAGGAACTGCGGCACATCCTTCCACGCCTTGAGCGCGACCATCGCGACCTTGTAGGCGATGCCGATCGCGAAACCGCCGAAGATCAGCTTCGCGCCCCGCGTGGCATCGAGGCCGTCGTCGGCAATCACTTCCCCACCCGCAGCGATGGCGCGGTCCTCGGCCGAGCAGCCCGCCTTGAGCACTTCCGCGCAGGCGGTGCCCTCCGGATAGACCAATACGCCATGCTGCTCGACGATCAGCGCGCGGCGCAGCGGGATCATCATCAGGATGCCGAGCAGCCCGCCGAGCACCGCGACCAGCAGCACCCGCGCGATCTCGAGATCGAAGCCGAGGATCAGGATCGCCGGCATCGTCACGCCGACCCCGAAGGCGATCGATTCGCCCGCGGATCCCGCGGTCTGGACGATATTATGCTCGAGGATCGTCGCGTCGCGCCCGCCGAACCGCGCGATCAGGCGAAACACCGTGAGCGAGATCACCGCGACCGGGATCGACGCGCTGACCGTGAGGCCGACCTTCAGCACAAGGTAAAGCGACGAAGCGCCGAACACGACGCCCAGCAGCGTGCCGAGGATGAGCGGAATCGGCGTAAGCTCGCGCATCACGGCAGCGGCGGGGATGAACGGACCGGGCCGAGCGGCAGCCAGATCCGGCGCCGCGCCGCCGGCAATCACTCGCGTCGACTCGTCATCGCCGGCTCTCCGCTGTTCCGCGCTGGCCTAATCCGGCCGCCTCGGCGCGGCAATCGAATTGCACGCCCGATGAAAGAGGCCGCTCGCTTATACGGGGGGACGCCCCTGCCCGCGGCCGATGCCGAAATAACGCAGGCCCGCGCGTTCGACCTCCACCTGCGGATAGATGTTGCGCAGGTCGACCAGGATCGGCGCCGCGAGGATCGTCGCCATGCGCGAAAGATCGAGCGCGCGGAACTCGTCCCATTCGGTGACGATCACCAGCGCGTCGGCACCGTCGGCCGCAACATAGGGATCGTCGACCAGCTCGACCTCGGGCAGCAGCGGCCGCGCCTGTTCGGTGCCCTCGGGATCGTAGGCGCGGACCTTCGCCCCGCCGTCGAGCAGCGCGCGGATCAGCGCCAGCGACGGCGCGTCGCGCATGTCGTCGGTGTTGGGCTTGAACGTCAGGCCGAGCACGGCGACCGTCTTGCCGCGCACCTCGCCGCCCATCGCCTGGATGACCTTGCGGCCCATCGCCCGCTTGCGCGTGTCGTTGACCGAGACGACCGCCTCGACGATGCGCAGCGGCGATTGATAATCCTCGGCGGTCTTGAGCAGCGCGAGCGTATCCTTGGGGAAGCAGGAGCCGCCGTAGCCCGGCCCCGCATGGAGGAACTTCGAGCCAATGCGATTGTCCGATCCGATGCCGCGCGACACTTCCTGGACGTCGGCGCCGACCTCTTCGCACAGATCGGCAAGCTCGTTGATGAAGGTGATCTTGGTCGCGAGGAATGCGTTCGCGGCATATTTGATCAGCTCGGCGGTGCGCCGGCCGGTGAACAGCAACGGCGCCTGATTGAGATAGAGCGGGCGATAGATCGCGCGCATCACCTCGCGGGCCGATTCGTCTTCGGCGCCGATGACGATCCGGTCGGGCCGCTTGAAATCCTCGATCGCGGCGCCCTCGCGCAGAAATTCGGGATTGGAGACGACGCGGGCACCCGCGTCGGGCGCGACCTCGGCGAGGATACGCTCGACCTCGTCGCCGGTGCCGACCGGCACGGTCGACTTGGTGACGATCACCGCCGGCCCTTTGAGCGCGCCGGCGATTTCGCGCGCTGCGGCGAAGACATAGCTGAGATCGGCATGGCCGTCGCCGCGCCGCGACGGCGTGCCCACGGCAATGAACACGGCATCGGCATCGGCGACCGCGCTCGCCAGATCACCGGTGAACGACAGCCGGCCGGCGCGGACGTTGCTGGCGACGAGCTCGGCCAAACCGGGCTCGTAGATCGGCATCACATTATTCTCGAGCGCCGCGATCTTGGCCGCGTCCTTGTCGACGCACACCACGACGTGGCCGAAATCGGCGAAGCACGCGCCAGAGACCAAGCCGACATAACCCGTTCCGACCATCGTGATACGCATCGGCTGTTTCCCTTTATCTTAGCCGCCGCAGCGGTCAGCGGCCGATCAGCTCGGCGGCGAAAGCGCGGACCTGGTCGGCCATGTCCGGACGATCGAGCGCCACCGCCAGATTGGCCTGGACATATCCGACCTTCGATCCGCAGTCATAGCGACTGCCGGCGAAGGTGACGGCGTGAAACGGCTGGCGCCCGATCATCTTGGCCATCGAATCGGTCAGCTGGATCTCACCGCCGACCCCCGCTTGCTGATTCGCCAGCTCGGCCATCACCTCGGGCTGCAGGACATAGCGACCGGCGATGATCAGATTGGACGGCGCGGTGCCGGGCTTGGGCTTCTCGACCATGCCGCGCACCTCGGTCATCGCACCGTTGCGCGCGCCGGGCGCGACCACGCCGTAACTCGAGGTCTCGTCTTCGGGCACCTCGAGCGCACACACAAGATTGCCGCCGACCGTGGCATAGGCATCGACCAGCTGCCGGGTGCAGCCCGGCGTACCGACCATGAATTCGTCGGGCAGGAGGATGGCGAAAGGCTCGTCGCCGACGATGTCGCGCGCGCACCAGATCGCATGGCCCAGCCCCATCGGCTCCTGCTGACGAACGAAGACGCAATTGCCGGGGGTCAGCCGGGTCCCGGCCAGCGCGGTCATGTCCTTGCCCCGCGCGCCCATCGTCGCCTCGAGCTCGTAGGCAATATCGAAATGGTCGTCGATCGCGCCTTTGCCGCGCCCGGTGACGAAGATCATCTGCTCGATTCCCGCATCGAGCGCCTCGTCGACCGCATATTGGATCAGCGGCCGATCGACGATCGGGAGCAGTTCCTTGGGTACCGCCTTGGTCGCCGGAAGGAACCGCGTCCCGAGCCCGGCTACCGGAAAGACTGCCTTGCGGATCGGTTTCATATCGGGTCAATCATTTGGTTAGAAGCTTTGTGCGATGCAGCACGCTACTCTCGCGGAGGCGCAACTTTGTAAAGGTCCGTTTTAGCGTTGTACGGATTTGTGACAGGCGACAGCTATCCTCTCATCCCCGTCCGCTGTATCGCTCCGCGGCATTTTTTATGGGACCAGGCAAGGCCAATGAGACACGAAGGCGGACCGTCGGCGAACAATGCCGCAGTGCTGGTGACGGGAGGCGCGGGCTACATCGGTAGTCATGCGGTCCTCGCACTCGCAGATGCCGGCTGGCCGGTGACGGTGCTGGACAATCTCACCACCGGGTTTCGCTGGGCGGTCGATCCCCGCGTGACCTTCGTCGAGGGCGACGTGGCCGACCAGATGCTGGTGGAGCGCCTGATCGCCGATCACGCGATCGGCGCGATCATGCATTTCGCGGGCTCCATCATCGTTCCCGAATCGGTCGAGAATCCGCTCGAATATTATCGGAACAACACGGCCAACAGCCGCGCGTTGATCGCCGCCGCGATCGCTGGCGGGGTGAGACACTTCATTTTTTCCTCGACTGCGGCGACCTACGGCATCCCGACGGTCAGCCCGACACCGGAGAGTGCCGCGACGCAGCCGATCAATCCCTACGGCACATCGAAGCTGATGACCGAGATGATGCTGCGGGACGTCGCGAACGCCCATCCGTTGAACTATTGCGCCTTGCGCTATTTCAACGTCGCGGGCGCCGACTCGGCCGGGCGCTCGGGCCAGTCGACCGCTGGAGCGACCCATCTGATCAAGGTCGCGGTCGAGGCCGCCACCGGCAAACGCGGATATGTTTCGGTGTTCGGCCGGGACTATGCGACTCCGGACGGAACCGGTGTGCGCGACTATATCCACGTCAGCGACCTCGCGGCCGCGCACGTCTGCGCATTGGAGCAGCTGATCGCATATCCCGCGACGAATCACGTGATGAACTGTGGCTACGGGCGGGGCTTTTCGGTGCTCGAGGTGCTAGACGCGGTCGACGCGGTCACCGGCGTCGCGATCAAGCGGCGCATTGAGCCGCGCCGGCCCGGCGATCCCGACGCGCTCGTGGCTGACAACCGAAAGATTCTCGCGACGCTGCCCTGGCGGCCGCAGCATGACCGGCTGGAACAGATCATCTCCGATGCGCTCAACTGGGAGCGGCAGCTGGCGAAGCGCGATGCGATGGAGACCGCGGCGTGACCGTGCTGGTGACCGGCGCGGCCGGCTTCATCGGCGCCGAGACCAGCCGCCACCTGTTGGCGCGCGGCGAGCGCGTCATCGGGATCGACAGCCTCAACGATTATTATTCGGTCGAGCTCAAGCGCGACCGTCTCGAGGCGATCCGCGCGGTCGGCGGCGATTTCGTGTTTCACCAGGTCGATTTCGGCGACGCCGAGGCGCTCGATCGCACGCTCGAATCCGCCGAGATCGACCGCATCGTCCACCTCGGCGCGCAGGCCGGCGTGCGCTACTCGATCGAAAACCCGCGCGCCTACATGCATTCGAATCTCGTCGGCCATCTCAACCTGCTCGAGCTCGCCCGCGCGCGAAGATCAAGCCACATGGTCTATGCCTCGTCGTCGTCGGTCTATGGCTCGAACACCGTGCTGCCGTTCCGGGTCGAGGACCGTGTCGACCATCCGGTGTCGCTTTACGCGGCAACCAAGAAGGCCGACGAGCTGATGAGCGAAACCTACGCCCATCTCTATCGCCTGCCGCAGACGGGTTTACGTTTCTTCACCGTCTACGGGCCGTGGGGTCGGCCCGACATGGCGCTGTGGATTTTCACCCGCAAAATCCTCGCGGGCGAACCGATCGAAGTGTTCAATCATGGCAAGATGCAGCGCGATTTCACCTATATCGCCGACATCGTCCGTGGCATCGTCGCGTCGCTCGATCATCCGCCTGCGGACGACGGTTCGGAGAAGGCCGGCGGAAGCAGATCGCCCCATCGCATCTACAATATCGGCAACAACAATGCCGAGCAGCTCGGCCGCCTGATCGAACTAGTCGAGGCGGCGTGCGGACGCGAGGCGATCATCGACTACCAACCGATGCAGCCGGGTGACGTGCCGGCGACATTCGCCGACATCAGCGCCATCCAAGGCGATCTCGGCTTTGCTCCGACCACTTCGATTGAGGCGGGGGTGCCGCTGTTCGTGGATTGGTATCGCCAATATCACTCAACGTAAGCAGCCGCCTTAAGCGGCACCTTATTCGAACCGTTTCAGACGCAAATCCAACCGGCTCCTTGGAATGCCGCGGCCGTTCTGCTATGTTCCCAATATGGAACAGAGCAAGCCAGGGCGCGGGTCGTCCTTGGAGAGGTTCATGGCAAACCGGACGGAGTCCAAAATCGAGCAGCCGAAGCTCCCGCATTGGGAACGCGTGCCACTCATCCTGGCCTTGGCGCTGCTCTCTTGGATCGTGATCATCACGATCGCGAGGATGATTTTCTGGTAGCACAATTATCGTCGAGTCGCTGGTCGCTCGGCGATACTTAGACGCGACCGGGCCTACGATGGGCAGCCTGCCACACGCGCGGCCTGCGCCTCACGATCACCGCGACGATCCCTAGCCCCGCCACCAATTGCGCCCACTGCGCCAATTCGGGCACGGCGGAGGTAATTGGCCCGGATGGCGTAGGTCCCAGGCCGGGAGGTGAAATGGATCCCGGAGGGGGAGGAAGGACTCCCGGGGGTGGCGCAGGTGCTGGAGACCTGTTTCGCGGCACGCCGAGACCCGGCGAACTGAGCGACATCGGCCCGACGCCACCGCCGCCGCCCTCGGAAAAGGACTCGGGCGCCAACGCGATCGATTCGAGCGGTCCTGTCAGGCACGGCGCAGTGATCGGCAGCGGCCCGGCGAGATCCGGACGGACAATTCGCTTGGCGAGCACGCGCTGGTGGGGGATCGGATGGAACGCGACACGTTTGGGGACGATGTGCTTGGGAGCGGTCGCGTGATGAAGCGCAGCGACAAAGGGGGGACATGTCGCTGCCAAGACCCCTGAGCCGAACAACGGAAGCAGCGCTCCCAGGGCCACCTTCGCTGGGGTGGAGGTAAAAATTGCCTTGAACATCGACATATCCTCTCATCGGCCGGGCTGAGGTTGGCCTCGTCGATAGCATCATCTCACTTCGAATCGGGTTCGCAAAGAAGATTGTAGGTTAACTGTTAACCATACCGGATGGCGGAATGCGAGGTCGTAAGGAATGGATTTGCCGTGGAGCGGCCGAGCTTGAGGCATCTTTAGCTATTTTTTGCCAAATTCGCTCGGTCCGAGCCCTCTCACAGCCGAACCGTCAATGGCGAAAAGAATGCCCATTTATCGTTCGCTGCCTTTGCCGCGAGTCATTAGCATGACACGTGTGCCCGGGATGCCACAGGTCGACATCCGATTGGCGGACCGCGGCCGCTGGCGCGCCGACGAGAACGCGAAGTTATATTATGCGATAAAGACCGAATTGGATCAGCCCGATCGCCCGCCGGACGACCGGTCGGTCCTGGCCCGCCTGTTCGCGCGAAGGCCCGAACTGTTCGGTTTCGCCGGGCGGGGTGACCGATAGCCGGCAGGCCAGGCGGTCCCGAATTGCGCTCACCGACGCGCATTAACTTTCCTGCAGCGCGTCGCAGTTACAGCAAGAATAGGTCCGAGACCGTCCATTCATTCCAGGCGAAGCGATATGTCTTTAACCAGCGGCATGTGTTCGATAAAAGCGCTCATCGCAAAGTATCGACAGGGCTGAATGGCAACGAATTATCAATTTCCTGGCGCACGGCTGGCCATCCCGCCTGCGGTGTCCCGGGGAGTCCGCAACTTCTGGTTCCTGGCCGTCGCCGTCCTCGTCTTTGCGGGTCCCGGTCTGCTTGGCTTGGCGAATCAGGTATGGACGACCGAACAGGGATCTCAGGGTCCGATTATTTTGGCGACCGGCCTGTGGCTGCTCGTGCGCGAGATACGCGAGGTGCGGGCGCGTCCGGAGCGGGGCAATGACGTGGTGGCTGGCGCCACTCTGTTCGGCGCGGCGCTTGCCTACGTGTTCGGCCACGTCGCGGGCATGCTGTGGCTTGAGTGGTTCGCCAGCTACGTCGCGCTCGTCGCGATATTCTACGCCTATGCCGGCCGGCGGATGACCCGCTTATTGTGGTTTCCATTGCTCTATCTCGCGATGCTGACTCCGTTGCCCTACTCGGTCATCACGCCGGCCACACGCGCGCTCAAATTATGGATTTCCGCCGCGGCGGTAGACGTGCTCAGCGTGCTGGGCTTCCAGGTCGCGAACAGCGGCACGACGCTCTATATCGACCAATATGAATTGCTCGTCGCAGCCGCCTGCTCGGGGATGAACTCGATCATGAGCCTGCTCGCGATCGGCCTGTTCTACATCTTCCTGCGGCACCGCGCGGATTGGCGCTATGCGATCGTGCTCGCGCTGCTGGTGCTGCCGGTGGCCATTCTTGCCAATCTCATTCGGGTGGTAATCCTGCTGCTGATCACGCATTATCTGGGCGACGCCGCGGCCCAGGGCTTGCTGCACGAGGCGGCGGGAATGGTGATGTTCTTCGTCGCCTTGCTCACGCTGATCGCGATCGACGGCCTGCTGTCGCCGGTCCGCCGCCAGCTGGCGCGGCGCAGGACGGCGTGATGGCGAAGCGGACGGCCTCAATCCACCGCCGCCAGTTCGTCTACGGTGGCGCGCTCGTCGCGGCCGCCGCGGTCGCCATTGCCTTGACGCCGCGCCGGCTCACCGATCCGATCGCCAGGGACGAACTCGATCACGCGGTGCCGAACGTGATCGGCCGCTATCGCTTCGCCACCGTCAGCGGCCTGGTCATGCCGCCGCAGGACGAGATCAGCGAGCGCATCTACGATCAGGTGCTCACGCGCGTCTACGTCGCCGACGACGTGCCGCCGATGATGCTGCTGATCGCCTACGGCAGCGCGCAGGACTCGGGCCTGCAACTCCACCGGCCCGAGGTCTGCTACCCGGCATCGGGCTACGAGATCAGCGGCATCCGCGAAATCGGCCTCAAGGGCCTCAGGCCCGGCACCGACGTCCAGGCCACCTTTCTCACCGCCGCGCGTGGCAGCCATACCGAGCAAGTGCTTTACTGGACGCGGATCGGCCAGCACTTTCCCAACAGCGGATGGCAGGAGAAAAGCGCGATCATCTCCGCCAATATCGGCGGATCGCTGCCCGACGGCGTGCTGGTGCGCGTATCGATTCAGTCGCCCGATCGGGCGGAGGCGCTTCGTCTGGTCGAAGGCTTCAACACCGCAATGGTGGCGAGCCTCGGTGCCCGCGGCAGGCGCCTGTTGCTCGGCTCGACGGCGGCGTGAATGGGGCTATTAACGGGACGCATACGGCGCGTGGAGCGAAGCTTGGCGCGTTCGCGGTTCTCTCTTTGCGAGCTTCGCTTGCAGGCATGAAAGGAAGCAGATTTTGCGCAATACCTCGATGACGCGTCGGTTGAGCCCGCTGCTGCTGGGCACGGCGGCGCTCGCGCTGGCATCATGCGGCGCCAAGACACCCAGCGGCCAGGTCGTCGCCGACGTCAACGGCGACGAGATCACGCGTCGCGACATCACGACCGAGCTTGGCCAAAGCGGCCTGGGCACCGGCGTCGACATGAAGACCGTGCAGCCGGCGCTGGTCGAACGCCTGGTCAACCGCAAGCTGCTGGTCGAGCAGGCCAAGCGTGACGGGCTCGACAAGACGCCCGAATATCTCGCCGCCGAACAGCGCGCCAAGGAGATCCTGCTCGCCAGCAATCTCATCGAGCAATGGGCGTCGAAGCTGGGCGATCCCACCGACGCCGATCTCCAGGCTTTCATCACCGAAAATCCCCAGATGTTCGCCAACCGCCGAGCGCTGCAGATCGATCAGCTCGTCACCTCGGCGCAGGGGATTGATCCGAAGAAGCTGGTGCCGCTGACGTCCAACGATCAACTGGCGGCACTGCTGACGTCGATGCAGCACCCGTTCAAACGCGGCAACGTGACGATCGACACCGCCACGCTGCCGAAGAAGATGGCCGACCAGATCGCCGGATTGCCGGCCGGAATGCCGTTCGTGTTCAACCGCGCCGGGACGTTGCTGATGAACGCGGTCATCGGCAGCCGGGATCTGCCGCTGCCCGAGGCCGACCGCAAGACCGTGGCCGTGAACGCATTGAAGCAGCGTAACGCGGGCGACGCCGTCAGTAACCAGATCAAGAGCCTGCGCGCTTCGGCGAAGATCGAATATCAGCGCGGCTTCGCGCCGCCCGCGACGCCGGCCAAGGCACCCTGACGACAGGCGGCAGTCGGATCAGAAGAGGCGCAGGATCGCCATCCACAGCGAGGTTGCGGCACCGATAAGAAAGGTGAGGCGCAGCGCCGGATGCCATTTCCGCACCTCGAAATCGGCGAGCAGATCGCCGGTCGAGGCGGAATGCGCCGGAAAGCCGCCTTGTACCACCGGCTCGCGCAGAAACGCATTGTAGAATGTGTCGAGATCGAGCGGTTGATCGAAACGGCAACCGTAGTGCTGACCGTCGCGGCGGACCACGCGCGCCTCGCGCGTGCCGATGCCCGAAAGGCCGATACGAACCGGCGCGTCCAATGCCAAATCGGCGTTCGTCTCCACGCGGAACCCATCCTGCGACAGATCCTCGACGACCACGGCCATCGGCAGCGAGGTTTCGTCGCGCAGCGTGGTGTCGCGCGCGACCGCGCGGCGCGCCGAATCGCGGCGCTCGTCGGGGTTTTGCGTGTAGAGGGTGGCAGCTACCGTCATCGTTCACCGCGCAGAAGCAGGTCCCTCAGATAAGGGCGGCTTCGTAAACATCCGTCTAACGGGCAAAGTAAACGCGCTCAGACCCCCGCTGGGATCGGCGCACCGTGGCGATAGCGTCGGGCGTGGAAGAAACGCAGGATCGGCTGCTCGATCAGTCTGTATCCGGCGACGCCCCCGGCCACGCCGATGAAGATGCCGAGAGCGATCGTCAGCGGAGCATCCAGCCCGAACCTCGCCGACGCCTTGAGCGCCACGCCGATGGCGAGCGTGTGCCACAGATAGATCGAATAGCTCGCATCTCCGAGCAGCCGGGGCAGCGGCCAATCCGGCAGGCCCCGGTCGCCTCGCTCGAGGCATAGGACGCCCGCAACCAGCAGCAGCGCCGGCAGGCCGAACCGGAGCACGCGCGCCTGATCGGTGTTGATCCAGCCGACGACGAGCAGGATCGCCGCCGCCGCGGCCAGCGCGATCCAGCCGAATCCGCGCGGCCAGGCGCCCGGACGGACCCACAGCACGCCCAGCCAGCTTCCGGCGACGAACTCGAGCAAAATCGGGCTGGTATAGAAATCGGCAACGCCATGGCGCACGACAATCACGTGGGACAGCACGAGCAGGCCGAGCACAAGGGTCAGCACGGGCACCTGCAGGCGGCGGCGCAGCGTCAGCACGGCGGCGAAGACGACGTAGAAGAACATTTCATAGTTGAGCGTCCAGCCGGGGATGAGCAGCGGCCACATCCGGCCGGGAACGCTGAGCGATATGCTGGGGATGAACAGGAACGAGCTGACGACGTGCCACGGCTGCAACGCCATGTTGGGAAACAGCCCGGCGAGCGCGCCGAGGAGGACGACCGAAGTCACGATCCAATAGGCCGGAACGATTCGCCTCACCCGATCGACCAGGAATCGCACGGGCCGCGTCCGCTCGTCGGTGATGACGATCATCAGGAAGCCGCTGAGGATGAAGAACAGATCGACCCCGGCCTCGCCGACCAAAAAGTCGCGCCCCGCCCGGTTCGCCGCGTGATAGCAGACGACCCCGCAGGCCGCGAGGCCGCGCAGATATTGGAGCCCAAGCAGCCGACGCGTCACGGCGCCGCTTCTCGCCCGCGGGCCATTGAAGGGAGAGCGCGCCATATCAGCGGCGCCTACAGCTTTTTGCCGACGCCCGCCAGTTTGACCGCCGCAGTGCAGCGAAGTTGAAAAAGGACCGCGTGGCTGCGATGGGTCGATCGGCAGGAGACGCGAATGCGGAAGTCGATCGGTTGGGGAATCGTCGGGACCGGCGCGGTGGCGCGAAGCTTCGCGGCCGCCCTTGCGGCGACGCCCGATGCCGCGCGCATCGCCGTTGCCTCGGGCAAGTTGGACAACGCGCGCCGTTTCTCCCGCGAGCTGGGCTTCGCTCGCGCGCATGACGATTTCGCGGCGCTCGCGGCAGACCGCGACGTCGACATCGTCTATGTCGCTAGCGCGACGCGGCTCCATCGCGAGCATTGCCTGACGGCCTTGGCTGGGGGCAAAGCGGTGTTGTGCGAGAAACCGTTCACCGGATCGTTGGCGCAGGCCGAGGAAGTCGTCGCCGCGGCGCGGGCTGCCGGGCTGTTCTGCATGGAAGCGATGTGGCTGCGCTTCAACACGGTGATCGGGGAGCTGCGCACCGTGCTACGCGAGGGCGGGATCGGTGAGGTCGCGGGAGCGACCTTGTCGCTCGGCTACGCCAAGGCGCCCGGAAGCCTGGGCGTGCCGGCGGACATGCGTGGGGCGACGCGGGTGTTCGGATGCTACGGCCTGAGCCTCGCGGCCGATCTGTTCGGCCCCGCCGAATCATGCCGGACGATCGCGCGGCGCGACGGCGCGGGGGTCGACACCGATATCGCCATGCTGATCGGCCATCGATACTCGACGACGCTGATCGACGCCTCGGTCTCAGCGACGCGCAGCAACCGGCTCGAGATCGCCGGGCGGGACGGCATCGCGATCATTCCGGCGAATCTGATCGACCCGGCGACGCTGGAGATACGCCGGCATGACCGCGGGCGGCTCGGCGCGATGCTCGGCGATCTGACACTGCCGTTGCGCGAGCGGCTCCCGGCGGCGCGGCGCAAGCGGCACAGCGGCTTTCGCGGCGAGATCGCCGAGGCGATGCGCTGCCTGCGCGCCGGGCTGAGCGAGAGCCCGGCGATGCCGCTCGATCAAACGCTGGCGGTGCAGCGGCTGATGGCCGCGGTGAACGAGGTGTAGATCATGTTGCAGGACGAAAGCACGGCAGACGGAGACAATCGCCGATGAAGATCGCCATCGTCGGCTGCGGCTATGTCGCCGATTTCTAT
>CAXSHP010000007.1:19312-36758 GCA_964236935.1 uncultured Sphingomonadaceae bacterium
CTCGCGTCTCACCCTGGCCTGACGATGGCCGGGGGGTTCGACACCGATATCGCGCGGCGCGACGCCTGGTGCCGGCATTTCGGCTTCACCGCTTATGAGACGCTCGAGCAGCTGCTCGCCGATCCGGCGGTGGAGATGGTGCTCAACCTGACGAACCCGCGCAGCCATTTCGCGGTCTCGTCCGCCGCGATCCGGGCGGGCAAGCATGTCTATAGCGAGAAGCCGCTGGGGATGACGCTCGACGAAGCCGAGGCACTGGTTGCGCTGGCGGCCGAGCATGAGGTGCGGATCGGCTGCGCGCCGTGCAACATGATGAGCGAAACCGTCCGGGAAGTCGCCAAGGCGTTGCGCGACGGCGCGATCGGCCGGGTTAGGCTCGCTTATGCCAATTACGACGACGGCATGATCGCGCCCCGCGAACGGCCGTGGAACTGGAAATCCGAATCGGGCGCGCCGTGGCCGGCGAAGGACGAATTCGAGATCGGCTGCACCTACGAGCATGCCGGTTACTATCTGACCGTGCTCGCCGCTCTGTTCGGCCCGGTGCGCAGCGTGACCGCGTTCGCCTCGACCCAGATCGCCGACAAGGGCATTGCGGTCGACGGGATGGCGCCCGATTTCTCGGTCGGCTGCCTCGAATATGACGACGGCGTCGTCGCGCGGGTGACCGCCGGGCTGGTCGCGCCGGTCGACAAGTCGCTGACGGTAGTCGGGGAAAAAGGCGTTTTGCTGGTGCGCTATCTGCGCAACGACCGCGAACCGATCCTCATTTCGAACGACGGCACCGGGTCAGCCTGGGGGTGGGTGTCGCATCGGCTGCGCAAGGTGGCGAAACGGCTGGGTGTCGGCGTTGGCGAGTTCGGGCTGTACCGACGCTTTCGCAAGCCGGATGGACCCGCGTTCGCGCCGGCGGGACGCGGCAAGCCGGTCGATTTCCTGCGCGGGGTGCAGGACATGGCCGATGCGATCCGGGAGGGACGCCCGCACCGTCTTTCGGGCGCGTTCGGAGTGCATGTCGTCGAGACCATCGAGGTGCTGCAATATCCGGCGCGCTATGGCTATCATCGGCGATTGAAAGATCGCTTCCGCCACTCCGACATAACCAATTAGGATAATATTTCTTTCCTACATGATCCTCCGCGGTGCATTCATCCTGCATCGGCGACTCAGCCGTGACGGAGGCAGCATATGCGATACATGAGGTTCGCCGCGGGGGCGGCACTGCTTTTGAGCAACGCGGCGTGGGGGCAGGCGACCGTTCAGGCGCCGGGCGGCTTCGTTCCGCGGCAGGCGCTGTCGTTCGGCGCCGCGGGCGATCCGGCGACGGCGGTCGACGAGACGCATCCGCTGCCGATCAGCCCGCGCGGACGGACCGTGACCTATACCGACCGCTCGGGCACGATCGCGGCCGGCGGAACGGCGCAGACGCTCGCCCCCGCGAACGCGGCGCGCGGCGGCTTCCTCGTCCAGAACGTCTCGAGCGGCGACCTGTGGATCACCAGCATGGGCACGGCCTCCGCCGCGCAGCCGTCATTGAAGATCGGCGCGGGCCAGCTCTACGAATTCCCGCAAAGCGGCATACCGGCCAGCGCGCTGTCGATCGTCGGCGGCGCGACCGGCCAGGCCTTCACGGCGAGGGAGTGGTAGTATGCCGCTGCTCGATACCGGCAACGCGCGCGGCGGCGGCGCCGCCCTCGCGGCGGACAAAAGCAGCTTCGCCGCCAGCATCGCCGCCGGCGCCGCGATCGCGCAGCTGAGCAACCCGTTCGGGACGGGCACGACCTATGCGGTCGTCGGCACCGCGCCCGGCCAGCTCGCGCTGTCCGGCAGCGGGATCGTCGCCGGGCTGACCGCCCCCGCCGGGGGCAGCACCTATGCGATCAAGATCCGCGCAACCTCCGCGGACGGCAAGCGCGAGATCGCCGAGACGCTGAGCTTTACCGCGCAAGCCGGGACGCCGAACGCGACGGTCGATGCGTCGGCCTCGGTCCGCGCGCGGCTGGCCAATACCACGACCAACGTCGGCGCGGGTATCAACGTCCAGGTGCAGCGCGTGATGGACATCGGCAATGCCGACATCGCCAACCCGTCGATCGAGCTGTGGAACGGCTGGGTCAACGTCAGCGCGGCGAGCCCGGCCAGCCCCGAAGTTGGCACCGGCAACGCGATATCGTATCGCGCGTGCCTACTGACCAATCTCAACGGCACCGACAAGAATCAGTCGACCGCGACGCGCACGATCCTGACCTTCGCCAACGCCGGGGCGTGCACCGCCGGCTTTATCTGGAAGCTCGACGGGACGACGCCGACGGCGGCGGACTTCGCCGCGGCGGGCGGCGCGATCACCAGCGACAACCGCCAGATCACGGTGCCGAGCGGCTGGCGCGTGCGCAGCGACAAGGCGGCCGGCCTGACCATCGCCAAACGCTCGGCGTATATGTGGCAGCTCGAGGATTCGTCGAACGCGGGGGATAAGCGCGCCGTGGGCGCGTGGACGCGCGCATCGAAAGGCGAATATTACAAGCTCGGCAGCACGCAGGGCCAATATGTCTACACGCAGGACTGGAGTCCGCTGACCAGTCTGACGTCGGGCACGCAGGTCAGCACGCCCGTCGCGATCTGGGGCGATGCGGCCGTCGGCACCAAGACGGTGGTCGTCGCCGGCGACAGCATCGGCTGCGAATTGCAGGACGCGGCTTACGGCTCGACCGCGATCGCCGGCGACGCGGACGGCGCCGCGGCCTTCCTCCGCCGCGCGCTCAACGCCGCGCAGCTGCCCGCCGTGTGCACGGCGATCTCGGGCGACAAGGCTTCCGCCTTCTACGCCTCGATCGCGGCGGGCAACGGCGGCCATGCCCAGCGCGAGCTGTCGATGCGGTTCGCCAGCGCAGTGATCAGCGAGATGGGCCATAACGACCGCGGCCTGCCCTGGTCGGGCGGCGCGGCGCCGGCCTATTTCCAGCCGCTCTATCGCTGGTATTGGAGCCGGCTGCGCAGCGCCTGCCTCGGCGGCGCGGGGCGCATCGTCCAGAGCGACTTCATGCCGAAGACGAGCTCGACCGACAGCTGGGCGACCAGCGCCAACCAGACCAATTCGGTGTCGGGTTCGACGCAGTACAGCAACCTCAACCCGCTGATCCAAGGCGGCACGTTCGACGTCGCGAGCGGCGATCCCGACGCCGGCTTTTCGGCCAACACGGCGCTCTACACCTGGGCGTCGGCGAACGGGCTCGACGTCGATGCCACGCCCCACCGCAAATGGCCGGGCACGGGCACGGCATCGCCCGGCGCGACGACCTTCGACGGCACCCACCCGCACGGCCCCGCGCACGCCGGAATCGCGGCGATACTGGCACCGCAGCTCTCGACACTGTTAGGATCGTGACATGACCCATCTCCTCACTCGTATCGCCGTACTTCCGTTTCTCGCCGCATCGCTGGCAGCGACGGCGGCAAGTGCCGCCGCGGGCGACCCATTGCCCGCATCGATTGTCGCGCAGGCGCCGGCATTCACCGAGGGGTTCGACGACCCCGCAGCGTTCAAGGCCCGCTGGAAGCACGGCATCAGCCGCTGGCCGGACTCGATCCAGACGCGCGCGCAGTGGCCGAACAAGGGCAAGGCGGTGTATCTCGGCAACGACTTCGCCAAGCTGGGCGTCGAACCGTATCGGGTTTCACGCGGCGTGCTGCTGATCACCGCCGCGCCGCTGAGCCCGCAGACGCGGGCGAAAATCGCCGCGCTGGTCGACCGGGCGGCGCCGGAAAAACTTCCGGCCGCCGGCCGCGCGACGATCAAGGCGGCGACCTATTCGTCGGGATTGATCGCCTCGACCGGGCGATTCGCTGGCGGCTTCGGCTATTATGAGGCGCGGATGATCGTGCCGACCGGCCGCGGCGCCTGGCCGATCTTTTGGCTGTACGAATGGAACCGCAAGCTCGAGATCGACGTGATGGAGGCCAATGCGTCGCATGTCGATGGGTATCACGCGACGCTGCACACGCCTTATAACGCGACCAAATCGAAAGAGGTGCGCGCCGGCGCGCCCCTCCCCAGCCAATGGCACCGCTACGGCGTGCTGGTCGAGCGCAAGTGAATCACTTTCTATCTCGATCGCAAGGAGGTGTTCCGGCAGCCGGCGTGGCTCGAATACAAGCACGCCAAGTGGAGCGTGCTGGTCAATCTCGAGATGGGCGGCTGGGCCGGCGAGATTCCTGCGGGCTATCGTCCGACACTGGCGGTCGACGAGATCAAGGTGTGGCAGGCGCGCTAGTCGATCTCATCGTGACCGAATCATTCCCCGGCGATGGCCGGGATCCAGTTGCGAGACCTGATTGGCTGAACGCCGTGCTTCGCCACTGCGGTCTGCCCAACTGGACCCCGGCCTTCGCCGGGGAAGTGCATGGTCCTGGAGGCTGACACCACCAACTTGCGTTGCTTGGTTTCCCCTCCCGCGCGGGGGAACGGACAATCTCAAGTCTTTGCTTTGGCCGACGCAGCACCCAAAACGAAGACGCCGCCGGTCTCGCGACCGGCGGCGCCGTCATTGCCCGAAGACGATAAGGTCAGGCGAAGCGGACCGTCGTGCTGTGGCGCGGGCGCCGGCGCATCGCGCCACCCACCAGCCCGAAGCCGCCGATCATCATCGCCCAGCTCGCCGGCTCGGGCACCGCGGAGGAGAAAGCGATATTGTCGACTTCGAACGCCGGCGACTTCGACGCGAACTTGAGGCCATAGATCGGCGAGTCCGAACCGGAGATCTTGAAATTCACGCGGCGGTTCGTCGATCCCTGGAACTGGGCGCCGTTCGCGGGCATTTCGATCTGGTTACCCGTGTAGGAAGCGATCGTGCCGCCCAGTGCATCGAGCAGATCGAGGGTGTTATAGGCGTCGATGGAACCCCAATAGAGGCTGACTTCACGATAGCCGGTGGTCGACTTGAGGATCGCGCTGTCGCCGTCGTTGGCCGACAGATAGAACGAATTCTCCTTGACGCCTTCGGCAATCGCCGGCTCCGCGCCGAGGCCATCGTCGGTGTTCCGCACGAGGCCGCCGGTGAGGGTGAAGCCCGTGGGAAGAGCACCCTCGAAATCGACGACGGCGCTGGCGCCGGCCGGAGGAGCGAAACCGAAAGTGTCGTCGGTAAACGTGACCGCATTAGCGACACCGCTAAGCGTACAACCCAAAACTGATCCAAGCAGCAGATATTTGATAGCGCGCATTGTATTTCCCCGTCCAAAAGATGACGATGCAAAGCGCCACACGCAAATTTTCGTCAAGGTTCAAACAGGGTTAACAGAAACCGGTCCTGTTGTGGGACGATTCGAAAGCAAATTTTAACGGCTCTTCGCCGGCGCGGTTCACGTCGTCGCGGCGGACTACAGCGAGGCGGTACGGGGTTGTCCACGGCGCTATCCCCATTATAGCCACGCATCCGCAGCATGGATGGCGCCGAACCAATGGGCGAAACGGGCACGGCCTCAGCCGCAGCGCACGGCTATCGCCCGGACATCGACGGGTTGCGCGCGCTCGCCGTCATTCCCGTCGTGCTCAATCACATCGGCGTGCGGGGCTTCCACGGCGGCTATGTCGGCGTCGACATCTTCTTCGTGATCTCGGGCTTTCTGATCACCGGGATCCTGGTCGACGATCTTGCCGCCGGGCAGCATTCGATCGCGCGCTTTTATCGGCGCCGCGTGCTGCGCATTTTTCCGGCGCTATTCGCCGTGCTCGCGGCGGTGACCGCGATCTCGTGCGTGACGATGCTGCCGGGCGAGCTGATTCGCTATGCGCGATCGCTCGCCGCGACGACGTGGTTCGGATCGAACATCCTGTTCTATTCTGAGACCAGCTATTTCGCGCCCGCCTCCGACATCAAGCCGCTGCTCCACACCTGGTCGTTGGCGATCGAGGAGCAATTCTACATCCTGTGGCCGCTGCTGCTCGCCGCAATCGGGCCGGCACGGCGCGCTCTCCTGCGGCTGACGATCGTGGCGGTGACGATCGCCTCGTTCGCGGCGGCGCTGGCGATGGTCGCGGGCGACAAGTCCGCGGCATTCTTCCTGCTGCCGGCGCGTGCGTGGGAGCTGAGCCTGGGCGCGCTGCTGGCAACATCGGCCGTCACGATCAAGCGGCGGTGGCTCAACGAGCTGCTCGGCGTCGCCGGCGTCTGCATGATCCTCTATTGCATCAAGGCCTATTCGGAGACGACGCCGTTTCCCGGCGCGGGTGCGCTGCTGCCGTGCGTCGGCGCGGCGCTCTTGCTGCTGACCGGGGCGTCGGGGACGCTGGTCGGACGGCTGCTGTCGCTCGGCCCGGCAGTGTTCGTCGGGCGCATCTCTTATTCGCTCTACCTGTGGCACTGGCCGGTGATCGTGATGGCCACGATCGCCTTGTTCCTGCCCGCGACGCCGGCGGTGATGGCGGCGGAGGCGGCGGTCTCGCTGGCGCTAGCGTGGCTGTCGTGGCGGTTCATCGAGCAGCCGTTCCGCCGGGGTGTTAGCGGGTGGCGGACGCCGCGGGTGCTGATCGGAGGGGCGGCGGCGATAGCGGTGGCGCTGGTCATCGCGTTCGGCATCATCGCGGCGGGGGGCGCGGCCTGGCGGTTCACGCCGCGGCAGCTTGCGGTCGGCGCCTACGAGGACCTCGACGGCGATCGGCTCTATCGCAGCGGGACGTGCTTCGCGGTGGGGCCGCACGACAAGTTCGACGCGGCGCATTGCCTCGCGCGCGGCGATGTCGCGAAGCCGGCGCTGGTCGTGCTCGGCGACAGTCACGCCGCGCATCTGTGGCCCGGCCTGGCGCTGCAGCGCGCGCGGTTCGACGTGCTCCAGGCGACCAAGGCCGGGTGCAAGCCCGTGCTTTATCCGGCGTCAGAGCGAGGAACGTGCCAACGCTTCTTCCGCGACATGCTTGGCCGCTGGCTGCCGGCGCATCCGCCCGACGTGTTGCTGCTGGCGGCGCGGTGGCGGGAAAGCGATCTGACGTTGCTCGAGAAGACGCTGGCCGATCCGCGGGTGCGCGCGGCGCATCCGGTGCTGATCGGGCCGATCCCGCAATATGCGACTTCGCTGGCGCGGCTGCTCGTCTTCGCCAATCGGCGCGGCGACCCGGCGCTGCCGGAGCGCGCGCTCGACCGCGAAGTGTTCGCGACCGATCGTCGGATGCGGGCGATCGCCGCGCGGCACGGCGTGCCTTATGTCTCGCTGGTCGCCGCGCTGTGCCGCAAAGGTCCGGACTGCCGCGAATGGGCGGCGCCGGGGATACCGCTGCAATTCGATTATGGCCACCTGACGGCGGAGGGATCGGCGGCGGTGGTGCAGGCGATCATGCCGCAGATCGCTCGAGCGGCGGCGCATCCCGCGGGCTGAAGCGCCTGCTACAGATCGAGGTGGAGCATGTTGCGGATCGAGCGGACCAGCGCACCGCGCAGGCCGAGCAGGCGGATCGACAGCCGCGCCATCTCCGCCGCCTCGCGGTAGCGGCGGGCGACGAACAGCACGCGTATCCGCCAGATCACCGGACGCAACATGCTCGCGAGGATCTGGCGGCCGTAGGCGCTGCTTGCGCCGATCCGCGCGAGGCGGGCCATGCTCTCGCGATCGCGGTAGAGGAGGCGCCAGGGAACGACGTTGCGCACGACGCCTTGGGCCAAGGCGCGCTCCTCGACGGTCGAGGTGTGGTTGCCGCCAAGCGCGCTCGCTTGCGCGAGGTCCTCGGTCGCTTCGCGCCACAAGGAGCGCTGGGCGAGGACGAGCCCGCGCTGGAGCATCGCCGCGCGCTCCTTGCCCTCTCCCCAAGACCGCGCGAACGACGGCGTGAACGTCGCCGGCGGCAGGCTGTCGCGCAGCTCGAGCAAGACCTTGCCGCCGAAGCGGATCGCCTGCGCATGCGACTCGACGCCGTCGAAACGCTTTTCGGCCGAGCCGCGCGCGCCCTGGTGCTGGCGCTGATAGAAGATCGTGTGCGGCACGTAAGCGGGATCGCCGAGCTGGGCGAGGCGGGTGAGCATCTCGAAATCCTGCGATCGGATCAGATCCTCGCGAAACGGGCCTGCGCGCAGATAGGCATCGCGCCGCGCGAGGATCGCGAACTGGAAGGCGTACATCTCCTCGAGCGTCTTGATGAGGAAGCTCTGCTCGCCGGAGCGGCCGAAATAGCTCTGCGGCTCGAACCGGCGGGTGCCGTCAGCATTCCAGAACTTCTCGAAATTGCCGTAGGCGAAGGGCGCGTCGGGATCGCGCGCGAGCGCGTCGCGCAGCAGCGCGGCGCCCTCGGGATGCGCCACGTCGTCGTCGTCACAAATCCAGATATGCTCACCTTTCGCGCGCTCGAGCGCAAGATTGAGCGCGCTCGACTTGCCGCCGTTGGGCTTGTCGATGACGGTGATCGCATCGCCGAACCGCGCGAGCGCGGCCAGCGTGTCGTCGGTCGAGCCATCGTTGACGACGATGATCTCGTCGATCCGCCGCGTCTGATCGAGCACCGAGCGGATGCATTCGCCGACCAGGGCCGCGCGATTGAAAGTCGGGATGATCGCGGTGATGTCCACCATGCTACCGTTAGTCCTTCGGCGCGCGACGCAACGCGTGGCGCAATCGTTGTTGCCGCTCGAGCCCGAGCAAGGTGTAGGACAAGCGCGACAGCTTCGGGCCGCGATGCCCCAAAAAGCCCAATTCGCGGCTCTTGCGCAACGCGCGGCGGCCCAGCTCCCACTCGGCATGCCAGAAATGTATGCGCGCGACCTCGTAGAGATATTGCCCCAGCACGAACCGCCGCCGCACGGGCGGGACGACGGCGCTGTCGAGCGCGGCGAGCTTGTCGACGACATCGATCAGCGAGCTGTAATTGTCGGTCGACAAACTGATGCGATGCTCGGACGGATGCTGGACGTAGACCCCCGCCCCCACCCGCGACGTGCCGAGCGTCGCGCCGAGCAGGATCGCGCGCAGGACGAGCTCGCCGTCCTGATTGCGGCGGATGCGCTCGTCCCAGCCGCCGATCCGGCGAACGAACTCCGTGCGCCACAGCACCCCGCACGGCGGGACCCAGTCGCGCGCGACCAGCCAGCGCTCGAAGGCGGCGCGCGGCGAGGCAAAGTCGGGGACGGAACGGATGCAGATGTTATTAGTCTCGTCGAGGCGGATCCATGGGCCGAAGCCGAAATCAGCTTGGCGCTGCGCCAGTTCCGCCGCCAACGGCGCGAGCAGATCGCCCGCGACGAAATCGTCCCCGTCCAGAAACATCACGAACGGGGAGGTGACCTCGGCAAGCCCAAGGTTGCGGCTGACCTGCGCCCCGAGATTGCGTTCGTTGACCAGGCAGCGGACGCGCGGACCGTGCCCCGCGACGACCCTTTGCGTTTCCGCGCAGAGATCGTCGACCACGACTACGACCTCGGTCGCCACGCCGGGCTGGGCGAGGACCGAGCGCAGGGCGCGCTCGATCGTCGCGGCCGCTTTGTAGGCCGGGATCACGACCGTCACGAGCGACGCGGTGGCAGCCTCGGCGTTCATCGGCGGCTCGCCAGCAGCGTCGAATCGAGCATGGCGCTGAAGCGCTCCGCGCCGGCGCGGCTGAGATGGCTGTCGTCGGCATAAAGCGAGACGCCGCGATCGACGATCGAGCATTCGGCGGCGTCGCACATCGTCCGCGAGGCATCGACGACGGTGAAACCATAAAGACGCGCGGCTTGCTCGATCAGCCGGCGGGTGTCCGCCTGGCGCGCTTCGAATTCCCGGCGCGAGAGCCCGTGCAGGCTGCCGCCGGTCAGCGAGCGCAGGGTCAGGAATTGCGGCACGTCGACCTTCTGCTCGGGCATGAAGGCGAGCACGACGAGGCGCTTGGGCCGCAGCATCGCGGCGGTGCGGGCGAGCGAGCGGACGATCGCGCGCCGGTTCTCGGCGAGACTGGTTTCGGTCGACATCGCGTCGGTGACGAGCTGCCACGGCGCGCGAAACAGGCCGAAGCGATTGCCCTCGACGAAGGTCGACCAGCGCGCGTTGACGATCACCGTGTCGACGGCGGGATCGGCCGCGATCATCCGATAGGTAGCGTGCCAGAACTGGGGGCAACCGCGCGCGCCTACTAGCGGCAGGCAGCCGGGATGGGTGACGACGAGGCCGCGCGTTCCGGTGTGCTCCGCCGCGCGTGCGACGCCGGGCGCCATCGCGTCGGCGAAGCTGTCGCCGACGAACGCGAAGCTGCGCGACGCGGCGGCGCGGCCGACTTGGCACACGTCCCCCGACGCCAGTCTGCGCGCGGACGGCTCGTCGCATTCGGCGCGGAGCGGATTGGTGTCGAGCGCGCTGGTCGCCAGCGGGCGGATCGACGGCGGGTAGCGCTGCGGCAGGCCCGCCGCCTGCCACAAGGCGACGCCGATCCCGCAGAATGCCGCCGTCCCGCCCAATGCGAAGGCAAAGATCCGGCGGCGCGTCCAGCCGTGGCGCGGGCGGCGCAGCGGCCGCTCGACGAAGCGCCAGGCGAGCCAGGCGAGCGCGACGATCAGCGCCAGCAGCATCGCGGTCTCGGCCCCGTCGAGGTCGCGCTGGAGCACATAGCGAGCGAACATCAGCGGCGGCCAATGCCACAGATAGAGCGAGTAAGAGATCAGCCCGATCCACACCAGCGGGCGCAGCGACAGCAGCCGGCCGACCCAGGTCGACCCCGGCTGGTTGGCGTGGACGATCGCGGCGGTGCCGAGGCACGGCAGCAGCGCCGCCTCACCGGGGAAGCGCATATCCTCGCGGAATAGCAGGATCGCGGCGAGGATCGCGGCGAGGCCGGCCGCCGCCAGCGCCTCGCGCCAGCGCCGGCCGGCGATCGCGGGCACCGCGCCGACCGCGAGCAGCGAGCCGGTCATCAGCTCCCACCAGCGGCCGAACGGGAGATAGAAAGCGCCGCTCGGCGAGGCGCGGACCTGCCACACCGAGAAAGCGAACGACAGACCGAACAGCAGCCAGACGATCGGCCGGGCCGCGACCTTGGCCTGCCCCATGAGGGCCATCATCAGCAGCGGGAACAGCAGATAATATTGCTCCTCGACCGCGAGCGACCAGGTGTGGAGCAGCGCGACCTGCGACGCATTCGGATCGAAATAGCCGGTCTTGATGGAGAACAGCACGTTCGACAGCGACAGCGCCGCCGCCGTCAGCGACTGGCCGAAATAAGCGAGATCGAACGGGATCAGCACGAGCAGCGCGACGGCGAGACTCGCCGCCATCATCGCGAACAGATTGGGCAGGATGCGGCGGATGCGGCGCTCGTAGAAGCCGGCGATCGAGAAGCTGCCGCGCTCGATCTCGCCGACGATGATCGAGGTAATGAGATAGCCCGAGATGACGAAGAAGATGTCGACCCCGACGAACCCGCCGGGAACCCCGGCGACGCCGGCGTGGAACAGCACCACCGGGACGACGGCAAGCGCGCGCAGGCCATCGATGTCGGAACGATATTTGATCACGCGCGCCTCGTGGAAATCTCGCGGACAGGAAAGCGCGCGCGCGGCGATGTCAAGCGAGCCATCCGCGTCCGCTCAGGCCGAGCGCTGCAAGCGGAGGATCTCGGCGCAGACATCCGACTCGCATTTGCGCGCGAACAAGGCACCGCTCGCGCGGGCGGCGGGAATGTCGGAGATGCGCAGCCGGCGGATGTCGGTGATCGGCTGGGGCTCCTCGCCGGGCGCGGGCGGATCGGGCACGAGCCGCTTGCGGATGAAATGCCAGGCCTGGCGCTCGGCGGTTTCGGCGGTGAGCGCGATCGGTGTGCCGCGCTGCTCGAGCGAGCGGCCGTAGATCGTCGCGAAGGCCATCTCGTCGGGGGCGTTGGAAAAGCGGAACAGCGCGTCGAGCGCGCGATCGGGCGCGATCGCCAGCGCCGCCATCGCGCGGTCCATCACGAAGAATTGCGAGCCCTTCCACACCGTCCGCGCGGGAAAGCGCCGCTGGTACGGCAGCCGGGCGTTGAGCGCGCGCAGGCGATACCAGAGTTTGCGCGAGAGGCCGCCGCGCTTCAGGTTGAGCGGCTCGCAATCGTTGAAGTGGAACTTGGTGATCAGCTGACGGCCGAGCCCCTCGACCGAATCGTCATTCCGGTCGATCGCGCCCCACAGCGCGAACGCCGATCCCGGCGTGGCCAGCAGACGATCGTTGACCTCGGCGATCGGCTGGAGCGGGAAGCATTTGCCGCTGAGCAAGGCGAACCGTTCGTTCGCCTCGTCGCGCATCGCCGCGCGCAGCAGCGTGCGCGTCGCCTTGACGATCGAGAAGCCGGCCCAGTTGACGCGATGCGCGCTCAAGACCTTCAGCCGCGGATCGAGCGGGCCGGCGAGCCAGCCGCGATCGGCGCATTTGCGATCGAGATGGACATAGACCTTGGACCGGGGATCGCCGAGCAAGGTATCGGTCAGCAGGCGCAGCTGCGCGTCGGCCGCGTGGACCAGCAGCAGATAAGCGACGCTCATCGCGCGGAGCCGCAGCCGGGAAAGCATTTGTCGCCGCGACGGGCCGCAGCTAGGAGGCGGCGGCCGGGCGGCGGCGTGCCGGCAGCAGACGAAAGGTTCATTCTTGCCGGATCCCCAGACGAGCAGCGCCCGCATCGACGTGCTCATCCCGGCCTATAACGCCGCCGCGACGATTCGCGGCGCGCTCGCATCGATCCAGCAGCAGAGCGTGGCCGACATCCGCTTGGTCGTGATCGACGACGGCTCGACCGACGGCACCGGCGCGATCCTCGACGAGATCGCCGGCGCCGATCCGCGCGTGACCGTGCTCCACACCGCCAATCGCGGGCTGGTCAGCGCGCTGAACCACGGCCTGGCGCACTGCACCGCCGAATATGTCGCGCGCCACGACGCCGACGACATCGCCTTCCCCGAACGATTCGCCGAGCAGCTCGCCTACCTCGAGGCGCACCCCGATTGCATCGCGGTCGGCGCCAACGCCTGGCACATCGACGAGACCGGCGCGCGGACGGGCACCGCCACGCGCTTTGGCGGCGACGTCGAATTCGATCCGCGCGCGGTGCCGTCGCGCGAGCCTTATCTGCTTCACCCGTTCCTGATGCTGCGCCGGCGCAGCCTGGTCGAGGCCGGCGGCTATCGCCATGCGTTTCATTCGGAGGATACCGATCTCTACTGGCGGCTGCTGTCGCAGGGCCGGCTGCATAGCCTGCCGGCGGTGCTGGGAGAATATCGTATCCATGGCGCGAGCATATCGAGCGTTTCGGTGCTGAACGGAAGGGTCAGCGCGGCCAATTCCCAGCTTGCGGCGATTTCCTTTCTCCGGCGGCAGGCGGGACGCGGGGATCTCGCCTTTCCGGCGGAGCTGCTCGAACGCTACCACCGGGCCGACAGCCTCGAACGGATCGTGGCGCTGGCCGCCGCGCCGCTCGATCCGGACGAGGCGCGCTAT
This sequence comes from uncultured Sphingomonadaceae bacterium, assembly GCA_964236935.1. Classification (GTDB taxonomy): domain Bacteria; phylum Pseudomonadota; class Alphaproteobacteria; order Sphingomonadales; family Sphingomonadaceae; genus Solisphingomonas. The sequence continues at coordinate 32,720 of CAXSHP010000007.1, forward strand.
CTGGAGGCCGCGGTGGCCGCGAAGCTCGTTCAACTCGCCGGCTACCGCCCTTATCATCTCACGCTGGACGACTGCCGCACCATCCGGCGCGCGCTCGATCGGCCGGGAGCGATCACCGCGCCCGATGATATCGCGCGCATGCATGCCACGATGTGGGTGGTGACGACCAAGCTAACGCAGAATTGGAAATATCGCGAGGCATTGGCGCTGGCACCGGCGCGGCTCATCGTGAAAGTATCGTTCGCGTCGCTGAAACGACGATTGCGCGCCGGGAGCAGGGCCAAGTGACGAGCCGATTCCATCGATTCCGGGGAGAGACAGGTTGAACGAGCGGGCTGCTCTTATCACCACGTTGCGAGACAAAATGGACACGGCGCTCGACGATCTGGTCGATCCGCGCCAGCCGTTCGCGCTGCTCGACTTTCCCGATCACGACAATATCGGCGACAGCGCGATCTATCAGGGCGAGATCACCTATTTCGCGCGGCGCAAGCTGCGCCCGGCCTATGTCGCGACGACCAACAATTGCGCGTGGGACGTGCTCGAACGGCGGATCGGCGACGGGCCGATCTTCCTTCATGGCGGCGGGAATTTCGGCGACATCTGGCCGTGGTTCCAGCCCTTTCGGGAAGCGGTGCTGACGCGCTATCCGGGCCGCAAGATCGTGCAGCTGCCCCAGACGATCCATTATGCATCGCAGGAACGGCTCGATCAGACCGCGCGGGTCATCGAGCGGCACGACGCCTTCACCTTGCTGGTGCGCGATCAGCCGAGCTACGAATTGGCGTCGCGCGCGTTCCAATGCGACGTGCGGCTGTGCCCCGACGCGGCGTTCCAGATCGGGCCGATGGCAGCGGGCACTCCGCGCCACAAGCTATTGTTGCTGCTGCGCATCGACCAGGAAGCGGCCCGCGACGATCACAGCGCCGCCGCACAGGGCATAGCGGGGATGATCGAGGCGGATTGGCCGCGCGAGGAAAACGGCTATATCGAGCGGGTCGATCGCGCGAACCGGCTCAAGATGGCGCTGGCCTACGCTTTGCGCGGCGGGCGCCCGGCACTCCGGGAAGCGCGCTACCGCGGCCGTGCCGAAGCGCGCGTCCGGCGCGGCATCGATCTGCTGCGCACCGCCGAATATGTCATCACCGATCGTCTCCATGCGCATATCCTGTGCCTGCTGCTCGGCATTCCCCATTGCGTGCTCGAGAACAGTTACGGCAAGCTGAGCAGGTTCATGCAGGCGTGGGGCACCGGGGAAGGCGTGCAATCGGCGGCGTCGGTCGCCGAGGCGATCGAAAGTTTTGGGCGCCGCAAGCAGCATTAGCAGGGATGCGCCGAGCGCCTGACAACGTCACGAGCACTCGAAAACTCAAGCACGAGGCCGGAAATATGGGAAGTGAAGCCGAACGCGCAAACCGCTGTCTGGTCGTCGGCGCGGCGATCGCCGGGCTTGCGCTCTGCCTCGCCTATCTCGTCAGCAGCCCGTTCGTGCCGTTGCAGACGGACGAGATCTTTCACGTCCTCGCCGGCCGCTCGTGGAGCGAGCATGGCACGTTGCGGATTCTCGATGGGGAATATCGTCGCGCCGCGCTGCTGACCAAGACAATCGGCCTGATCTATCGGCTGACCGGCTCCGACTCGCTGTTCGTCGCCCGCTGCGTGCCCATTGCCGCCACCGCCATTCTCATGACCAGCATGGTCCTGTGGATCGGCCGGCGTGCGGGCCTCGTCGCGGCGGGGGCGGCGGCGTTGCTGATGCTGTTCAACAGCCAGATGATGCTAGCATCGGTCTTCGCGCGGTTCTACTCGCCTCAGGCGCTGCTCGTTTGGCTGGCATCCATTGCGGTGTTCGCGTCGCTCGAAGCGCGGTCGCGACGGCGCGTGGCCTGGCTGGCCCTCGGCGCGCTGACGGCGCTGGCGATATCGTTCCGGTTGCAAGTGACGACGATCGTCGCCGCCGGTGCGATCGGCCTTTGGGTAGCAATTGAGGCATGGTTTGCCGGTTGGCTGACCGATCTCCTGCGAAAGCCGCTGGTGCGCCTGCTGCTCCTTCCCGGATTGATCGTGCTCGCCGCCGCCGCCGCATGGGTCATCGGGCAATTTGGCGGACGCTTCTTCGAAGCGCCGCTGTGGGCGCAGTCCAATGCAGACGACTATCTCTTCTTCCTGCGCACCTGGATGACGGCGATGCCTTTGCTCGTCGTGGGCTTTCCCGTCGCATTCCTTCTGGCGTGGCAAATCAATCCGCGGGTAGCGCGCTTCGGTCTGGTCATGACCCTTGTCCCGTTGGCGGCGCAGTCGCTGGGCGCGATGAAGTCTTCCCGTTACGTCTGCTATGTCTTGCCTTATTTCCTGCTGGTGTGGGCCTTCGCATGCGCACGAGCAGATAAATTCCTGCGACGCCGGCTTTCGGACAGTGGTATCGTATCTTCCGCCACCATCGTACTTCTCGCGCTTGGAGCGTTCCTTGTCTTCGCGCAAGGAGGCTATCGGCGCACCGCGCTGCTCTATTTGCACGCCGGCGGCAGCACGCTGCTCCATCCCTCGAAATTTGCCCAGCCGATCGTCGATCGCCCGTGGACGGAACATGCAGCCGCTCTCGCCGCGCTGGCCCGCAATGCTCCGCTCGTGGTCAACAACGACGATCTGCGCGGTCTGTATCATCTTGGGCGGCACGACATTCTGATCAACCTGGCCCGGATCGACGAGATCATTCCGCCGCACGAATTCAGCCGCGATTTTCGGACGGGCCGACCGGTAGTCGGGTCGCCAGGCGCGGTTGACGGCATGCTTCGCTGCCTCCCCGGCGGGCTGATCGTGGTGACCAACACCAGTTGGCGTAACCCGCTTTACGTCACTGCCCCGGTCGCCGACGGCATTGAGCAAAGCGCGGTGCCGGTGACGCCGGGCATTGCGGGCTTCCGTCTCTTTCGCTGGCAAGGCTCCGGCCAAGGTGCCGACTGCCCGGCGGTGCGGCGGGCGCTCGGCAGCGGTCGATAGCGGCGATCGCGCAAGATCGTAAGAACGTAGTTAATACAGGAATTTACACTTGATTCTTTAGTAATTCGTCGATTAGGCTCCCCGGTGGCGGGGGCTGTCCATGGTTACGATCTTGGAGTTTCGAAAGAAATACATGGGCGTCGCGGGCGTACGACGGCCATGCGGCCGCTCTTCCCGACGCCCCGAGTTTTCGGCGCGCCATGATGCCGGGTCGATCCCCGGATGACCGCTGCCCCCGCCGCCGCAGCGCCGCCGACCAAGCCGCGGCTGGACTGGCCCGATGCGTTCCGCGGGTTGACGATCTGCGTGATCATCGTGTTCCATTCGGCGCAATGCCTGCAGAGCTTCGGGTTCCACGAGCTCAAGGTCGTGGCCGCGATCAAGCAGCTTCAGCTGGTCGGATTGGCGCTGTTCTTCACCATCTCCGGAATGAATTCCACCCGCTACGTCGATGCGGGCTGGGCCGAATGCTGGCGTGAGCGGCTGGGACCGATGGTGTGGATGCTGCTGCTGTGGGCGCCGATCATCTGGGGCGTCTCGGCGATGCTGCCCGCGCCTCATTCGAGCTGGGGCGGCGATCCGCGGCAGATCGTGATGACCTGGCTCACGCCGACCTCGGTGCTGTGGTTCCTGTGGAGCCTTGCGGTCTATCTGATCGCGGCGCGGCTCGCGCGGACGCATCGCGCGATCGGGCTGGCGATCGGCGTCGCGCTGAGCGCAGCCATGCTCGGCATGACCGACTGGCATTTCCGCCGCTATGGCCTCGACGCGCTGATCACCCGTTTCGGCTGGCGCATGGCGGCGACCTTCTTCCTGTTCTTCCTCCTGGGCTATTGCTGCCGCGACCTCATCCTGCGGCTGAGCCGCCTGCCATTGTGGCGCTCGCTGATTCTCTCCGGCGCCGGCGCGCGAAGCCTGCTGTGGCTCAAGAGCTTCACCGCCTCCGCGGCCCTCGGCGGCCTCATCGGATTGGCGGCGCTGCTGGTCGGGCGGGTCGGGACGATCTTCGCCGCGCGCCTGCTGCTGCTGATCCCGCTGT